>CAYWYB010000263.1:0-7727 GCA_964462145.1 uncultured Rhodospirillaceae bacterium
AGATACCGCGCGTCCTGTTCAAACCAGGTGGCCGCCATGAATAATGCGGGCTAACAAGTTTACCCACAAGGCCTTCATATATTTGACATAATGCAACTCGGCGGCGGCGAAATGGTGCCGCGAATTAGGCCGCCAAAGCAATCCTGAGCAAGCTTGCATTTGACGTTTACGTCAACGTTAAGTTAGCATGTGGCTAACATATTCCAAATCATTGGCAACGAGGTAACGGCAGCGGCGGCCACACGGCCCCCACCTGACCCGTGCACGGAAAGGCAGTTCATGGTCGCCGAGAACGCAGTCCAGTATCCTTTTGAAGAGGCAGCCGAGCCGGGCAGGCCGCAGGAAGTCGCGCCCGGCATTTACTGGCTGCGGATGCCATTGGAACTGACCGGCCTGGACCACATCAATCTATGGCTGCTGCGCGACGGCGAGGGCTGGTGCATCGTTGATACCGGCATGAACACCGACCGCATTCACAATTTGTGGCTGGAGGTATTCGCCAATTTCCTGGACGGCAAGCCGGTGACCAGGGTCTTTTGCACGCATTTCCATCCCGATCACATTGGCCAGGCCGGCTGGTTGACGCGGCATTGGAATTGCGAATTGTGGATGACCCACCGGGAATGGCTACAAGGCCGCGTGGCGGAGTTGGACCATTCCGAAAAGATGCCTGAATGGCAGTTGCAGTTTTTCCGCAATGTCGGCTGTTCGCAAGCGGCCTTGGCGGATATGGCCGAGAGCAGTTATGACTATTTTCGCAGGGCCGTGACACCCCTGCCGCCGCAGGGGCAGTCGTTCCGGGCCGGCCAGGAGATCCGCATCGGCGAGGATGACTGGCAGGTCATTGTCGGCCAGGGCCATTCGCCCGAGCATCTGTGCCTGTTCAATCACAAGACCCGGGTGCTGATTTCTGGCGATCAGATCCTGCCCAGGATCACGCCGCATATTGGCCTGCACGCCTCCGAGCCTGCCGCCAATCCATTGCAACTGTATCTCGATACTCTGGCTAATTTTGATCATTTGCCCAACGATACCCTGGTGCTGCCGGCCCATGGCCTGCCATTTTACCGCCTGCACCCGCGCCTGGCATTCCTGCGCCAGCACCATGCGGAACGCCTGGCCACCCTGGAAGAGTTCTGCACCGAACCAACACGGGTTCTATCCACCCTGAAGGTGATGTTCCAGCGTGAATTGAACCCGTTCGAGGCCTTATTGGGCATGAGCGAATCCTTGTCTCATCTGCATTGCCTGAAGGGTCAGGGCCGTGTCGTCCGCGAAACCGGCGACGACGGGGTCTGGCTGTTTCAAGCCAGTGACCAGCACGCGGATGCCGCCTGAACTTGAAATGGCACCGGCACTTCTGGGTCTCGATTGGGGGACAACTTCACTTCGCGGCTACCTCATGGCGGTGGACGGCAGTGTACTGGCCGAGCGCGCCGCCGATGCCGGCATTCTGAATGTTCAGAACGGCGCCTTTGCCGATGCCCTGACCGCGCTGGCCGGCGACTGGCTGGCGGCGAACCCTGCCATGCCCATTGTCGCCTCCGGCATGATCGGCTCGCGCCAGGGCTGGGTGGAAGTGCCTTATCTAGATCTGCCGGCGGCTGCTGGGGACGTAATCCTGTACCGCCATGATGAGTTTGAGCGTCCTATCCATTTTGTTCCCGGCCTGGCCTATCGCAATGCGGACGGCGTACCGGACGTCATGCGCGGAGAAGAGACGCAGATTTTTGGCGCAGGCGTGGATGGTCTGTATCTATTACCGGGCAGTCACAGCAAATGGGCCCTGGTCGAGGATGGCCGCATCACCTGGTTCGCGACCTTCATGACCGGCGAGTTATTCGCCGCCCTGAAGGATCATACAATTTTGGGCCGGATGATGACGGAAGGCGCGGATGACGACGACGGGGCCTTTGCCCGCGGCGTGAAATATGGCTTTGCTTCAAACGGCGGCTTACAAAGCTTGTTCAGCGCCCGCACCCTGGCACTGTTCGGCGAGTTGCCCGAAAGCGGCGTCGCGGATTATCTTTCCGGCCTGTTAATCGGCACGGAGATTGCCGAGGCGCGTCTAGTGATGCAGGATCCAGGCAATATGATAACGGTTATCGGCAACCCGGATCTGGGCCGGCGTTATTTGGCCGCTCTGGCACACTGCGGCCTGATCGGCGGCCAAGCACCTGATGGCGCCGCCGCGCGAGGCCAATGGCGCATTGCGATGGCGGCGGGATTATTAGCCTGATGATGAATTTAGACACATGCCTGGCGGAACTGCCCCTGATCGCCATTCTGCGCGGCGTCCGCCCCGACGAAGCCGTAGCGGTGGGCCAGGCCTTGTTCGAAGCCGGCTTCCGCATCATCGAGGTGCCCCTGAATTCGCCGGAGCCGATGCAAAGCATCGCCGAGCTGGCGGCGGCGTTTGGTAAACAGGCCCTGATCGGCGCCGGTACGGTGTTAAGCGCCGAGGCAGTGGATCAGGTCGCCGCCGCCAATAGCCGCCTGATCGTCATGCCGCACAGCGACGGCGCCGTGATCGGCCAGGCCAAGGCACGCAATATGTTCTGCCTGCCCGGCGTTGCCACCCCGACCGAGGCTTTCGCCGCGCTCGCCGCCGGCGCGGATGGCCTGAAGATGTTCCCTGGCGAGAGCCTGCCGCCCATCGCGGTCAAGGCTTGGCGCGCCGTGCTGCCCAAGGACCTGGGGCTTTTCCCCGTAGGCGGCATCTCGGCCGATAAAATGGCGGACTATCATGCCGCCGGCGCCACCGGATTTGGTCTGGGATCGGCCCTCTACAAACCAGGCATGACGGCGGCGGAGGTCGGTCAAAATGCCCGGGATTTTGTCGCCGCATGGCGGCGGATCGAGGCATGACCGCCACTTTAGAGACCGAACGGCTGATCCTGCGACCCTTCGTGACAGCGGATCTTGCCGCCCTGACGCCTATATATGGCGATCCGGCGGTCATGGCGATCCGTAAGCTGGGCGTACAGACACCGGCGCAGACCGAACGGGAACTGGCCGCAATCATTGATCATTGGCAACAGCATGGCTTTGGCCTGTGGGCGGTGCTGGATCGACAGAGCGGCGCGCTATTGGGGGAATGCGGCCTGCGTTACCGCGACCCCGTCCTGGCGGGCGACAGCGAGATCGAGATCTCTTACGGTTTGGCGAAAAGTGCCTGGGGCCGGGGCTTGGCGACCGAGGCCGGCCTGGCCGCCATGGCGCATGGTTTCGATGTCATTGGCCTGACCGAGATCGTAGCAATCGCCAAGGCCTCCAACCAAGCCTCGCACCGGGTAATGGAAAAACTCGGCATGCATTTGGCGGAAACTTGGGAACGTGACGGCCTTGGCAGGGTCAAGTACATTACCACCAGCGAAGAATTTAGAAAAAACCAGCAATGAGGACAGCACCCCATGAAACTCTATGACCTGCCCCCCTCCCCCAATGCCCGCCGGGTTCGGATTTTTGTCGCCGAAAAGGGTCTGGAGATCCCCACGGTCGCCGTGGACATGATGAAGGGGGAAAACAGACAGCCGGATTATCTGGCCAAGAACTCACTAGGCAAGATGCCGGTGCTGGAACTGGATGATGGCACCTGCATCGCCGAGTCCGGCGCCATCTGCCGCTATCTCGAAGAAATCCATCCCGAACCGGCCCTGATGGGCACCACCCCGGTGGAACGGGCCCAGGTGGAAATGTGGAACCGGCGCATGGAGTTGGAAATCCTGCTGCCGTTGATCCACGTTTTTGGCCATACCCACGAAATGTGGAAAGGCGTGCATACCCAGGTTGCTGAATGGGGCGAGATCAGCCGGGAAAAAACCCTGTCCAGCCTGGCCTGGCTGGATGGCGAAATGGCGGGCCGGAATTATATCGTCAACGACAACTACAGCGTTGCCGATATCACCCTGCAATGCGCCCTGGTTCTGGGCAAGGCCGTGGGCGTGCGGGTGCCGGAAAACCTCGACAACGTAAACGCTTGGTTTGACCGCGTCGCCGCCCACCCTACCGCGCGGGCATGAATTAGGTTACAATACAGCCTCTGAATTAGGAGATCCAAGATGTCCAAACCTCTGCTGAGCGGCTCTTTCGTGGCTTTGATCACGCCCATGAACCAGGATTATTCCATCGATTTCGGCGGCTTTCGCACATTGATCGAATTTCAGCGGGAGAACGGCTCTTCCGGTGTTCTGATCATGGGTTCGTCCGGTGAGGTCTCCATGCTGACCATGGAGGAACGCCACGCCATCGTCCGCACCACCATGAAGCAGAAAAAGCCGGGCATGGAAATGTGGTACGGCTGCACCGGCGCGACCACGGAAACCACCATCGCCTATGTCAAACAGGCGGCAGCCGAAGGCGCGGACGGCGCCATGGTCGCGGCGCCCTCCTATATCTGCGCCGCCAACGAAGACATCGTCGAATACTTCCTGGAAGTGGCCGATGCCTCGCCCATTCCCTTAGGCGTCTATAACAACCCGCCGCGAGTGAAGACCGATCTGTCGGCAGACGAAGTTCTGCGCATCGCGGCCCATCCGAACGTGCAGTTGTTGAAGGAATCCACCGGCCGCGTGGCCCAGGCGGCCCAAATCGCCCGCGCCAAGCCAGAGATGAGCCTGATGTGCTGTTGCTCCCCCAATCTGGGCCTGATCGTGCCGATCATGTCCCTGGGCGGCCACGGCGTCGCCAACATGACCGGCAATATCATCCCGCGCGAAATGGCGGTGATCTCCAAGCCGTGGGAGAATTTCGAGGACGCGCAGAACTTCCAGGAAGCCTACTTGCGCAACCTGCCCATGCTGCATTACGCCTATTCGGCCATCAACCCGGTACCCATGAAGTCGCTGATGGCAGCCATGGGCATGCCCGCCGGCCCCTTGCGCAAACCGCAAAAACATCTGACCGGCGCGGCCTTGCAGCGTGGCCTCGACGCGGTGGCGGAGCTGGATCTGGTCAATGCCTACGGCTATGCACCAATTTCCGCCCTGGCGGCGGCGGAATAGCGCCTAAAGCAAGTTTTCGGCAAGGCCTTCAAGCTGGGCCGTCATCTCGGCTTTGGTTTCGACCCAGTCGAGGCGCACCACGACCCTGTCGGCACCGGCATCGAACAGGGATAGGAAGGCATCCCGGTCAGGCACCTGACCGTAGACCGAGATACTGATGGTCTTGGGGTCGCGCCCAGCCTCTTCACACATGACATCAAGCTGCCGCCGGCTGTCTTTCAGTATGGCCGGGGTTGTCCGGTTCGGCATCCAGCCGTCGCCATGGGCCACGACCCGTTGCAGGACGTTTTTCGCCATGCCGCCGATCAGGATCGGCGGGTAAGGCTCTTGCGCCGGCTTGGGATAGGAGCGCACGGGGGGAAAATCGAAAAATTCGCCGTGGTGCTCCGCTTCTTCCTGGGTCCACAGCTTTTTCATGACGTCGAGCGCTTCGCGGGTCTGGCTCCACCGGCGGGGGAAATCGCCGCCCATAAGCTCGGTTTCCTCGCGCAACCAACCGGTGCCGACGCCGAACAGAAAACGCCCGCCGCTGTATAGATCCAAGGTGGCGACTTCCTTGGCCAGCAGCAGGGGATTGCGCTCCGGCACCAGGGTTATCCCCGTCGCCAGTTTGATCCGGGTGGTTACCGCCGAGGCCCGCGCCAGGGCGATAAACGGCTCGGTGAAGTGGGAATAGCTGATCGGGATCTCGCCGCCGGTGGAGGGGAACGGGCTGTCAGAATGCACGGGCACCACAGGATGCTCGCCGTACCAGATCGAATCAAAACCAAGGTCCTCGGCCGTTTTGGCCACGAAGGCGGGGTCGATTGTATAGGCGGGCAAGGGAACCACGATACCAATGTTCATCTCAAATCCATCCATCAGGGTCGCCGGGATATCGCCGGCAAGCCTATCGCGTTCGATTAGCCGTGGCCAGTAAGAGGAAAACATGAAAACATTGAACCCTTCAATCCGGCAGCATGGAGCGGCAGGCAATGGCATCGCGGTATCTTTTCGTCGTCAGCATGGATGTTCCCGCCGACAAAGAAGACTTTTTCAACGAGGTTTATGACAGCGAGCACGTGCCCTACTTGACCGCCGTGCCGGGCGTCATATCCGCCACCCGCTCCGTTCGCCAGCCCCTGCGGATGATGCTGGCGGGCGAAGAGCGCGTGATGGACCCAGGTACGGAGCCGCGCTACAGCGTCAGTTATGAAATCGAAAGCGCGGAGGTCCTGTTGAGCCCGGAATGGGCCGAAGCGGGCGAGCGCGGCCGCTGGCCCACCGAGGTGCGCCCCTTCACCACCAACCGCCGTCATATCCTGCGCAAAATCATTTAGAATCAAATTTGGAGGCAGCAATGGCCAAAGGCCTGCTCATCGCCGCGTTCGATTTCTCGAATGCCCACGCGGATGAATTTCACGACTGGTATGATCTGGAGCACGTCCCCGAACGCCAGGCGATTCCCGGCTTTGGCGCCTGCGAGCGTTGGATCAGTGTGGATGATCCGAACGTCGCTATCGCCACTTATGACCTGGATACGGTCGAGGTGATGCACTCCGAGGCCTATCGCGCCATCGCCTACGACAATCTTTCCGTCTGGTCCAAGCGCGTCACCGCCATGTGCGACAGATTACTGCGCTTTGAAGGCACGCAGATCGCACCCGGCAATGCACCGGCGCCGGCGGGCGCGGGCGGGTTATTGCTCAATACGATGAATATCGCCGAGGAGGTCGAGGAAGATTTCAATGCCTGGTACGACCAGGAACACCTGCCGGCCCTGGCCGCCGTTCCCGGCACCCTGGCGGCCCGGCGCTATCGCACCGGAGAGGACGCCGAGGGCACCCACCGCTATGTCGCGATCTATCATCTAACATCGCCGGATGTGACATACGGCGAGGCCTGGAAAACCGCGGCCAACACCCCCTGGACCGAGCGCATGCGCCCACATTTCCGCGATCATATCCGTATCCTGACCGAGGCCTACGTGCGGGCGGGAGGCACCAAATGAAAGCTGCCTATTACGAGGCACAGGGCCCCGCGGCCGACGTCCTGACGGTTGCCCAGGTTGCGACCCCCGAACCGGGCCCGGGCGAAGTTCTGGTGCGGCTGCATACCTCGGGCGTCAATCCTTCCGATGTGAAAAGCCGAGGTCCCAATGCGGTGCGGCCAATGCCGGGACCGCGCGTGATTCCCCATAGCGACGGCGCCGGCATTATCGACGCGGTGGGCCGGGATGTACCGTCCTCGCGCGTGGGCGAGCGGGTCTGGATCTGGAACGCGGCCTTCATGCGCGCGGCGGGCACCTGCGCGGAATACATCGCCCTGCCGGCGGAACAGGCCGTACAACTTCCCGACAATACCGACTTCGCCGCCGGCGCCTGCCTTGGTATTCCCGCCCTGACGGCATTGCGCGGCATTACCCTGGATGGCGCCGTCGAGGGACAGACCATCCTGGTTGCGGGCGGCGCCGGCGCGGTTGGTCACTACGCCATTCAAATGGCGAAGCTGAAGGGCGCGGCCAATGTCTTCGCCACTGTTTCCGGCGACGAAAAGGCTGCCATCGCGCGCGCCGCCGGTGCCGATCATACGATCAACTACCGCCGGGACGATGTCGCCGCCGCCATCAAGGAACTAACGGACGGCCGAGGCGTAGACAAAATTATTGAAGTTGACCTTGCCGCCAATGCAAAACTGATCATTGATGTGTTAGCACCTTTTGGCGCCATCCATGTTTATGGCAGC
>CAYWYB010000264.1:0-3945 GCA_964462145.1 uncultured Rhodospirillaceae bacterium
CCGATCTGGAGGCCTGGCTGGCGGTCTGAGATTTTCTAGGGCCGGCGCAACAGGGCCCGCCAGCACAACATAAGGGGCCGGGCCAACGGGTTCAGGCCAAGATCGGGCCCGAAGGGGTCGTTGCCGGCTGTTTCCAGGCGGCGCAGATAGGCCCGCGCCAGACTGCCGTGCAGCAACGGCGAGAGGCTGCCGCCCACGCGGCCAAAATCGGCCAACTTCTCCACCTCCCGCGCCGCCACCGCCGCGATCTGGCCGACGCAGTCACTGACCACGGCGCGATGTTGCCCGGACCAGATATCGTCCGCCGTCAGGCCATGCCCGGCCAGCATATCGTCCGGCAGGCAGAGACGGCCCTGAAAACCACGGCCCGGCGCCTGGTAAGGTATGGCGCGTAGCATGCCGGCCAGGGCATAGGCCGTGCCCGCCGCCCGCGCCGCGTCCCGATGGCCATCGCCATCACCCAGGACCTGGGCCGCCAGAGCGGCCAGGGCACCGCCCGTAGCTTGGGCGTGGACGACCACTTCGGCAAGATTGGCGAAGGGCGGATCGGTCAGATCCCGCTCCCGCGCGGCCAGAATATCCAGCAGGCCCGGCAGCAAATCCCGCCGTTCGGCCAACAGGGACAGCACAGGGTGGGTAGCCGCCTCGTCCCCCGCCTGCAGGCCATCGCGCCACCATTGCAGGCGCATTTGTCCCAACAAGGGCTGTTCGCCCCCCGCCATGACCCCGCGGGCGCATTCCAGGTTGAAAGCATACAGCGCCGCCAGCACGGGCCGGAATTTGCGCGGCGCGAACAGCAAGATCAAATAGCGGTCCCGATCGCCACGACGCAGTTCGTCAAGGCAATAGGCCTCGCCGCCGGGGCTGGAAGAACCGTCCGCCATTGTTGCCCCTTCGTCCCTGTTCACGTATCACTATACGGCATGCCGCCGCCCGATGCCTCACCCGACGCCCTGCCTGATGGGATATTAGCCGTTTTCACATGAGTTCCCCCAATCAAGATTTAGACGGCCAGGATTTTACCGGACAGGCGGCCAACCCGCCCGATATGGGAAACGGCGCTGGCGGCTTTCTTGGCCTGCATTATGGCTGGTGGATCGTGCTGTCGGCCGTCCTCAGCGTATTCGTCTCCATGGGCGTGGGGCGGTTTGCCCTGGGCATGCTGTTGCCGGCCATGGGCGAGGCCCTGAACCTCAGCTATGTACAGATGGGCTGGATCAGCACTGGCAATTTCATCGGCTATTTGCTTGGCGCCCTGCTGGTGCGGCGATTACTGCCCCGTTTTGGCGAACGGCGCCTGATCGCCATGACCCTGATGACCATCGTCGTCACCATGGCGGGGGTCGCCCTGTCGGATGGCTTTCTGCCCCTGGTGATCCTGTATTCGGGTACGGGGATGTCCACCGCGATGGCCTTTGTCTCGGTCGTGGCCCTGTTGCCCCATTGGTTCAGCACGAAATGGCGCGGTCTGGCATCAGGTTTACTATCCGCGGGCGCCGGTTTGGCGATGATGCTGTCGGGCTGGTGCATCCCCCTTATCAATGACACTCAAGGCGCGATCGGCTGGCGCCTGGGCTGGGGTGGCCTGGCGGCGGTCTGCCTACCCATCGCGATTTTCTGTTACGCCGTCATGCGCAATCGCCCCGGCGATCTGGGCCTGCAACCCTTTGGTGAAGCAGCCGGCCCAAACGGCGGTGACGGCGATACATTGGCAGAACGCATGGGCGCGGGGCAGACGGCCAGCCTCAGCGGCGCGGCGTCCCGAAACCTGGTCATCCGTCTGGCGGCGATCTATTTCCTGTTTGGCGCCAGTTACGTGGTCTATGGCACCTTTATCGTCACCACCCTGGTGCACGAACATGGCATGGCGGAGGCCACGGCCGGACGATTCTGGATCTGGCTTGGTTTTTTCTCGCTATTCTGCGGCCCCGTGCTGGGTGCCCTGTCGGACCGCGTGGGCCGGCGCCTAGGCATCACGGCGGCGTTTTTCCTGCAAGGCTGCGCCTACGTCCTGATCGCCCAGGGCGGCTATGGCGGCGTTTGGCCGGTCTATCTATCAGTTATCCTGTACGGACTGTCCATGTTTGGCGTGCCCCTGATCATCACGGCCGCCGCCGCCGACTACGTCAGCCCTGACCGGGCGGCGGGCGTGATCGGCACGATTTCGATCCTGCAAGGCATGGGGCAGATGCTTGGACCCATCGCCGCCGGCGCCATGGCGGAATACAGCGGCAGCTTCACGCCCGCCTATCTCGCCACGACATCGCTGGTGGCGCTCGCCATCGCGCTCACCCTGACCCTGCCCGATCCGCCGGAGTGAGACCGGAGAAGGCCTACCCCGCCTGCATTTCCTCGATGAACGCGATCTTCTCTTCCTGGCCCATGGAGGTGTAGGAGGCCGCCGTGCGGTCCGCGATGTGGCCATAACGGGACTTGATCTGGCGGGCTACTTCCCGCGCATCGCCCTGGACCGAGATGGCATGCAGCACCTTGTCATCAATCAGCTCGCCCATGGCCTCCCAGCGGCCCTGTTTGGACATGGCGTTCAGTTCGGGCTGTAATTCGCCCATGTCGATGGAATCCAGCACCGGCTTGTAGGCGGGCGTCGAGCCGTAAAAGGCGATCTGCTGGCGCATCTTGGTTGTCTCGGCGGCGATTTCCGCCTCGTCCCGGCCGCTGACGGCGAATACCGGATAGGCGATCTCGAAATCAGCCCTTGTCTTGCCGGCCTTGGCGAAACCGCGCTCCAGCGCCGGCATGGTGACATTTTCCAGATAAGCCTGGGTGGTGAAGCCGTGCACCAGCAGGCCATCGGCGACCTCGCCCGCGACCTCGGCCATCATCGGGCCGACGGCGGCCAGATAGACCTTGGGCGGACCGTATTCCGTATTGGTCGGGGTGAAGAACGGCGTCATCAGGGTGTGGGTATAGAACTTGCCCAGAAACTCCAGCGGCTTGCCCTCGTGCCAGCAGGCCCAGATCGCCCGCATGGCCAGGATCATCTCGCGCATGCGCGCCGCCGGCGAGGACCAGGGCATGGAATATCGCTTGGTGATGTGCGGGCGGATCTGCGAGCCCAGGCCGAGGGAAAAGCGCCCCTTGGCGGCGGCGTTCAGATCATGGCCCACATTGGCCAGGGTCATGGGCGAACGGGCGAAGGCCACGGCGATGCCAGTTGTCAGATCGATGTTCTTGGTGGACTGGGCCGCCAGCAGCAGGGGCAGGAAGGGATCATGGGCGGTTTCGATGGATTTCAGCCCGTCATAGCCCATTTCCTCCAGCTCCGCCGCCTCCGCGCCAGCCTTGTCCAGGTCCGAAGTCAGTACCGCATCAACTTTCATGGTCTCGCTCCTCCACACATTCACTATTCATTGCCAAATCAATAGCACTGTTCGGATGCCCGCGTCATTCCCTTGACGCGGCAATAATATCGCGGGCTGCGCCCTCAGACCTCAGCCGGTTCGAGGACGACGCGGGTGACGGGGATAATGTTGCGCAGGCGGGCGGCGATGTTGGCAGCCTGATGGGGTGGCAGATGGGCAATGGCAATGTGGATGTGCAGGCTGTCCTCGCCGTCAGAGACGTGCTTGCAGGTGACCTCCGCCGGGATCAGGTCGCGCAGGGCGAACAGCTCCAACACCCGGGACAGGGCCGAGGCTTCCGCCTGGGATTGAATTTGAAAAAAATGGGGTTCCGCCGCCGTTTGCGGTGCGGGATGGGACGGCTGGTCGTTAGCTTCTTCGAATTGAGTAGACATGGCTGGCAAACTCCAGTGTAGGGGGCATCATTGAAAAGCGGCTTGCATCCCGGCCATACGCAATGGCCGGGCGGCTAAGCCGCCCCGTAATGAGCTGACCCTGGCGCGGTTGTTTGCGCAGGTGTTTGCGGTCCGTGGTCATGGCCGGACTATATAAGGAGGTCGCCCAAAATGTCGAGGCCCCAATT
>CAYWYB010000264.1:4045-7707 GCA_964462145.1 uncultured Rhodospirillaceae bacterium
ATGGGGACACAATTATGGGGACACAATTATGGGGACACAATTATGGGGACACAATTATGGGGACACAATACTTAATTGCCTGTCCGGAATTACTTCTCGTTCTTGGTTCCGGGCAATTAAGTATTGTGTCCCCATAATTAGTCGATGGACGCCGCGCGGATTGCGGTCAGGGCATCGGGGGTGTCCACGTCTAAAAAGATCGCGTCATCATCCATCGCCACCTCGACCAGGTCATCCTCGTGCTGGCCAATCAGGTGCTTGGCGCCGCTGTCGCCGCCCACCGTCGCCATTTCGGCGAAAAACCGCGATGCGAACAGCACCGGATTGCCCCGCTTGCCCTGATAGGTGGGGACGCAGATGGCCCGGCCCTCGACCGGGTTAAAGGCCGCGATCAGGCGGTTGATATGGCTGGGCGCGATGCGCGGCATATCGCCCAACAGAACCATGACGCCATCCACATCATCCGCCAGGGCGGCGACACCGGCCTGCAACGAAGTACTCAGACCGTCGGCATAGTTGGGGTTATGCACCGTGCCGACGCTGTAAGCCGACAACGCTGCGGCGACTTTTTCGGCCTCGTGCCCCGTAACGCCAAGAATTTGGCTTATCTGCGAGGCCTGGACCGCCTCGACCACACGGGCCAGCATCGCCTTGCCGTCGATCTCGGCCAACAGTTTGTTGGCGGCACCCATGCGCCGGGATTGTCCCGCCGCCAGGATCAGGGCGGCAATGCGCGGGGCTTTCGGCGCGCCCTGGCTGACATCGCCTGCGCGCAGTTGCGGCCTGGAGGGAATTTCCTTCAACAGACCGCCGGCGCCCATGGCGGTGATCTCGTCCCGGCCCACCGGTCTGTCCGCCAACAGCCGCTGCAGCACCCAATCGAAACCGTTCAGTTTCGGCGAACGGGCACAGCCCGGCAGGCCGATCACCGCCGTTTCGCCCTTGGCCGCCAGCAGCAGCAGATTGCCCGGATCCACCGGCATGCCGAAATGTTCGATCTCGCCCCCCGCCGCCACGATGCCGGCGGGCACTTCGTCCCGGCGGTCGGTAATGGCGGACGCACCGAAAATCATGATCGGATCCAGTCCCTGGGCCAACTGCGCCGCGACCGCCCGCCCCACGTCGTCGGCAGTATGGGCGCAGCGTTGTTCATGGGCCAAGGCGCTGCCCAGGCGTTCCAACCGATCACGCAGCACGGCGGCGGTCTTGTCCAGCACCTTGGCCTTGGTGCCCGGCAAGGTGGTCATGATCAGGCCGGCGCGGCGGGCGCGGTAGGGCGAAATGTGCAACAGCGGCGCTGCGCCTTCGGATGCTACGGCGATGGCCTCATCCACCGCCGCACGCGGCGCCGCAAACGGTATGATCTTGATGGTTGCCAGCATCTGGCCGGCCTCCACCGCCTCGTTGGGTGCCAGGGTGGCAATAGTAATGGCCTCGTGAATGCGGTTCATCCGATCGACGCGGGCGGGGTCCAGCACCATGACGCCGGGGCCGTCAGCATACAGGTTGCAGCGTCCGGTAAAGGCCTCCTGCAAACGGGCGCCCGTGCCCCGGCAGGCCTTGGCGATGGCATTGGCCGCTGTGTCCTCGTCCACGTCATCTGCCTCCAGCCGGGCGGCGATGACCTCTGCTACACCGGCCTTGGCCAGGGCCGCGACGTCGTCAGCCGTCAAATTGCGGCCCTTTTTCATGCGCACACCGCCGGCACTGACCGAATGGGCCAGAATAGCGCCGACCGCCTGGGCCAACGGCGTAGAGCCGAAAATCATTGCGCCGCCGCCGCATCGGCGCGGGCCGGCCGGCGCAAGGCCTCCGTTACCTCGCCAATAATCGAAACCGCGATTTCCGCCGGTGATTTAGCGCCGATATCCAAACCCACCGGGCCATGAATGCGGGCGAAATCCGTCTCGTCAAAGCCCTCGGCGGCCAAGCGCTCCAGGCGCTTGCCATGAGTGCGGTTGGAGCCGAGGCAGCCGATATAAAAGACGTCCGAGCGCAGCACCTTGATCAGGGCGGGATCATCCAGCTTGGGGTCATGGGTCAGGGTGACGATGGCGGTGCGCCGGTCAGGGGCGAATTGCGCGACGCCATCATCGGGCCAAGCATCAATCAGGGTAATGCCGGGAAAACGGTCGGCGGAGGCGAATTCGCGGCGGGGATCGACGATGGCCACGTCATAGCCGGCCAGCGCCGCCATTTGCGACAGCGGCTGCGCGATATGCACCGCGCCGACGATCAACATGCGCAGGGGCGGATTATAGACATGCAGAAAGACCTTGCGGCCATCCGCCAGTTCGACGATGCCGCTTTTATCCGCGACCATGACCCGGTGGGCGGCATCCAGCAGTTCATCGCCACCGGCTGCTTCCGCCGGATAGAGCAATTGCCCCTCGCCCGACGCCAGATCCGTCGCCAGGACCACCTGGCGCTTGCTTTCACGGTCGGTAAGCAGCTGTTTTAAAAGATCCGTTTTCATTTACGTCTAGTCCACCGGCTCAATAAAGACTTCGCATTTGCCGCCGCAGGCCAGGCCGACCTGCCAGGCGGTCTCGTCCGAGATGCCATAGTCGATCAAACGGGTCTGGCCGTCCTGGATGGTCTGGCGCGCTTCCGTTACCACCGCGCCCTCGATACAGCCGCCCGAGACGGAGCCGACGAAATCGCCGCCCTCCTCCACCACCAGTTGGCTGCCAACGGGTCTTGGCGACGAGCCCCAGGTGGCAACCACGGTGGCGAGAGCCACGCCCTTGCCGGCGGCTTTCCACTCCGCTGCCTTTTCCAGCACCTTTTCGTGCTCCACAACATCCGTGTCTGCTGCCATCAGGCTGCCTCCGTCATAAATTTCGTACGCCGCCCCGGCTCGGGCCGGCTTAAAACTTCCGCCAGATCACCCAGGCTGGCAAGATTATGCACTGTGCGAAAATCGTCAACATGGGGCAATAAAGCGCGAATACCCTTCGATTTGGGCTCAAAACCCGCATAACGCAAGAGGGGATTGAGCCAGATCAATCGCCTACACGACTTATGCAGGCGTTCAATCTCATCCCCGATGCCCTCGCCTGCGTCCCGGTCCAGCCCGTCGGAGATCATCAGCACCACCGCCCCCTGGCCCAATACCCGACGCGACCAATCAGTGTTGAAATCATGCAGGCAATGGCCGATACGCGTACCGCCCGACCAATCCTCCACGCCCTCAGCCACCTTTTCCAGGGCAATATCCACATCCCGGTGACGCAGATGTCGGGTAATATTGGTCAATCGGGTGCCGAAAACAAAGGTATGCACCCGGTCCCGGTCATTGGTGATGGCATGCATGAAATGCAGAAACATGCGGCTGTAGCGGCTCATGGAACCGGAAATATCGCACAACACCACCAGGGGCGGGTGGCGCTGTTTCGGTGAACGATGCCGCAGGGGAACACCGCCGCTGCTACGAAGTGCCGCCCGCAGACTGGCCCGCATATCGACCCGGCGGCCATGTGGGTCGGGTGACAGACGCCGCGTCGGCACCGCCATGATGGGCAGGCGCATGCGCGCGATGATGGCCTTGGCCTGGGCCACTTCATCGGCGCTCATGGACTCGAAATCCATGCCTTGCAGCACCTCGCGGGCGGAATAGGTCAGGGCGGCATCGAATTCGATTTTCTCCTCCGCCTCTTCCT
>CAYWYB010000265.1:0-7688 GCA_964462145.1 uncultured Rhodospirillaceae bacterium
TGTCATTGCCGGGCTTGACCCGGCAATCCAGGGGCAACGGACTTCGGTGTTTGAGGCCACAAATCCTCGGGTCTCCGCTGCGCTGCGCCCAAGGATGACAGTGAATTAATTCTTATAAATTTAGATTAAAAACGCACTGCAAATATCTGATTTCTAAATCAAACCGGCCAACGGAGATGATGGGTCGGCATACATTTTCTTTGGCATCCGTCCGGCCAGATAGGAATCCCGCCCGGCCTTGACGGCGTATTTCATCGCACGTGCCATGCGGATCGGGTCCTTGGCCTCGGCGATCGCGGTGTTCATCAGAACGCCGGCGCAGCCCAGCTCCATGGCCACGGTGGCGTCCGAGGCGGTGCCCACGCCGGCATCGACAATGACGGGCACCTTGGCGTTTTCGATGATGACCCGGATATTGACCGGGTTTTGCACACCAAGGCCGGAACCGATCGGGGCGCCGAGCGGCATGATGGCGCAACAGCCGATCTCTTCCAGAACCCTGGCCTGGATCGGATCGTCGGAGCAGTAGACCATCACCTGGAAACCCTCTTTGATGAGCATTTCCGCCGCCCTGATCGTCTCAGGCATGTTCGGGTACAGGGTCTGTTGATCGCCCAGCACTTCCAGTTTGACCAGATCCCAGCCGCCGGCTTCGCGGGCCAGGCGCAGGGTGCGGACCGCGTCCTCGCCGGTGAAGCAACCGGCGGTATTGGGCAGGTAGAGATATTTCTTGGGATCGATATGATCCACCAGCATTTCCTTGTCGGGGTCCGTGACGTTGACCCGGCGCACCGCAACGGTAACGATTTCGGCCCCGGCGGCCTCCACCGCGCGGCGGTTTTCGTCATAGGATTGATACTTGCCGGTACCCACGATCAGGCGCGATTTCAGCTTTCGCCCTGCAACCATCCAGCCGTCATCAGCCGAATCGTCAACCCCATCGCCGCCATCGTCCGCGCTAGCATCGCCGCCACCGATGAAATGCACGATTTCCAGGCGGTCGCCATCCGTTACCATGGTTTGTTCATAGGCGGAGCGGGGCACGATTTCCAGGTTATGCTCCAACGCGATCTTGCGCGCGTCCAGCCCGAGGTCGGCCAGCAACGCGGCGACCGTCAAAGAGGCCGGAATTTCCCGGTTTTCGCCATTAATAACAACGCGCATGCAGCGTTCCTTGCTTCGTAAATATACTTGCTAACCGCAAATCGAACATTCAATTTGGATTATGGGGAGGAAGGGCGAAGCTTTCAACCTGGGCTTACGAAAAAGCCATGATCTCGCGGACAATTCTGCCTTTGATCGCTGGCTTCCCTACCCGTTGGCGTGGGAGTATAAGGGTGGCGGTCTCGTTGTCATTGGTGAATTTCCATGCCCGCAAAAATACTGGTCCTGAACGGCCCCAATCTGAACATGCTGGGTACCCGCGAGCCCGCTGTCTATGGCCATGAAACCCTGGACGATGTGAACGCCCTGATCCAGGCCCGCGCCGCCGAGCTGGGCGTCAGCGTCGATTGCCGGCAAAGCAATAGCGAGGGGGAACTGGTCACCTGGATCCAGCAGGCCCGGGGTGACGCCGCCGCGATCATCATCAATGCCGGGGCCTATTCCCATACCTCGATCGCCATTCCCGATGCCCTCAGGGCGGCGGAACTGCCAGTGTACGAGGTACATCTGTCGAATATCTACCAGCGGGAAAGCTTCCGCCATCACTCTTACATTTCCGCCCTGGCCGTCGCCGTACTCTGCGGCCTGGGACCGGATGGTTACCTATATGCTCTGACGGCGGCGGCAAAAGCCGCTGATTAGTTTGGAAAAAAGGCAAATTAGCATGACGAAAACAGAGCTCGACAAAGACCTGATCCGCGAACTGGCCGCCCTGATGGAGGAGACCGGCTTGAGCGAGATCGAGATTGAGAGCGACGACGACCGCATGCGTCTGGTCCGCGCCGGGACCGCGCCGGCGGCGGCGGTAGCCATTCCCGCCGCGGCACCCGCTCCGGCAGCACCAATGCCAACCGCCGCGGCGGCGGCACCTGCGGCGGCGGAAGGCGATCTGTCGAACCATCCAGGCGCCGTCGTCTCGCCCATTGTGGGCACGGCCTATCATGCGCCCTCGCCCGATGACGCGCCCTTTGTTCAGGTCGGCGACAAAGTCGCCGCCGGCCAGACCATATTGGTGATCGAGGCCATGAAGACCTTCAACGAAATCCCCTCGCCCCACGGCGGCACGGTGCGCCAGATCCTGTTCGAGAACGCCACGCCAATCGAATACGGCGATGTTCTGATGATTATCGACTGACATCAGATATGTTCGATAAGGTTCTCATCGCCAACCGGGGGGAAATCGCCCTGCGCCTGCACCGGGCCTGCCGGGAAATGGGCATCCGCACCGTGGCGGTTCACTCCACCGCCGATAGCGACGCCATGCACGTGCGCCTGGCCGATGAAAGCGTCTGTATCGGGCCGCCGCCCGCCATGGACAGCTATCTCAACATGCCGTCGATTTTGGCCGCCGCCGAGATTACCGGCAGCGAGGGCATCCATCCCGGCTATGGCTTCCTGTCCGAAAATGCCGATTTCGCCCATATCGTCGAGGAGCATGGCTATACCTTTATTGGCCCCAGTGCCGACCATATCCGCACCATGGGCGATAAAATAACGGCAAAACAAACGGTCAGGGACCTCGGAATCCCGGTCGTGCCGGGCAGCGACGGCGCAGTGACCGATGCGGTGGAGGCCAGGGCCCTGGCCGACGAGATCGGCTAT
This sequence comes from uncultured Rhodospirillaceae bacterium, assembly GCA_964462145.1. Lineage (GTDB taxonomy): Bacteria > Pseudomonadota > Alphaproteobacteria. The sequence continues at coordinate 2,767 of CAYWYB010000265.1, forward strand.
CCGGTCCTGATCAAGGCCGCCTCGGGCGGCGGCGGGCGGGGTATGAAACTGGTCCGCCAGGCCGACGAGTTCGAGAGCGCCCTGGCGGCGGCGAAGACCGAAAGCAAGGCCGCCTTCAACGACGATGCGGTCTATATCGAGAAATATCTCGAACGGCCCCGCCATATCGAGGTGCAGGTGATCGGCGATGGCACCGGCAAGGTGGTGCATTTGGGCGAGCGCGACTGTTCCCTGCAACGCAACAATCAAAAGGTCCTGGAAGAGGCGCCCTCCCCGGCCCTGAACGAAGCCGCCCGCAAAAAGATCGGCCAGACGGTGGTCGATGCCTTGGCGCAGATCAAATACACCTCGTTGGGCACGGTGGAATTCCTGTACGAGGACGGCGAGTTCTACTTCATTGAAATGAATACCCGCCTGCAAGTGGAGCATCCCATCACGGAGGCGATCACCGGCATCGACGTGGTGCGCGAGCAGATCCGCATCGCCGCCGGCGCACCGCTGTCATTCAGCCAGGAGGACATCCGCTTTTCCGGCCATGCCATCGAATGCCGGGTCAATGCGGAACACCCCACCACCTTCGTCCCCTCGCCCGGCAGGGTCGGCGATTTTCATGCCCCGGGCGGTTTGGGCGTGCGGGTGGACTCGGCCCTTTACGCCGGCTATCGCATCCCGCCCAATTATGACAGCCTGATTGCCAAGCTGGTGGTGCACGGCACCAACCGCAACGATTGCCTGATGCGTCTGCACCGCGCCCTGGGCGAATTCGTGGTCGGCGGTATCGAGGTCAACATTCCCTTGCATACGGCGATGATCCAGCAGCAGAATTTTATCGATGGCGACTATCACATTCACTGGCTGGAAGAGTTTCTCGACCGCCACGACTGATTGTAAACATGAGGGACTTGGTATCATGAGCGAGGCTTATACGGACGCGACCTTCAGCATTGATGACAACGGCGTCGCCCTGTTCACCATGAACCGGCCCGATATTCTGAATGCCCTGACTGACGAGTTGAAGGCCGACTACGTGCGCATGCTGGATACGGTGCAGGGCAATGACGACGTCAAGGTTCTGATCATCACGGGCAATGGCCGCGCCTTTAGCGCCGGCGGCAACGTCAAGGCCATGGGTGATCCGAAACGTGCGCAGCCGGTCAATGGCCGCGGCCGCCTTTTGAAGCTGCACGATTGGTTCGAACGGCTGCATAATCTCGATTGCCCGGTGATCGCGGCGGTGGACGGCATGGCCTATGGCGGCGGCTTTGCCCTTGCATTGCAGGCCGACTTCATTCTCGCCAGTGAGCGGAGCAAGTTCTGCTCGGTCTTTGGCCGCATTGGGCTGGTGCCGGACATGGCGGTGTTTTATGCCCTGCCCCGCGCCGTCGGCATGCAAAACGCCAAGGATCTGATGTTCACCGCCCGCTCCATCGACGTCACGGAGGCCGACGCCATGGATCTCCTTTATTCCATTCATGCCGAGGACGAATTGCTGCCCGCGGCGCACGCCCTGGCGGCTCGTCTGGCGCAAGGTTCGAAATATGCCATCGGGGTGACGAAAAAGATCGTCAACCGTAGTTTTCAATCCGACTATTCCACCATGGCGCAGATGGAAGCGGACGGCCAAGCCATCATGGCCACCACGGATTTCCACAAGGAGGCGGTGCGCCGCTTCCAGGGCAAGGAAACGCCTTTGTACAATTGGGACGCCATGGATAAGGCGGGGGACAAGGCGGAGGGCTAGCCTGTCCGAATAGCGCTCCCGGCATTCCAGCCATGAAGATCACTCCGGATATCGTACTAAAGGCCTACGCCACGGGAATTTTCCCCATGTCGGAAGGGCGGGACGAGCCGGAGATGTTCTGGGTCGATCCGGAACAGCGCGGTATTTTGCCTCTGGATGACTTTCATCTGTCCCGACGCCTGCGCCGAACCGTGCGCCTCTCTCCCTTTACAATTCGTATTGATGGTGCCTTTGAACAGGTCATGACGGCTTGCGCGGAACCCACGTCGGGACGCTGGACTACGTGGATTAACAAAGAGATACAGGATCTTTTTACAGAATTACATCATCGCGGCTTCGCCCATAGCGTCGAAGCCTGGGATGGCGAGGAGTTGGTCGGCGGCCTGTACGGGATCGCCATGGGCGCGGCGTTTTTCGGTGAAAGCATGTTCAGCCGGCGGACCGACGCCTCGAAAATCGTCCTTGTGCACCTGGTGGCGCGCCTGCGCGAGGCATCCTTCCGTCTGCTGGATACACAATTCATCACCGATCATCTGCGCCAGTTCGGCGCGATAGAGATCAGCCGGGCGGAATATCACTCCCGCTTGTCCCTTGCCTTGTCTGAATATTCCGATTTCAGTCTTTCGGGCAGGTCGCTGTCATCGGCGTCGGTGCTGCAGTCGATCACCCAGACATCGTAGACCGGGTGTTCCAGCGCCGAGAGCGCGGGGGACGAGGCAAACATCCAGCCGGAAAACAGCGGCAAACGCCCCTCTTCACCTGGCCGTTCCTCATCGATTTCCAGGAATACGGCGACTTCCGGGGTTTCCTCGGGCGGCCGCTTGCGGCAGGTCTGGGCCCGGATACGCAGGGTGCCGAAACTCACTTCATCGTCCAGCGGCGCCTGGAAGGTCGTGATTCGTGCTGTGATCTTGTCCAGGCCGCGCAACAACACGCCCGATACCCCTGTCCGCTGTGCCCAGGCCTCGCTTGATGGCAATGTCAGGAACGCAAGGACCAGAACCGGGACCAGCAATGCAATCGCCGTTCTTTTCATGACACCGGCGCTATTGCGCGGGCTTGTCGCCGCCACCGCCGCTGTAGATCGCCTTGCCGATCAATTCGGTAAGATCCACGGCGCCTTGGGTAAAGCGGATTTCATCACCGGCTTCCAGGTAATCTTCCGAACCGCCGGGATCAATGGAGAGATATTTCCCGCCCAGTAGCCCGTCGGAGGCGATTTTGATGGCCGAATCATCGGGAAGTTTGACGTCGGACGCCAGGGACAGTTGCAGCACGGCAAGGTATTCCTTGGTATCCAGGCTTTCGTCCGTGACCGTGCCAACCTTGATTCCGGCCAGCATGACGTCACTGCCCACCTTGACCCCATCAACCTTGTCGAATTTGGCGGTCAGGGAATAGCCCTGCACCGCGCCCACATCCGCCTTGTCGTAGGAGAAATAGAGAAAAAACCCGGCGACCACTAAAACCACCGCGCCGATCAGGGTTTCCACCACGTTGCCGCTCATTACCCTTGCCCTTCCGCCATGACCAAGATCACTGAAATATGCCGCAGGCCATAATCCCAGTCGAATCGCCGTAGGCCGTGATTATAACCCTATTCCGGTGTCCAAGCCTGGTAATCACCGCCGCTTTTCTGCCGCTCCCCGTCCGCCAATACGCTGCCGCCGGGACGATAGGCGCCCGAAGTACCGGTCTGGTTGGCCAGATGCGGCTTCTCCCAGGGAATTTCAGGCCGTGCGCCCAGGGGTGGTTCGTCGCAGGTGCGGTGCAGCCAGGCGTGCCATTCCGCCGGCACCTTGGAGGCCTCGGGCGCGCCGTCATAAATTACCCAGCGCCGATTCCCGCCTGATTTCTCCTTGAAATAGCGGTTGCCGAAGCTGTCCTTGCCGACTTCCTCGCCCTTCCACCAGGTCATCAATCGTGTGCCAACAGTCGCGCCCATAACGTACCACCTAAATCTCGTACCAAATCCGCGCCGGAATATCGCATTGACGGGGCTTCGGGTCCAGTACCATTCCGTCCACAAGTTATCCACAGGGGCTATATATTGCGGCAATTTTGATGAACAACACTAAAAACAGTTGCCGTAATCATCAGATACTGATTACCATGTTACCGAGTCGGGACACGTTAATCAGCTCGGTAACGAGTTGATTTTGTTCGTGAATGATCCGAAAGACGGCGGTTACGCCGGATCGGTACGCAACCCGGCAAAAAATTATCCACAGCCACTTTAACCGCTTGACCCTGGCCGCTCCGCTATATATGGTGTGCCTCCCGTTATGGAGCACAATATATTGATATTTCGTTAAGTGTTTCTGGCGGCGCCAAATAAACCAAAAATATGAGGGGCTAGAGGGGCAGATGCGAATTTCACGGCGCTTTACGGAACAAGGCCAATCTCCATACGCGAATATCGAATTCCGCACGGCGAGTAGTGAAATTAGAAATCCTGACGGCTCGGTGGTCTTCAAGCTTGACGGTATCGAGGTGCCGGCGGCATGGTCCCAGGTGGCCTGCGATATCCTGGCGCAGAAATATTTCCGCAAGGCGGGCATTCCCGCCGCCCGCAAACGGGTGCCCGAGGACGACGTACCGATCTGGCTGTGGCGCGAAGAGGCGGATGAAGAGGCCCTGGCCGCCCTTCCCGAAAACGAGCGTGATGACCATGAAACCAAAGCGCGGCAGGTTTTCGACCGCCTGGCTCGGACCTGGACCTATTGGGGCTGGAAGGGCGGCTATTTCGACGCCGAGGATGACGCCATCGCCTTTTGCGATGAATTGAGCTTCATGCTGGCCCAGCAGATGGCCGCGCCGAACTCACCGCAATGGTTCAATACCGGCCTGCATTGGGCCTATGGCATCGATGGCCCCAGCCAGGGACACTATTTCGTCGATCACAAGAACGGCGAATTACAGGCGGCCACATCCGCCTACGAGCGGCCCCAGCCGCATGCCTGCTTCATCCAGTCCGTGGCCGACGATCTGGTCAACGAAGGCGGCATCATGGACCTGTGGGTGCGTGAAGCGCGCCTGTTCAAATATGGTTCGGGCACGGGTTCCAACTTCTCCTATATCCGCGGCGATAGCGAAGGTTTGTCGGGCGGCGGCAAGTCCTCCGGCCTGATGAGTTTTTTGAAGATCGGCGATCGCGCCGCCGGCGCCATCAAATCCGGCG
>CAYWYB010000266.1:0-7681 GCA_964462145.1 uncultured Rhodospirillaceae bacterium
TAATCTACGCTCGCCAGCAATCTTGCGCCCTCTCATGAATAATTCGGGCTAGCTCAAAATGAAAAAATTCCGTTGATGATTCAAACGAATCGCCGATTTAAAAAGGTACATGAATTTTTAGAAAACCAATTGGAGCTTAACCAGTAATATAATTGGGAATTCCTTAAGGCCGGGCGACGCCGAAGCTGTTTGGATTGACACTGCGCCGGGCTTCTTCGTCACAGGTCGCCAGCAACAGACCCAGGGCCTTACGGCTGTCGCGGGGATCGATCATGCCATCGGTCCACATGCGCGCGGTGTAATAGAGCCCCGAGGCCATGCCGTCGTACAGCTCCGTCACCTTGGCTTCCAAGGCATCAAGTTCCGCTTCGTCCAGAGGCGTGCCCTGACGTTTGGTTTTGGCTTCATGCACGATGCGCATGACCAGACCGGCCTGTTTACCGCCCATGACGCCGGCCTGCATACTGGGCCAGGCAAGCAGGAAGCGTGGTTCGTAGGACCAGCCTGACATGGCATAGGCCCCGGCCCCGAATGATGCCCCGATCATCAAGGTAATGCGGGGCACGGAGACGTTCGAGACAGCCTGGATCATCTTGGCGCCATGCTTGATCATGCCGTCTTCCTCGGCCTCGGTGCCGACGATGAAGCCGGTGGTGTTGTGCAGATAGATCAACGGCGTGTCCGATTGATCGCACAATTGCATGAACTGGGTTGCCTTGGTGGCGCCATTCGGCGTAATCGGCCCGTTACTGCCGATCAGGCCGCAGGGATGCCCCATGATCGACGCGTGACCGCAAATCGTCTGCTGGTCATATTCAGCCTTGAACTCCAGGAAATTCGAAGCGTCCACCAGACGGGCGATGACTTCACGGATATCGTAGGGTTTTTGATATTCCACGGGCACGATGCCGCACAGCTCGTCAATGTCATAGTCCGGCTCTTCCCAGGTCCTTTCGGCGGCCGTTGAGAGGCGCCCGGGCCAGTTCAGATGGGTGACGATATCGCGGCAAATACGCAGGGCGTCCGGATCGTCCTCGGCGACATATTCGGTCAGTCCCGAGATACGGGCATGCATGTCAGTGCCGCCCAGGGACTCCGCATCGGCGATCTCGCCTGTCGCGGCCTTCAAAAGGGGCGGCCCGGCCAGAAAGGCCATGGCCTGTTTGCGCACCATGACCACGTAGTCGGACATACCCGGCATATAGGCGCCGCCGGCGGTGGAGGCGCCATGCACCACCGAGATTACCGGGCAACCGGCCGCCGACAGTTTGGCCTGCATATGAAACATGCCGCCCGCGCGCACCCATGTCGCGGGCACATAGTCGAGCAGGTCGGCACCGGCGGATTGCACCAGATGGATGGTCGGCAGCTTGTTTTCCAGAGCGATATTGAAGGCGCGGATCATCTTGTCCACGCCATGGGTATGCAGGGCACCGGCCAGAATGCCGGAATCGTCCACAATGACCACACAGCGCACGCCCGAGACCATGCCGATACCGGTGATCAGGCGGGCGCCGGAGATATTCTCCTCGCCATCATCGTCATAGGTCTTGTAGCCGGCGGTGGTGGAAAGCTCCAGCCAGGGCGCGCCCCGATCAAGCAGCAATTCCAAACGGTCGCGCGGCAGCAATTGATTGCGCGCGGCAAAGCGCTCCCGGCTCTTTTCCGAGCGGGCCCGGATCATGCCCTCCAATTGGCGCAGACCATCAATCTGGGCCAGCATATCAGTACGGTTGTCCTGAAAGGCGGCATCATTTGGTTCGATGTTGGAGACAATCTTGGGCATGAGCGGAAACCTGTACTGCGATGAAGAGGGCCGTAGGGAGATTATTGTCGATGATTACGGCGCGAATACTCCGGCTAATATCGGCAGCTGGCATTCATTCGTCAATCTTGTCGAATGGGCTGTGCCGTTTTTGATCAATAAAGTTCCGAAGCGCCCGGCTCTGAACGATTGGTGAAGACCGCGGGGACCATGAGCATATTCACCAGAGTGTCATCCGCGGACAATGGCAGAATGACGGATTCATAAGTCACCCAAGCTTTGTTTACGAATATCGCATTGCCACTACTGCGCACGGGCACACGCTCTTGCACCGCCTGCCGGAAGCCCGCAACGAAATCATCATAATTGGCCTCGGACTGAGTCTCATCGATATACCGGCCCGTGGAATCCCTGCCTAAAGCTTCGACGATATGGGTTCCGAGCAGACGATATCGAAAACGTTGCCTGTTTTCCGCCAAGATATCGATCAAGGCGATGTGGGGCCAAACGGCTGGCGAAAACTCAAGGGGGTCGAAATCGGCGCGGCTCGGCAACACGCGGTCACGGCGTTTTTCCCGCCAAACGGCCAGAAAATTCCGCAACACGGTACTTTCAAGATCCAGGGACGTCGAATTCTCAATTACCAATTTAGACACACTCGCTATTATCCAACAGCCTGAACCGACGCGACATGTATTCCAGCGTATGCCAGCCAACTTTTCTTCCAACCAGAGCACCGTTCGGGAACGGCGCGGTACATGCTCCCGCGTCCATTATTCGTGGAGCACTGCGTGCACCGCCACGGCAAGCTCATCCAGGCTATAGGGCTTGTCCAATAGCTGCGAATCCTGTTTTGTGCCGTCACCATTGGTGAGCATATTGTCGGTGTAGCCGGAGCAATAAAGAACCTTCAAATCAGGATATTTGGCACGCGCTTTATCCGCCAGTTCAGGGCCCGACAGGCCACCGGGCAAAACAACGTCCGAGAACAGCAAATGCACCTTTTCACCACTGTCCAGCACGGTCAGAGCCTCCGCCGCGTCCCTCGCCTGACACGCGCGATAGTTGAGACCTTCAAGCAGGTTCGCGGTTGTTCGCCGCAAATCCTCCTCATCCTCCAACACCAGAACGACCTCGCCCTTGCCCAATGGCCAATCCGGCGCCTCTTCTTCCGGCAGGGCAATGTTTTCCTCCGCCGTGATCAATGGCAAATACAATCGAACGGTCGTGCCAACGCCGACCGTGCTATCAATCGCGATGTGGCCATTTGATTGCCCGGCGAAACCATGCACCATACTCAGGCCGAGCCCACTTCCCTTGCCAAATTCCTTGGTGGTAAAAAACGGATCGAACACTTTACTCAAGGTCTCGGCGTCCATACCGGTGCCGGTATCGCTAATTTCGATGAGGCAGTATTCTCCCGGTTCGACAACCTGGCCGGGTAGGAATTCACTGCCGTCCAAGCGGCAATCGGAGGTCCGAAATGTCAAACTGTCCCCCTGCGCCATGGCATCACGGGCATTGATCGCCAGGTTCAGGATGGCATTCTCCAGTTGCTGCATATCAGCCATCACAGCACGGCCATCATGCAGGTCATAGCGTAATTCAATGGCTTCGCTCAGGGTACGCTGCAGCATTTCCTTCAAGCCACTAATGACCTCGTCCACGCGCACCGCCTGCGGCCGCAATGGTTGATTGCGCGCGAACGCCAACAGCCGATGGGTCAGATCGGTGCCCCGTTTCGCCGCCGCCAAGCCTTCCTGCAGAAATTCTTCATTGGCCCCCGTCAAGCCGCCGGCATATTCCAGCAGCTGCAAATTACCCATTATGATCGCCAGCAGATTATTAAAATCATGGGCGATGCCGCCGGTAAGCTGGCCAACAGCCTCTAGTTTTTGAGCCTGATGAAGCTGCCCTTCCATCGCCTTGTGCGCGGTGATGTTGCTGCCGACATGGGCGATGGAGCCATCTGGCATTATATGTTCGCGCGACAAAATCGTCGTTCCGTCACGGCGGCTTACTTCAATCGAGGCGTCCGAGGTTCCATGTTTGCTCATCCTCTCCTCGAGCCACTCCTCCTCCCGCCCAACGGCATCGAGTGGCGGATTTTTTTCCAGAGCCATCCGCAACCGTGCCTCGAATGTCGCGCCGGGGCGGAGGGCTTCAACGATCTCGTGATCGAAATCAAGCAGCGCCTGGTTGGCATAGACAAGCCGATCATCGGCATCGTAGATCGAGACAAGCTCATCAACGCCGTCAAAGGTTGCAACGAGCCGGCGCTGGGTTTCCTCCGCCTGTTTACGGGCGGTAACATCAAAGGCGATTCCATCCCAAACGATGTCACCGTTCTCCGCTTTATGAGGCCGGCTTATGGAGTGGCTCCACTGAATTTGCCCATCTTCGTCGGGAAACCTCAATTCGATATCAAGCGGCGTCAAATTTTCCGCCGATACGCGAACCGCCTCCATATACTTCGGCAGGTCCTCGGGCAGCATCGATTGCAACATATAGTCCGGATCGTGCATGGTCCGCTCCGAGTCACGGTGAAATATCTCGTCGGACCGTGAACTCATGAAAGGCAGGCTGATCGATCCATCGACATGCAGGACCCGTCTATATACGGTACCCGGCAAATTCTCGGTGACGGAGGCCAAATATGCCTGGCTTTCGTGTAACGCCTGCTCGGCCAGCTTGCGTTTGGTTATATCGATATAGGTGGCCTGCGTGGCAATTTTGCCCTGCCATTGCACGGAACGCACCGTCAAATGCAGCCAGATTTGTTGCCCATTCTTGGTGACGCCGCGAACTTCATAATTGTCCGGCGCCGTTCCACCGCCCCTGCGCTGGTCCCGGTAATCCAGTATACGCGGCAATTCCTCCGGCGCGAAAATACCTTCTATGGAATCCAAATCCATGATCTCGTCCGGGGATGCGTAGCCGAACATGTCAGCCATGGCCTGATTGGCGAACATTGGCTTCAGATCATTATCATTAATCAGAATGCCCTGAATGGAGCCTTCGATCAGGTTGCGGAAACGGGCCTCGCTGACGCGCAGTTCTTCCTGCGCCAGCTGCAAATCAGTGATATCGGTCCGCACACCGATCGTGCCGCCTTCCGCGGTCCGCTGTTCCGACGATTGGATCCAACGGCCCGTGGCCAATTTGTAAACGGCCGGTTTCAACGGGTTGCGGTGCAGTTCCAAGCGTTCCTGAATCCACTCTTCCTCCCGGCCTTCCGCATCCAAAACCTCGCCGTTCTCGACCGAGGCACGAACCATCGTTTCGTACTCCAGCCCCGGCACCAGCATATGGGCGACGGAGGGATAGAACTCCCTGAATTGCTGGTTGCAGATCACCAACTTGTCATTCGCATCCCACAGCGCGAAGCCCCCCGACATGCTTTCGATGGCCGAGCGGAATGTCTCCAGGGATCTGTTGAGCTGCGCGTTGCTTTGGCGTAATTGCGCGGCCTGTTCGTTGCGCGCCGTAACGTCCACGAAGTTGCCAAGCAAAACGCGCTCACCGCCGAATTCCAGCGCCCGCACGGTATTTTCAACCACGATTTTGCCGGCATCGGCATTGCGCATTTCGAATTCAAACGGTGCCGGTTTGTCATTTTCATCGGCAATCTGCAATACGGCTTTACGTTCGCTTGCATCCCAATAGAATTCCGCCATTTGGCGGCCTTCAACACTGTCCATGGGCACACCGACCAATTCGGCGAATGCCGGGTTGGCATATAGAATTGTGCCATCGGAACGGCGTGCGATAATCATCGAGCCTGGCGCGGCATCGGCAATAATCAATCGCAGTCTCTCGCTTTGGCGCAGCGCCAATTCCGTACGCTTTTGGCGCATGACCAGAATGACGGCGGTCCAGATAATCAGCAGAGCCAAGCCACGGTTTGTCAGCACGACCCATTCAATGCCGCCCTGGGGCGACAGGAAGTAGCCGAGGACCGTCAGAAGCGACGTCAACAGGGCAAACGCGATCACCCACTGCCAACGCGGCATCCATATGCCCAAGATCACGACGGCGACATAAGGCACACCGCCGGCAACACCAAGAGGGAGGGCAAGATCAAACGCAAAGACCAACGCTGCAATAAAACCGGCAAGGATGGTAACTTTGGTCTCTTGCCGGATTTCTGACTTCATGGGCACGGTCCCTTTAACAACCCAGCCCCGTAATCTGGCCTATTTTCGAACTCTATGACAATACCGCCTGAATTTCTTCAATGGAAATGGGCTTGCTGTGATAGTTCACCTGCATGGATCCACTGGCGTTCGCCAGCTCGGCCGCCATTCTGGCATAATTCGGCGCATATCCGCTGACAACAAGGAGGCGGCCATTGTAGCCTTGGCCAGTCAGCCATTTAATGACCTCGATGCCATCGACATCCGGCATCACAATATCGAGCACAATGGCGTCCCAGGGCAGCGGCGCCGCTGTTTTCATAACATCCCGACCCGAGCCACTCATCTCAACATCATAATCCAGCAGCTTAGCGGCGGAGTTGACGTACCTGCGAAACGCCGGTTCGTCATCAATGACAAGAAGGGACTTGCCCGTTGAATTCGCTTCCATGATTTCAGGACCCTCTCAAAATTCAGTCGCACGCCGTCTGTTCGGGCACGTGAATAAAACTTGACCCAACAAGCAATATTAGCAGCCGGTACATTGCACCTATCGGCTGTAAATTGGTGTCAAGGATTGTAAAGATTGGTTATGAAGCGAAATTGACTAGGCGTGGCCGTCAGGGTGGCAGGATGATACCGCTCGATACTTGGCGTTACCCAGGCTCTGCGATGGTCGCCAACATATAGCCAACGCCGCGCACGGTTTTAATGATTTGCGGGTTAGCTGGATCCTGCTCGATCTTCTTGCGCAAATTGCCGATATGGACATCGACGCTACGATCATATCCGCTGCGGTTGTTATGGCCGGGCGCTGCCCCGAACAAATCGTCACGGCTAACGGGCTTGCCATCGTTCGCGGCCAAAACGGACAACAGATCGAATTCAATTGATGTCAGAGGCACCTCCGCCCCACAAGGTGAAAGCAAGACCCGGCTGGTCCGGTCAAGGCGCCAACCGACAAATATTATGGTCGAAGCGTCCTGTGAAGAGGATTTATTCAAGGCGCCCAAGCGTTCTGATCGGCGCATATAACTGCGGACGCGGGCCAACAACTCCCTTGGATCAAAGGGTTTTGTCACATAGTCGTCGGCCCCAACCTCCAGGCCGACAATACGGTCGACGGCATCACCTCTACCGGAAAGAATTATAATTCCCGTCTCGGGATGGTTCTGCAATTCACGAACCAGATCAAGTCCGCTTTCCGCGCCAAGACCCAAGTCCACGATGGCCACATCAGGCCGACGTTCTTGGAGGGCGCGCGACGACGTTGCCAGATCATGAGCGATTTCGATCTCGAAACCTTCGCCCTTAAGCGAATTCTCTATCAAACGGCAAAGTTGTACATCGTCATCTACGACAAGGACACGGTGCATTAATTTATACTCAAAGAATCGTGGGCGCCACAATAGCCATCAGCAAACAATGGCATGAAACAAACATTAGCCGCAGCTAGCATAAGATACGGTTAACAGATTACTCAATATAAATTTTATGTGGCGAATTTTCGCAAATCAAATCACGCCATCCTGGCAACACAACAGCAACTTCAGTTACCATGGCCAGGGCCAACACTTTATTCTCACTTTCCAATTTTTACAAACCCTTACCCAAATTCACATACCCATTCGGTATTAATACCCTTACCGCTGATTGGCGGAGGGCGAGCGGCCGTTTTATTGCGCTACTTGGAAAGAGTGAATCATGAACACCCAGTTGCTAAAAAATTTGAGCATCGGCAAGAAGTTGGCATTGGCGGTTTTGCTGCCGGTCATCGGCC
>CAYWYB010000267.1:0-7649 GCA_964462145.1 uncultured Rhodospirillaceae bacterium
GATACCGCGCGTCCTGTTCAAACCAGGTGGCCGCCATGAATAATGCGGGTTAGAAGGCCTTGAAGGAATTGACTTTACGCCTGATGTCTACGGTCGGCTGAATTCGCTACACGGCAATTTCGAGGTTTGTGTTAATTTCGTTTGTGATCAACCGCCAAGCCAATATCGAGTGCGTGCGCTTCTGGAAACCCTTGAAGCTTACGCCACCGACAACAGTGAATTCAAATGGGGTGATATCTATATTTTGGCGACACCATTTCAATTTGGCCGGGGCACCGCAGCATCCATAACCCTACAGAGCCGGGAAGAAAAATATTCCGTTGTCCAGCTTGAAGGGGATGATTTATACAGCTTGCAGTCTGCAAGAGATGAGCGCGCACGGCAGGCGCAACTTATGGAATTCGTCGAGAAATCAGTTCTGCTTGGCCCGGACCGTCACTAATTCTCTGACCGAACTGTGAGCAAACCCGTCAGCTAATTTCACATCGGATAAGCCGACCTTGCAGACGCCAATGTATAGCCGCGACGATCGCATTGTTGGGCCGGCGGCGAGATGAAATCCGTTAGCCCGCGTCCTAAAAAATCAAATACCGATCGGGCGCATCGGCTTGCTTGCGCACAATTTATCGAGGCAATGGAACTAGGTCGGCTGCTTGCCGGTAACCGGATCCGGCGCACTTGGCCGGAAAGCGAAATCCAATTCGTAAATGGTCTTGATCGGTTCGCCCCAATCATAGGGCAGATCGATCATCTCACCAGGCGTCTCGCAGCTCTCCAGCAGCTTCAGGGCATGCATCAGGATCTCCCTTTGCAAGGCCTGTTCTTCCGGCCGGCCGAATGGATTGCCCATGGGATGGTTGACGAACACCGTGCGCGGCGGCATCGCCAGGGCGGTTATGTCGCGTCCGGTGGAAACGTTAACGGTGGCGATGCCCCGTTCTTCGACCACGCGGGATACCAGACTCACGGTCTGATGATCCAGCGGTCAAGCGGGCACCATGACAATGGCATCGACGCCGTCTTGTTGCAGCGCATCGGCGAAGCGCGGCGCCTCGACCTCGATAACCTGACGACGCTTATAGGTGCGGCCCATAAAGCCGCTCCACAGCCGCTTTGCGACCGCGCCTATGACGCCATCGCCGGCCAGTTCGCGCAACCGTTCAATGGGGAAAATGACGTTGATGTCTTTTTCGCCGTCACGGTAGTCGTAATAGGCATCGTTGATTTGAAAACCGTCCCCGGCTGATTGCGGATCGATCTCGTCCAGGCGGAAGTTGTTCTTGGCTGCGGGCTCGAACGGTTCGGCGTCGGCATAGGATATGCCGCCGCTGGTCAGCATGGATACGGTGCATTCCGAAAGCGGCTTTTTTAGCCTCGTCAGCGGCGCCTCTTCGTTTTCGGACCATTGATAGGGCGGATAGCCCATGGATTGATAGCTGGCGTTGATGCGATCAACGTAATCGACGGGTTTCATGTCTCCTCCTCCTTCTTCCTGCCACGGCGCGGTTGGCTGTTACCCAGTATGTACCGCCACGATTTTTTGTACCGCCGGACGTTCCATCATACGCTGAAAATGCGCATCCACCATGGCCAGACTTGTGCGGTCAACACTGTCGCCCTCCAGCCACCGGGTCAGGGTGAAGAGGTAGGGATCGCAGATGCTGTATCGATCACCCAATACCCACGGCCCCTTGATCATCTCCCGGTTGATCAGGTCGAAGCATTCCCCGACCGATTGCGGCACCTTGGCCTTCATGGCCTCGATCGCGTCCGGGTCGTCGGCCCAGCGGTGGCCGCGCCGCAGATGGGCATGGGCGATATGGACGGTGGAACAGAGATAGCTGTTGAACGCCTGGGCCTGAGCCAGGGCAAAGATATCGTCCAGAGGTGCCAGATGGGCGGCGGGATAGCTTTGCGCGATGTACAGCAACAGCGCCGGCGTTTCGCTTAACACGCCCTGATCGGTGACCAGGGACGGCACCCGCGCCTTTGGGTTGATGGCCAGATAATCCGGCGCCTTCTGATCCTCGTTGGCAAAGTCCATGCGGACCGCTTCATAGTCCGCGCCCACCTCTTCCAAGGCAATGTGCGATGCCAGGGCACAGGTGCCCGGTGCATAGTAAAATCTCAGCATTGGCCGGCCTTTGCGTGTTTTATTCGTCTGCGGAATCGCGCTGCACGAAAGTGGCGGCGTAATAAACTTCGCCATCGAAAAGTTCCTCTGGCTCACCCGGCCCCGTCAGCATGAGGAATTTGCGCGGCACGATGGGTCCGGCCAGGGAATAGCCTTTCTCGCCCATGGCCCGGCGGTGATATTCCATGGCGGCCGGTGTGAATTCCTTGGCCAGCACGGTGATGCGAACGTCTTCGTTGTCGCTCATGAGGTGAATATCCTTCTTGAATATGTGCAAATGTTCCTTGGCGCGCCCGCCCAAGTACGGCGCTGCGCCTAACCTTTGATTTAGAGCGTCGCGACCCATGGCGCCAGTAAAATTAGAGCAATTCTGGTCCGACGGTTCGGCGGCTTGCCTGTGGGAGGGCCGCGCGGTAACAATCTCACCCTATGACCGCATCCCTCACCGCGCTTTTCCTGAACGCGTTTATCGCCTCGACCATATTGCCGGCGGCATCCGAGCTATTGCTGTGGGGTATCGTGGCGGACAATCCGGCCATGTTGTGGCCCGCCATCGCCGTGGCCAGCGCGGGCAATACCGGCGGCGCCGTGGTCAATTGGGCACTGGGGCGGTTCCTCTCACACTTTTCTGACCGCAAATGGTATCCGCTCAAGCCGAAACAGCAGCAGCGGGCCAGCGCCTGGTTTCAACGCTTTGGCCTATGGTCGCTGCTGTTCGCCTGGCTGCCAATCGTGGGCGACCCGCTGACCGTGGTGGCGGGTGTCCTTCGGGTACGGCTGCCGATCTTTGTGCTGCTGGTCGCCGTGGGGAAGACCGGGCGCTATGTCATCGTTGCGCTGAGCGCGACGGCGATTTAGTCCGCATGCGGCGAGGGCACGCCGTCCGGCGGCCAGGCGGCAACGCCGTCTTCCAACGGAATGTGCAGGCTTTTCAGCATGATCGAAAATGTATTCCAATTGCAGATCGCCGCCACCAGTTCCAGGCGCTCCTCGTGACTTTTCAGATGTTCGGCACAGGCCTGCCAACTCGCCTCGCCGACGCCGCCGTGGTCCAGTACATCGTCCGTGGCCGCAATTACCGCCAGTTCAGCGGCGCCCAGGCAGGTGGCGTTCTCGGGGTCGCGGACGGCCAGGGTTTCTTCCTCGCTTAAGCCGATGCGCAGGGAAACCGGCCAATGCTGGGTCCATTCGTACATCGCACCCGTACGCCAGCCGATGCGCATGATGATCAATTCGCGCAGGCGGTCATCCAGCTTGTTGCCGCGATACAGCAACATGGCCAAACCCTTGGCCATGACGGAGGCCAGTTCCGGATGCCGTGACATGATGCGAAACACATTCAGGCCGGACATGGTCGATGGCACGCCGGCTTCCTTGCCGATGGCGCGGGCCTCGTCCTCCGGCAGCATGGGCACCCGTGGTTCTATGGCCGTCATCTCTACAAACTCCTCGTGGCATTTATTGGACCCGCAAGGTGCCGTGTTCCGAAGCCGATGACAACAGAAAAACTAACGGCTGTTAGAAAAAATTTGGGCCGTTTGATGCTTTGCCGTAAACTGTCGCCAACGGATACATTTGCCCAACTGAGGAAAGTTACATGGCGCAACGAACCAGCCTGGCCATGGTGCAGACCGCACCGCGCACATTGGAGGCACAGAGCCTGCCGATCCCGGAGATTGACGAGGACAGTGCCCTGATGCGGGTGGAGGCCTGCGGCATTTGCGGCAGCGACTACGAGCAATACGAAGGTGTCCTCCGCGCGCCCATGCCGGCGGTGCCGGGGCATGAACCGCTTGGCATTATCGAGGCAATTGGCGATCGCGCGGCGCGGCGCTGGGGTGTGGACGTGGGCGACAGGGTGGCGGTGGAAACCATGCTGTCCTGCCGCTTTTGTTCCTCCTGCCTGGGCGGTAATTATCACCTGTGCGATGACCGGCGGATCTATTCCTATATTCCCTTGAGTGATGAACCGGGCCTGTGGGGTGCCTATTCGGAATATATGTTCATCCACGGCAATTCCATCGTGCACAAGATGGACAAAACCTTGGCGCCGGAAATTGCCGTCATGTTCAATCCCCTCGGCGCCGGCTACCGCTGGGCCGTGGAAGTGCCGCAAACCGGGCCGGGAGACACGGTGGTGATCCTGGGGCCGGGACAGCGCGGCTTGGCATCCGTTCTGGCATGCAAGGATGCGGGCGCCGGCACGGTGATTGTCACCGGCTTGGCGGCGGATGCCAAGAAGATGGAAGTCGCCAAGGCGTTCGGGGCCGACTACACAATTGATGTGGAGAACGAAAACGCGAAACAGCGGATCCGGGAAATCACCAATGGCAAGGGGGCTGATATCGTCGTCGATGTCACTTCATATGCCGTCGAGCCGGTTGCTGAGTCTCTCAGCTATGTGCGTTCGGGCGGCACCATCGTGCTGGCGGGCGCCAAAGGCTACAAAAACATTCCCGGCTTCGTCTCCGACAAGGTCATGATGAAGGAGATCACCATCAAGGGTGTAATCGGCGTGACCTCGACGGGCTATGAAAAGGCCATCAACCTGATCGAGTCCGGCTCCGTGCCCTTGGAGATGATGCACACCCATAACTTTGATCTGCGCGAGGCGGAACGTGCCATTCAAATTCTGGCCCGCGAGATCCCGAACGAGGAATCTATCCATTCCTGTCTGATACCTAATCTAGCCTAAGGGACTGAACCTAAACGATGAGTGATTTTGTCAAAAACTGGGTCGATCAATCGGCCTACTGCCAAACTCTGGGCATGCGCCTGGCCGGACTGACCGATGATACGGCAACCATCGCGTTGCCGTTTATTGATGCCAATGCCAATCCGGGCAATGCGTTGCATGGCGGCGTTGCGGCCTCTGCTTCCGTCACTGCCGCCCACGCCCTGGCCCGCCATGTGCTGGGCGAGGAGACCGGACCCTGGCATACCATGGATTTTCAGATCAACTATCTGGCCGCCGCCATTGGCGAGGATATCCAGGCCACGGCACGGCTGCTGCGCCGGGGTAAGGAATTGTGTTTCATGACGGTGGATGTCACGGGCGATGACGGCAAGGCCATTGCGCAGTGTTCCATTGCGGTGCGCGGCCGCCAGGGCCGCGACGGTGTCGAGACGCCGACGGCCGCCGGCGACCATGGCGAGGTGGAGCCCGGCTTCATGGGCGACCGCATCGCGGCCAATCCGTTTATTTCGGGCCGTGGCATCGCCATGGACTTCATGCGCGACGGCCAGGTGCGCCTGCTCATGCCGTGGCAGGACAGCAATGGCGATCAGCTGGGCGGCATACATGAAGGCGCGGCCCTGGCGTTGTTGGATACGGCGGGTGCTATGTGTTCCTGGTCGATCACCGGCCTGGGCAAGTTCAAGGCCTCCACACCATCAATTCAGGCCCAGGTCCTGGCCCCGCCGCCCAAGGCCGATCTGGTCGCTTATGGCAATGTGGGTTACCGCGATAACGAGATGTATTGGAATGATATCGAGGTTGCCGACGTCGCCACGGGACGGCTGGTCGCACGCGGCACGGTGCTCTATCGTATCTTTGCCTAACGTTTGATTCCATTTCGGGGAGGGCATTCATGTCCCAGCTATCCGTGCGCCGTGAAGGCGCCGTCGCCATTGTGACCATTACCCTGCCTGATCAGTTCATGACCGACGACACGGTCAGCGAGCTGAACGCCGTGACCGAGGAACTGGACCAGGACGAAAGCTGTCGGGCCATGGTTTTCACGGGTGGCGAGGATGGCGTCTTCATACGCCATTTCTCGGTCAAGGTGCTGGAGGAAATGTCTGACAGCCTGCGCGCCCGGGGCAAGACATTCTCGGACCAGAAACTGCTGGAACGGGACCGCGAATTGGACATCGTCTTTCGCCGTCTGGCGACCACGCCAAAGATTGTCATCGCAGCCATCAACGGCTTTGCCATGGGTGGCGGGTTCGAATTCTGCCTCTCGTGCGACCTGCGTATCGTCCAGGACGGCGAACACACCCTGGGCCTGCCAGAGGCCAAGTTGGGTATTCTGCCGGGCGGCGGCGGCACCCAGAAACTGGGCCGCCTGGTGGGGCAAGCACGCGCCCTGGAAATGGTTCTGCGTGGCCGTACCGTGCCGCCGCGCGAGGCCTTGGCGTTGGGTATGGTGCACGAAGTAACCGACGGCCCGGTGCTGCCCCGCGCCCTGGAATTGGCGCGGGAATATGCCGCCATGGCGCCGCTTGCGTTTGCCCATATCAAACGTCTGCTGCGCATAGAGCTCGAAAAGCCCTTGGAAGAGGGCCTGGTGATGGAGCGCACGCTGTTTCTGGATTTGCTGGTTTCCGACGATGCCAATAAACTGATGAAACGTATGAACGAGGGCAACCTGGATATCCGGGAAGTGCCCCAAGGCGACTAATTGGGGCGACTAAATTGCGCGATTAGTAAGGGGGATCAATATGAAACCGCAGAATATTCTCTACATCATGTCGGACGAGCATAACTCCAAGATGCTCGGCTGTTATGGCCATAGCCACGTCAAGACGCCGAACCTTGACCGGCTGGCCGCCAATGGCACGCGGTTTACCTCGGCCTACACCAATTCCTCCATTTGCATTCCCTCCCGCGCCGCCTTCGCGACTGGGCGTTATACCCATGAAACAAAGTACTGGGATAACGCCATGCCCTACGATGGCAAGGTCAAGGGCTGGGGCCACCGCCTGATTGATGAAGGCTTGCGTGTCGAATCTATTGGCAAGCTGCATTACCGCAGCGAGGAAGCGCCGACCGGATTTTCCAAGCAGACTATCCCGATGCATGTCATGGGCGGTCTCGGACAGATCTGGGGTTCGATCCGTGACCCTCTGCCCGATGAGCGGCCGTCTCGGATGCTGAACGAGATTGGACCGGGCGATTCTAATTATACCCGTTACGACAAATCCATTGCCGACGAGGCCTGTACCTGGCTGCAGGATGCTGCCGCCGCACAAACGAATGGCTCGGACGATCAGCCCTGGGTGCTTTATCTGGGCTTTGTGGCGCCGCATTTCCCATTGGTGGTGCCGCAGGAATATTACGACATGTACCCCATCGAGGATTTACCACCCCGGCTGTTGGATCCGGAAAAGGGCTATGTGCGTCATCCATGGCTGCAGCGCATGGATGATTTTCAACAAGTCGACCGCAATTTGACGCCGGAGCAGCGCTTGATGGGCGTGGCGGCCTATTTTGGCCTGTGTACTTATCTTGATGCACAGATCGGCCGGGTTCTGGACGCCCTGGCGGCGACCGGCCTGGATGCCAACACGCGGGTGATCTACACCTCCGATCATGGTGACAATGTCGGCAAGCGGGGCATGTGGGGCAAATCAAATCTGTACGAGGAAGGCGCGGCCGTTCCTTTGATCGTGTCCGGTGACGGGGTGCCCGCGGGCAAGGTCTGCGAAACACCCGTGTCCCTGCTGGACAGCTATCAAACCATCCTGGATTGCGTTGGCGTCGAACCCAACGAAGAGGAAAAAACCCTTAAAG
>CAYWYB010000268.1:0-6596 GCA_964462145.1 uncultured Rhodospirillaceae bacterium
GTGAATATTCGGGAAAGTTTTCCAGCTTATGGCCAAGCGTGATCAGTTCATCAAGGGTGCTTGATGGGAAACGGCCCTCCAATCCCAAAAGGCCCGGGTAATGATTGTAGGGCGCGAAGGAATTCGGAAAACTCATGGAGAAAAAGCGCGGCGCGTCGATTGCTTCTTGTATATCCATGCCGAAGTGAAAGGCGTTCAGAACAACCTGCAACATGGCCTGCACCTGGGCATCGCCGCCGGGCGCACCGAACGGCATGACCGAACCATCATCGCGCAACAGGATGGCCGGGTTGGGGGTTAGCCGCGGCCGCTTGCCCGGTGCCACGCCTGATGGATGGTTCGGATCGGGCCGCGATTGCGTGCCGCGCCCGGATGGCACAATGCCAAGTCCCGGCACCACCGGCGCCCGCCAGGAGGCATCGGACGGCGTGGCGGAAAAGGCGTTGCCCCAACGATCCACGACACACAGATAAGACGTATCCGGGTCGCGCTCCGTCGGCGGCTCCGATGGCGCGGCCAGTGGTCTTTTGCTGTTGTGATACAGGTCGGGCGGCATGTCGGGCATGGCGACATTGCGGTCGATGGCGCCAACCCGTTTCTCGATATGCTCCGCCGAGAACAGGGTCTCCAGGCCGACATCGACAAAAAGCGGATCGCCATAGTGATATTCGCGGTCGGCGAAGGCGCCTTTCAGAATTTCGGTTATCAGATGGATGTAGGCGGGTTCGTTGTGCTTCAGGCCATCAAGCCCGGCCCGTTCCACCATCAACAACGCCTGCGCCAGCATTGGCCCCTGGCACCAGGGGCCACAGGTAAGGACCTGGAAATCGCGCCAGCGGGTGACGACCGGCTCTTCGTAGCGGGAATGAAAGCTCGCCAGGTCATCAAAGGTCAGATAGCCGCCTTCCTCCTTTTGATGTTCCGCGATCCTGACGGCGATATCGCCGGCGTAGAATGCCGCCCGGGCCGCCGCAAGGCCGGCTTCGCGTCCCTTCGTGGCCGCGGCGCGTTCCTCGTCCACCATGTACTGCATGGTCGCCGCCAGATCGGTCTGCACGAAACGCTCGTTGAGTCTGACCGCGCGGCCTTCGGGCTGAAACAGCTTCACGTTCGAAGGCCACTGGCGGTAATCCTCCTCATGCTTGGCAAATTCATTGGCCAGAAACTCACCGACACCAAAGCCTTCTTTCGCAAAACGGATCGCGGCGGCGGCCACGTCGCCGAATGACATGGTGCCGTAATCGCGCAGGGCGGTGATCCAGGCATCGGGTGCGGCGGGCACCACGGTTCGCAAAACGCCCAAGGGCTGCGTGCCATTGTATTCCCGCATGAACAGATCCTTGGGAAATGTCTTTGGCCAATAGCCAAGCCCGGCGATGGTGACGACCTTGCCGGCGCCGGTTCGGATCATGATGGGCGCCACGCCGGCAAAATTCACTTCGTCGGGATGCAGAACGGCAAGCGCGATGCCGGCGCAACAGCCCGCATCAATGGCATTGCCGCCGGATTCCAGGATCGAGAAGGCGGCGGCGGAAGCAAGATAATGCCCGGCGGACACCGCATGTCTGCTGCCATATAATGTAGGACGCATTCGATTTACTCCGGTCGTTTTAGGGCCGCTTCCAACGCCGCGCCAAAGCGGTCGAGATCATCCGTCGTCATTGCCGTCGACATGTAGGCCGAGAGTTTTGGCGACAGGATGAAGCCCGCCTCGAGCAAAGCCAGGTGCAGGGCCTTGACCCGGGCCGCTTCGTCGCCGGTTGGGTAGGCGCTGCGATAGTCCGTGATGGGGCGGCGGTGCAGGTGGATCATCAACATGCCACCGACCCCGGTGGCCTGCCCCTCGGCGTCCGCCGCTTGAAAGGCCTGGGCCACGACCCCGCGGGCATACTCACCAAGAGCATCGAGTTCCGCATAGGCTTCGGGGGTCATCAGCTCCATGGTCGCCAGGCCGGCGCTCATGCCCACGGGGTTGGCGGTGAAGGTGCCGCTGGATGGATTGAGCGGCTTGCCGTGCTCGTGGCTGAACACCGCCATGGCGGCTTCCGTACCAGCCACCGCGGCCACCGGAAAACCACCGCCGATGATCTTTGCGAAGGTGCTGTAATCGGGCTTGATGCCGAATTTGGCCTGGGCGCCGTGATAATCAAGGCGAAAGGCGATGACCTCGTCGATGATGATCGAGGCGCCGATATCATGCGCCACCCGCTGGATCATGGCGGCGAATTCAGGGCTCATGGGGATAATGCCGAAGACCCCGGGCGCCGGGTCAATAAGAATGGCGGCGAGGCTTTCGCCGGCATCGCGCAGGATGCGTTCGGCCGCCGCGGTATCGTTGAGGGGGAAGACCACGGTGTCGTCGAGCACCGCCTGGGGCGAGCCCGCCGCGAAGCGTACGGAATTCGGCTCGTTGCCCCAGTTGTGGGGGGCTGAATCCAGGCTCACCTCGGCATAATCGTACATGCCGTGATAAGCACCTTCGATCTTGGCTATGCGGGCCCGTCCGGTGCGCGCCCGGGCCGCCTTGAGGGCGAGCATCACTGCCTCGGTGCCGCTGTTGCAAAAGCGTACCCTGTCCACGGATTCGACACGGGCGCACAGCAGTTCGGCCAGGGCGATTTCGGACTCGGTGGGCATGGCGAAGCAACTGCCGTTGCGGGCCGCCTGGGTGGCCGCCTCAATGACCTCCGCCCGCGCGTGGCCGTGGATCAGCGAAGCAAAGTTGTTCATCATGTCGAGGCGGCGGGTACCGTCCACATCGATAATGCTGGCGCCTTCGCCGCGCCCGGCATAGATCGGGTAGGGCTCGACCAGGGTCTGAAGCCGCGAAATGCCGCCGGGCAGCACTGCCTTGGCGCGTTCGTAAAGTTCGGCCGACCGCGAGTTATGGTCGGGCCATGCCGTGCTACTACTCATGCTGATTTCCTCATGTGATATGACCCGCCCGGCCCGCGGCCTCGTCCACGCGCCTGGCAAAACAGCCGATCAGATCGGCCAGGATTGGGGCCAGGGTGGCAGGGGTCTCGTGCCCCATGCCGGCGATAGCGTGAAAATCCGCGCCGGGGATATTCGCCGCCGTGTCCTCGCCGCCGGCAATGTTCAGCAACGGATCGTCCGTGCCGTGGATGACCTGGCAGGGAATGGTGATGGTTCGCAACATCGGCACCCGGTTGCCGTTCTTGATAATAGCGGCGCGCTGGCGGGTGCGTCCATCAGGGCAATGACAGCGGTCATAGGCCCGCTCCACCATGGCCAGACGGTCAGCCTCGGAAGTGGGATAACGCGGGCCGGCCAAAATGCGCGCGGTCTCGAGATTAGCTTTGATGGCGCCGTTGCGGGTACTTTCATCGCCGCCTACGCGCATCAGGGCCGCCATCGCCTCCGGGCTGCCCAGAGGCATATCCGGGTTGCCGCTTTGCGCCATGATGGAGGTCATGGAGCGCAGGCGGTCGCTGTGTTTGGCGGCCAGAAGCTGGGCGATGGCCCCGCCCATGGAGATCCCCGCGACATGGGCCGTCTCAATCGCCAGGGCATCCATCAGGCCGACCACGTCCGCCGCCATATCATCCAGCAAATACGGCACCTCAATGTCCTCGCCCGCCTTTGCCCGTTGCATCAGGTCGGCGACATCCATGGCGCCGGCGGCCTCGAACTTGGTGGAAAGGCCGGCATCCCGGTTATCGAAGGTCACCACACGGTACCCCATCCCGGCCAGGCGCTGCATCAACGCTGCCGGCCAGTTGATCATCTGGCTGCCAAGTCCCCGGATCAATAGCAGGGCTGGATTGCCGTCTTCTCCGTGGCTTTCGTATTCAATGGTGATGCCGTTCGCCCTGATCGCCGTCATTTTTTCGCCTTACCGCCAAATCGATTTTAGCAAAGCATAGGGTTCGGACCGGATGCAGGCAAATGAGTTACGTTGTCCTGACTCCGTGATCCTGCTATAGGGCGGCAACATCAAAAACAGTTTTTAGGTACACAATGCTGCGTTGGCTTTATGACCGAACCATGGCCCTGGCCGGGCACCGCCATGCCAATTGGGCCTTGGGCGCGGTGTCTTTCGTTGAAAGTTCGGTCTTCCCCATTCCCCCGGACGTGATGTTGATCCCCATGGTGCTGGCTAAGCGGCACAAGGCGCTGTTGATCGCGGTGATCTGCACCGTTGCCTCTGTCCTAGGCGGTCTGCTGGGCTATGCCATCGGGCTGTACCTGTTCGACACCATCGGCCAGCCAATTCTGAACTTTTATGGCTATGGGGACAAATTCGCCTCATTCCAAAGCCGCTATAACGAATGGGGCGTCTGGATCGTCCTGATCGCCGGCCTGACGCCATTTCCCTACAAGGTGATAACCATCGCCTCGGGCGTGACCGGGTTAAGCCTGCCGGTCTTTTTGATTGCCTCCATCGCCGCCAGAGGGCTTCGTTTTGGTATCGTAACGGGATTGTTGTGGTATTTCGGGGAGCCGATCCGGGATTTTATCGAACGCTATCTAGGCCTGCTATTCATCCTCTTCATGGTGCTGCTAATCGGTGGCTTCGCCGTGGTCAAACTGGTTTTGTAGGGGGATTAGGCGATGCAAAGCCTGTTGCAGACAAAGACGGCGTTAATCCTGCTGCCATTGGCCTCCTTGAGTGCCCTGGCGGCCGCCTTCATCTCGCAATATGTTTTCGAGCTGCAACCTTGCGCCCTGTGCATCTATCAGCGCTGGCCTTTCGCCATTGCCGCCGTCATCTGTATCGCCGCGCTGCTGCCGGCGTTGCGCGCCATGGCGCCGTGGATCCTGCTGTTGACGGCCGCGGTATTGGCGGTGAACGCGGGGATCGCCACATATCATGTGGGGGTGGAAGAACATTGGTGGACCGGCAGCGAAGCCTGTGTGGGCACGGGCGGCACGGCCCAGACCCTGGCTGAGTTGCGGGCCCAGGTCATGGCCGCGCCGATCATCCGTTGCGATGAAGTGGCATTTTCCTTGTTTGGTGTTTCCATGGCAGGCTACAACGTTCTATTCTCTATCGCGCTGGCGGTTTATGCCGGGTTGGCCGGCAAGACCGCGTTCGGGAACCGCACGTAGATCATGGAAATAGCCGCGACACCCAGTACGCCACCCAAGGGAACGTCAGCAACGCGTCCCGCCAGCTTGCCTGGAGACCGCCGGGGCAAGGCCAGGATCGCGCGCATGATGCGGGTTGACCAGGCGGGCGAAGTGGGCGCGACGGAAATTTACTTTGGCCAGATGGCGGTGTTGCAAGATCGCCCCTGTGCCCATCTGTTGCAGGAAATGGCCGATCAAGAGCAGGAGCATCTGGCCACCTTTAACAAAATTCTGACCGAACGCGGTATCCGCCCGACAGCGCTGTCGCCCCTGTGGCGCCTGGCCGGTTTCACTCTGGGCGCAGGCAGCGCCCTGCTGGGCGAGCGAGCGGCGATGGCGACGACGGTGGCGGTGGAAGAGGTAATTGAAGAACATTACCAAAGACAGCTTGATGAGTTGACCCAAAATGCGAATGCAGGTTCGGATGGGAAGCCGGGCGAATACGAGGCCGAACTGCGGGCCGTGATCGCCGAATTTCGCGAAGATGAACTGAATCATCGGGATTTAGCACTGGAAAACGGCGCTGAAGAGGCGCCTGCTTACCAAATATTAAGCCAAAGCGTGAAAGCTGGAACCCGAATGGCTATCTGGCTGGCCGAGCGGATATGAATTACGCGAGCAAATTGGGGGGCAATCCCAGGATCATGATTGGGCCGACAAAAAACACGGACCAGTGCAAAGTATATCCGCGTCTGGCCGCACCGGGCTTTTTGGGCATATTCGCCCTTACCGCGGTACTTTTCACCTTGCTGTACGTCCCCAGCGCGGGCTGGGCCAAGAGTACCCAGGACCTGATTGTTGAACAGGCGGCGGGACAAAACGTTACCCTGAATGAGCGCGAGACCGCCGTGTTGCGCCGTACGCTGCCGATTATCGGCCGCCGTTATCTGCATAAACTGGATCCGACGCCGCTCCTGAAAGAGACCATGCAGGGTCTGAAGGAATACGATGCCGCCGTCGCCAGCATGGAAAAATCCGCCAAGACGGAAACGGTGCATGCGGATACGGCGAATAGCGAAAAGCCGCGGAAAAAACCAAGTGAATTCCGCCGCATTGCCCTGGCCCTGAACAAGGGCCTGAATGTCCTGGATGCCCACAGCGCCTATCTCGATCCTGAAAGCTATGGCGAGCTGAAAATCCGCATCAGCGGTAAATTTGCCGGCCTGGGCCTGGAAGTGACCATGGATGACGGCCTGGTCAAGGTCATCGCCCCCATTGATGATACCCCGGCCCAGCGGGCCGGCATGCAGGCCGGCGATCTGATCAGCCATGTGGACGGAACCCCGATCAAGGGCATGACCTTGCGTGCCGCGGTCGGCCGCATGCGCGGCCTTGTTGGCACCACCATCCGCCTGACCGTGTTGCGGGGCGAGGCGAAAGATCCGGTCGAAGTGCATATCGTCCGCGACATCATCCGCGTGCCCGCCGTGCGCCACCGGGTGGCTTCGGATTACGGTTATATTCGCATTTCCGCCTTCAGCCAGCGGACCGAACCGGGTTTG
>CAYWYB010000268.1:6606-7645 GCA_964462145.1 uncultured Rhodospirillaceae bacterium
CTGGGTGCGGCCAGTCTGGGCCTGGTGATCGATCTGCGCAACAATCCCGGCGGTCTGTTGCGTCAGGCGATCCGTGTTTCGGACGTTTTCCTGAAGGAAGGCACGATCGTCTCGGTGCGCGGGCGCATGGACGAGGATAACGCCCATTTCCGGGCCAAGGGCGGCGATCTGGCAGCTGGCAAGACCGTCATCGTGCTGGTCAATGAAGGCACTGCCTCGGCTGCCGAGATCGTAGCCGGCGCGCTGAAGGAAAATCACCGGGCGGTGATCGTCGGCAGCCGCTCGTTCGGCAAGGGCTCGGTCCAGACCATTTTCTCCATGGGCGATTCCGGTGCTCTGCGCCTGACAACGGCCTTGTATTACACCCCGTCTGGGCGGACCATTCAGGCCTGGGGCATCCTGCCGGATCTGTTGATCGAAAGCGACCGCCAGGAAGCCGGCCGGCGCGAAGAGGAATTACAAGGCGCCCTGAGCCGGGGCGCGGCGACCCCTCATATGATTGGCCCCAGCGCCAGCATTACCGGCGACCGTTGCAACGAATTACTCGCCAAACCCATGGACGATAAGGATCTGGCCTGCGCGGTGGCACTGTTGCGGGCCGGCGGCCTGGAACGTCTGGAACACCTTGCCTCCAGCCTGGCCAATGACGGGGGCGAGGCGGCCCGCCGGCAATAGCATCAACAATAATATCTTGGCCCGGCCAGGATGTTGGTGTACATCGTAGGGATTGCAGGTAAAGGGGTAAGTCATGCATGAAGTATTTCTGTTGATTGCGATGATGGTGGCTACGGTTGTCGTCATGGGGGGCATGTTGATGCTGTTCAAGGGCTATTTCGCCCAACGCGAGAAGATCGACCGCGAGGCCGGACGCTAAGCGGTCCGCTGATTACCGGGCTTCGGCCCCTACAATTCTGATATTTCGCTTCCGGGCTGGCCCTGGTGAACCCGCGCAGCGGTGTAGAGCGTGTCGTGGCCAATCAGATCCATTTGATGGCAGGAGCAAGCCATTGGGGTAGGCGCGTGGCGCGGCGCGATGTGG
>CAYWYB010000269.1:0-7645 GCA_964462145.1 uncultured Rhodospirillaceae bacterium
ATTATCCCAGGCACCGCCGCCGACCGTCATGGAGATGGCCAGATACAGTCCTGTGACGATGACGCCCAACAGCATGGCGCCAACAGCCGCGAAGGCCTCGCCCTTGCCGGCCAGACCGACCATGACGAAGTACAGCACGATCGGAGCCAACACCGGCAGCATCGAGGGAATGATCATCTCCTTGATCGCCGCCTTGGTCAGCAGATCCACCGTACGGCCATAGTTGGGCTTGGAGGTACCCTTCATGATGCCGGGATCAGCCTGGAACTGGCTGCGAACCTCTTCCACGACGGTACCTGCCGCGCGGCCAACAGCCGTCATGGACATGGCGCCAAAGAGGAACGGCAACAGACCGCCAAAGATCAGGCCGATTACCACATACGGATTGGACAGGGCGAAATCGACCGTCACATCCTTGAAGTAAGTGTACTGATCGGAATTGGCCGCGAAGAACTTCAGATCCTCCGTATAGGCCGCGAACAGCACCAGGGCGCCCAGACCGGCGGAACCGATGGCATAACCCTTGGTCACCGCCTTGGTAGTGTTGCCAACGGCATCCAGAGCATCCGTGGTGTTACGGACTTCCTCGTCCATTTCCGCCATCTCGGCAATGCCGCCGGCGTTGTCGGTCACCGGGCCATAGGCATCCAGGGCCACGACCATACCGGCCAGGGCCAGCATCGTGGTCACCGCGATGGCAATACCCATCAGACCGGCCAAGCTGAAGGTGGTGAAGATACCGGCGATGATGATGATCGCCGGAATGGCCGTCGATTCCATGCCAATAGCCAGACCCTGGATGACATTGGTACCATGTCCAGTGGTAGAGGCCTGGGCAACAGAACGCACCGGGCGGTATTCAGTCGAGGTGTAGTATTCCGTCACCCAGATCAACAGACCGGTCACCGCCAAGCCGACCAGACCGCAATAGAACAGATGCCTGCCAGAGAAGCCCGTGTCACCGATCTCGCCCATGCCGACGATCCAGCTGGTTACCGGCCACATGGCAACGGCGGACAACACGGCGGAGACTATGAAGCCTTTGTACATCGCGCCCATGATGTTCTTGGATGCGCCCAGCTTGACGAAGAAAGTGCCGATCACCGAGGTGATGATGCAAGCGCCGCCAATGACCAGGGGATAGAGCATCATCTTGCCGGCCAATACAGCATCGCCCGCGAAGAAGATCGAGGCCAAAACCATGGTGGCGACAACGGTCACCGCATAGGTCTCGAACAGATCAGCCGCCATGCCGGCGCAGTCACCGACGTTGTCACCGACGTTATCGGCGATGGTGGCGGGGTTGCGGGGGTCATCCTCGGGGATGCCGGCCTCGACCTTACCAACCAGGTCACCACCAACGTCGGCGCCCTTGGTGAAGATACCGCCGCCCAGACGGGCAAAGATGGAAATCAGCGAAGCGCCGAAGCCCAGGCCGACCAGAGGATCAATCAGATCACGGCCCGTAACGCCCATGGACAACAATACCGCATAAGTCACCGCCACGCCCAGCAGGGCCAGGCCAGCCACCAGCATGCCGGTGATGGCGCCGGATTTGAAGGCGATCTCCAGGCCCTTGCCCAGGCTTTGGCGGGCGCCCTCGGCGGTGCGCACATTGGCGCGGACCGAGACGTTCATGCCGATATAGCCTGCCGCGCCCGAAAGCACCGAGCCGACCAGGAAGGCGGCCGCGACGGACAGGTTGAAAAGCAACAACAGGACAATAAAGATCACCACGCCAACCGCGCCGATCGTTATGTACTGACGGTTTAGATAAGCCTTGGCGCCTTCCTGCACGGCAGCCGCGATTTCCTGCATGCGCTCGTTACCGGCGCTTTCCGATAATACCGAGCGTACCGCCCAGATACCGTATACTAGTGCGATCAAACCGCACACGATGGCAAAAGCCAATCCCGCTGACATAGGTCACATCCTCTTTGCTGGATCTTGTCGATAATCGCGGGGCCAGAAAAATCAGCACAAACGCATGCCTTGACCCTACGGATTCGCCATGGGGCGAAATTTCGCGCGGAAAATGCCAGAGAAGTGTTCGAAACGCAACCGATGCTTCAAGAAGAATTCAGACTTATCAAAAAGCAGATATCACCGCATCGCCGCAAGCCATGGGGCAATGCGGGTATAACGCCCGGAATAACCCGTATGCGCTTTCGTATTATTGGTTTCATCAGCCCTATCCCAACTGAATCCATGGCCCATCCCGCCGCTCAAGGCGCGCGATTCGCGCGGAAAATATGGCGGCGCCGAATGCCGCGTCACTTCGACGCACGACATGTCGTGCATTCACATGTATATCAGTACTTACTAATTGTAGCGGGGCGTTGGAAAATTGCAAACTGCCCGGGACGTTCTTACGAACCTTGCCCTGTTCATTCTCGTCGTCCTTGGCGCCATGGCAATGGATGGCTTGCTGCATTTGCTCGGGTACCCGGATTGGGGCCGTGAAATGGGCTATTGGGGCAGCGCCCTGATCCTGCTTTCCTTGCTTCATGCGGCGCGCAAACGTAAAGCCTTCGCTTTTGGGCGAACGCTGTGGTTCCTGCGTCTACATGAATTTCTCGCCTGGCTTGGCGCGGCGATGGTCCTGGTGCATGGCGGCATACACTTTAACGCGCTGCTGCCGTGGCTGACCCTGATCGCCATGTTGATCACCGTTGCCTCCGGCCTTACCGGGAAGTTTCTCTTGAAGAAATCCAAGGCCGTCATTAGCCAAAGACGGAAATCGATGCTTGCCGCAGGTATGAGTAAGGAAGCATCGGAAGAACAATTGTACTGGGATTCGCTGCTCGTGGGCATGATGCAGAAATGGCGCAGGGTTCATGTCCCGATTACCACGGCGTTCGCATTGTTGTTCCTGCTCCATGTTTCTTCAGTCATGATTTTTTGGCGGTGGTGATATGCGAACCCGCCTTATTGTGCTCGCCCTGTTATTTGTCATCGGCATGTTCGCCGTCCTGCAGGCGCCCGGCATTGCCATCAATCCAGGCCCCCTGATCAAGGGACACGAGAAGGTCGAAGGCGACTGCTTCGAATGTCACACGCCGCTACTTGGCCCCAGCGAGACAAAATGCATTGCCTGTCACAAAATCGAGAAGATTGGCGCAAAAAAGCCGGACCGGACCCGTTTCCATCAACGCCTTGCCCAGAAAAACTGCGCCGGCTGTCATACGGATCACATTGGCAAGACCGCCGCCAAGGCGACGCACGGCTTCAATCACGGCCTGCTTGGCGCGGGCTGGCAAAGCAATTGCCATGACTGCCACGCCAAGCCAAAGGACAGCATGCATAAAAGTATCAAGGGCAAATGCCAGAGCTGTCACCAGAGCGAAAAATGGCGTCCGGCGACCTTCGACCATGATCGCTATTTCGAATTTGACCGTGACCATCCCGCCGATTGCGCCAGCTGTCATCTGAACGAGCGCTATGACCGCTATACCTGTTACGCCTGCCACGAACATTCCGAGGCCAATGTCAGGGAAGAGCATTTGGAAGAAGGCATCCGCGACTTCGAGAATTGCACCGAATGCCATCGCAGCGGAGACGAAGATGAGGCCGAGCGAATCTGGCACAACAAGCAGCGGGGCTATCCCGGTCTCCGCCGTGGCAAAAGCCATGATGAACGACGCCACGGCCGTGAGGAAGACTGACCCTAATAGGCTGAAAATGCCCTAACCGGCTGGCTTCGGCTTTTTCCGCTTCAACGGGCTATAGCCGGGCTTGTCGCCGACCCGCGCCCTGGCGCCTGCTTTCGCGAGTTTGGGTTTATGCGAGGGCCCGCGTTTCTTGCGCTTTGCTTTTGGTTTCGCTTTCGGCTGGGATTGGGTGCCCGATTTCTCCCAGGTCTTCTCGTCCCCCGGCGCTTTATCGGCCTGCAGGGTAAAGCCGCGTTTTAGCCCCGGTTCAGCAGAACCTTCGGCCCGCGCCTCGCCATAGGGTTTCTTTTTTCCGAATGATTTCTTCTCATACGGCTTCCTACCGGAAGGCTTGTCGCGATCAGGCCTGAGTGATTTCGGCATTGCGTCCAGCCGCGTCACCGTGACGTTCTTCTCCACCGCGCGGCTTGGTCCCACGGCTTCGAGAAAGCGGTCGATGGCCTCCGGCGCGAACTCCACATAGGTTTCGTTCTGGTCGATCCTGATGGCACCGATTTCGCGCTTGGTAATGTTGCCGGCCCGGCACAGCATGGGCAGCACCCAGCGCGGCTCGGCCTGGTGTTTGCGGCCTACGGATAGGGAAATCCAAACGCCGTTTTTGAAATCTTCGCGGCGCTTACCCTTCGGCTCGCCGGAATCCCGGGGGCCGGTATCGAGCAGTTCTTCGGGCGCCGACCGGCCCGCACGGTACAGGCGGACATAGGCGGCGGCAACCTGCTCGGCGCCATGGTGACCCAGCAGTTCCTTGGCGAAGGCTTGTTCCTCTTCCGCCGCCGGTTCGGTCAAACCAGGATCGGCCAATAGGCGTTCGTCATCCCGGCGCATGACCTCGACCACCGAGGGCGGCCGGGCCCAGGTGGCCTCGATGTTGGCGCCTTGCAACAGCCGCTCCGTTCGCCGGCGCCAATTGTGCGGCACCACCAGAACACTGACGCCCTTGCGCCCGGCCCGCCCGGTACGCCCGCTTCGATGCAGCAGACCTTCACGGTTGCGCGGCAGATCGGCATGGATCACCAGCTCGCAATTGGGCAGATCAATACCGCGGGCTGCCACATCCGTGGCGATGCAAACCCGGGCCCGGCCGCTGCGCATGGCCTGAAGCGCGTTCGTACGTTCGCTCTGGCTCAATTCACCGGACAGCGCCACGACGGAAAAGCCCCGGTTGTTAAAGCGCGCGGTCATATGATTGACGGCGGCACGGGTGGCACAGAAGACCAGCGCCGTTCTGGCCTCGAAATAGCGCAGCACATTGATGATCGCATTTTCCCGATCATTAGGCGCGACGGTCAGGGCGCGGTATTCGATATCCAGATGCTGGCTCTGTTCGGCCTGGGTCGAAATGCGCACCGCGTTGCGCTGATAGCGCTTGGCCAGCGAGGCAATGGTGCGCGGCACCGTGGCCGAAAACAGCATGGTGCGGCGTTCTTTCGGCGCGGCATCAAGGATATATTCCAGATCCTCGCGAAAGCCCATGTCGAGCATTTCATCCGCCTCGTCCAGCACCACCGCCTTCAGCGCGCCGACATCCAACGAGCCGCGCTCGATATGATCACGCAGGCGGCCCGGCGTGCCGACCACGATATGCGCCCCCCGTTGCAAGGCGCGGCGTTCGGTCCGCATATCCATGCCGCCGACACAGGAAGCATGCAGCGCCCCGGTCATTCCGTACAGCCATTCCAACTCGCGTTTGACCTGCAAGGCCAACTCCCGCGTCGGGGCCACCACCAATGCCAACGGCGCCTCCGCGTCCGCAAAACGCTCGGCGCCATTCAATAAGGTGGGCGCAAGGGCCAGGCCGAAGGCAACTGTCTTGCCCGAACCGGTCTGGGCCGAGACAAGGGTATCGGCATCCCGCAATTCGGGCGCCAACACCGCCTCTTGCACCGGCGTCAACACGGCAAAACCGCGTTTCTCCAATGCCTGCCCCAACGCCGGAACGACGCCTGCAATATCTGTCATGTCTTTATACTTTCGCCTTGCGGGCTCGGAGCCTGCTGACCTCGCCCGCACCATTTAGCACACTGCGCCTTGAAAGCCAGCACGGCTTTACGCCGACGGCACCGCCGCTTCCTCCGCCCTGCGGATAAATGCGAACCAGATGACCAGCAGGGTAACGGCGATAATCAACGGCAACGCCATCAGATTGACCCGCTCCCAGCCAAAGTTAAACAGCAACTGGCCTGACAGGAAGGAGCCCAGGGCGGTGGTAGCGAAAACCATGAAATCATGTGCGGCTTGGGTTTTTCCCCGTTCGGAAGGGGTGTGAACCTCGGTCAGCAGGGTCGAGCCGCCGACAAACAGAAAATTCCAGCCCAGGCCCAGCAGAAACATCGAGACCATGAAATTCAGGATCGTGATGCCATGCAGCGCCGATGCCACGGCAAATAGCAGCAGAATGGCGCCGCTCAACATGATCTTGACCAGGCCGAAGCGGGAGATCAAATGACCGGTGAAAAACGACGGCGCGAACATGCCCACCACATGCCACTGAATAACGAAACCAGCATCATCCACGGGATGATTACAGGCCCGCATCGCCAGCGGCGTGGCGGTCATCAGCAATGACATGATGCCATAGGAAATCATCGACGAACCCGCTGCCGCGATAAAACGCGGTTGCCGCATGATCACCAGCAAGGGCCGGCCGGAATCCTTTTGCTCCGCCTCGGAAAGCCGGGGAATGCGCACGAACGAGACCAGCACCAGGATACACATCGTCAAGGCCGCCAAGGCAAGATAGGAACCCAGATACTCAATATCGGGAAATATCTCGCGGCTGTTCACGGCCAGGGTGGGGCCAAGCACGCCGGCGACAACGCCGCCCGCCATGACCAGCGAAATGGCTTTTGGCCGAAACTCGTTGGTTGCCGCATCGGCGGCAGCGAAGCGGTAGTATTGGCAAAATGCGTGATAAAACCCGACCGTCAGGGCGCCCAGGCAAAGCACCCAGAACAGCGAAAAATAGAGCGCTAGAGCACAGGTCAAAAATCCCAGGCCGCCGATCGCCGCCGCCCCCATGAAGCCGGCCCGCCGGCCCACCCGCCGCATCACCAACGAAGCCGGCACGGTCATAATCGCGGTGCCTAAAATCACCGCACTGACCGGCAGGGTAGCAAGGGCCTTGTTCGTCGCCAATTGGGCACCGATCAGGCTGCCGACAAAAAACATTGTCGTCTGCCCACAGGCAAACATCGACTGGCAAATGGCCAGCAACGTAACGTTATGATATTGGGGATGCTTAAACACCGGCGCAACCTAGTGACTTGTCAACGCAAGAACAAGCGCCGTTTCGTATCTGAAGCGGGTTTTTTTACCCGCCCATGCGCATCAGTTTCAGAACCAGCACATCCTCGATGCCGTCGCTTTCGACCATATTCCGAGTCAAGGTCAGGACACGCTTTTTCAAATCGACAAGATCGATCACGCCTGTCTCTTCGTCGCGCAGGACTGGCGCGGTGAACAGCTCCGTGTGCATGGCATCGCGCAGACGGGGCAGCACCGCGTTGACATCATTCTTGGCGCCAATATCGGCAACTTGCAGGCTCATGGTCAAAAGGATCTGATATTTCACCCGGCCATTACTTATCACCGGCGCGGAAATTGGTTCCAACTGCACGAACAGCGCCTCGGCAACCTGTTCGGCGGCACTGCCCTCGCCGCTGCTCTCGCCTTCAGCGCCGGCCTGTTCGCCTTCGGCCCCGGGTTTGCTCAGGCCAAGGGGCTCGTCAAGCATGCCCATGAAGAACAAGCCGCCGCCGGCCGCTCCCAGCACAACGATCAACGCCACCACAATGATGATGATCTTTTTCATGGCAAATCCCGCAAATCCGCACGGCCCGACGGAGTTTTTCCAAATCGGTGATGCAGAGGCCCGTACTATGGCAAAAAATGGTTAGGAGAAGGTTACGGCGCCATTCTCCTAACCCGAATTATTCATGAGAGGGCGCAAGATTGCTGGCGAGCGTAGATTAACC
>CAYWYB010000270.1:0-7616 GCA_964462145.1 uncultured Rhodospirillaceae bacterium
ATGGGGGAGCGGGCGGGTAGTTCAGTATTGAAAATGCTAGCACGCTAATCCGGAAATCGCCGCGATACCTATCGCGCCGCTAGGGCCGAGGCGCGCGGCATTGCCAACATTAATACCGCCCAGGCCATAAACCGGCAGATCTGTCTGCCGGCGCAGATGGGCAAATCGCCTTGGCCCTAAAGTGCGGCTGCCGGGATGGCTGGCGGTTGCAAAGACGGGCGAGAGCAACGCCGCATGGGCGCCCAGACGTGCCGCGCGCAGCAGGGCCGGTTCGGAGTGGGCCGCCGCCGTGATCAGCCAACCCGGTTTGCGCGGCAGGAGCGGCGGCCGGCGGACCTGCCATTCGGGCAGGTGCACACCATGGGCTTCCAGCTTCCAGGCCAACCGCCAATCACCGGCCACCAACAAGGATAGCTTTCGCGTTCGGCACAGGGCCATCAGGGCGCGGCCCAGCTCCTCGCGCCCGGCGACATCATAGTGGCGTAAAATTACCGCGCTGCCCGGTGGCAGGGTGCTGGCGGCGGGCAGCGGGTCTGGCAGACGATCAGCATCGCTCAGCAGAATAAGCTGGGGTAAACGGGCGGTTTCTCCCGCTTCACGATTGAGGCGGAGGGACAGCTTTGTTAGGGTCGGGGCTGACATAGGAAAGAACATGCCATGGCTTTGAGTGAGGAACCAGTCATCACCAATGTAGATGTCGCCGCCAACCTAGCCGAGGTCCAGGCCGCTATCGCCGCCGCCGCGCAAGCGGCGGGCCGGGAGGCCAATGATGTTGGGCTGGTGGCGGTCTCGAAGACCCAGGGCGCGGCGGATATTGTGCCGGTTATTCAGGCCGGGCAACGATTGTTCGGCGAGAACCGGGTGCAGGAGGCCCAGGGCAAATGGCCGGATCTGAAAGCCGCCCACCCTGATCTGCGCCTGCATCTGATCGGCCCGCTGCAAACCAACAAGGTGAAGGACGCGGTTGCCCTGTTTGATGTCATCGAAACCGTGGACCGGCCCAAGCTGGCCCGCGCTCTGGCCAAGGAAATGGCCAAGCAAGAACGCCGCCTTGATTGCTTCATCCAGGTCAATACCGGCGAGGAAGAGCAAAAGGCCGGAATCTGGCCCGAGGAGGCTGATGCCTTTATCGCCTTGGCCCGTGACGAATTGGGATTGTCCGTGCGCGGCCTGATGTGCATTCCCCCTGTGGAGGAAGAATGCAGCCTGCATTTCGCCCTGTTGCGCGAGATCGCCCGCCGCAATGACCTGGCGGAGCTGTCCATGGGCATGAGCGCGGATTATGAAGTGGCGATCCAGTTCGATGCCACCCTGGTGCGGGTCGGCACGGCGATTTTCGGTGCCCGCAAGCCCTATCCTTAAGGCGTGATTTCAATCTCGCTGCTGTCATCAAGATCCCGCAATAATTCAAGCAGGTCTTC
Organism: uncultured Rhodospirillaceae bacterium; assembly: GCA_964462145.1. Lineage (GTDB taxonomy): Bacteria > Pseudomonadota > Alphaproteobacteria. Next base: position 1,422 of record CAYWYB010000270.1, read on the forward strand.
CCGCGCCAGGGCGACACAGCCTTCGGTCGGGCCATAACCGGGGCTGGCTACGTGCATGAAGATGGCGCTGCCGGCGCCGGGCACGACCGGGTCGTCGTTGTGACCCAGGATCACCACCAGATCATAGAGGCCGTCTGCCCGCCACATGCTTTCCGTGCTGGCTCCGTATGGCAGGCTGACGGGTTGATTATAGGCGGGATCGCCGGGTGCATCGCACCAGCCGTCGTTCGGCTGGATTTCCGCCATGACCAGCTGGCTCGCCGGCCGCGCCAGTCGGTCGGCCCGGTATAACAGCCGCCGCAAGGGGTAACGGCCGCTGGGCGTTATGCCGTCGCCTTCCTGTTTCTGGCCGCCGATCCCGCTCCGACCCAGGGCACAGCGGTATCGCAGGCTGCCATGGTGCAGGAAACCATCGGCGGTGACGTGCAGCAGCACCATAAGAGACCTTTCTTTTCGGAGATGCTTTCTTAACTTTCCGCGCCATATAGTTCCATATATTCGTCATGGGGGCGAGTATTCGGGAACAGTTTTGGCGACACATCATGGGGGTGATTTGTTATGTCCGAAAATTTCTATGAAAACGTTGGTGGCGATACCCAAGATGATGTCTTGAGCCGGTAAACAGCCATGGCGCAGATAAATTTCGCCGCTGCCCGGCATGAACTGACACCGGACGAAACGGTGCTGGAATGTCTTGAGCGTAACGGCCACGAGATCCCATTTTCCTGCCGTACCGGGGTCTGTCTGACCTGTATGATGCGCTTGTGCGATGGCACGCCGCCCAGCGCATCCCAGAACGGTCTGCGCCAGGGTCAGATCGAACAGGGCTATTTTCTGCCCTGTGTCTGCCGTCCGCAGGAAACCGGCGCGGACCTGGAAGTTGAAGCGCCCACCGACGCGGAGCTGTTTGGCCGCGCCGTGGTCAGCGACGTGGCGCCGTTAAGCGCCTCGGTCTGCCGTCTGCGCCTGCGCACACCGGTACCGTTGTTTTATCACGCGGGGCAATTCATCAACCTGCGCCGTGGCGATGGCCTGATGCGGGCCTATTCCCTGGCCAGCGTGCCGCGCCTTGACGAGACCTTGGAACTGCATATCAAACGCCTGGGCGGAGGCAGGATGAGCAACTGGATCCACGATGATCTGCGCCTGGGCGAAGCACTTGATATCCAGGGCCCGAACGGGGATTGCTACTATATCGGCGGCGATGCTGAGCGGCCCCTGCTGTTAATCGGCAACGGCACCGGCCTAGCGCCGCTGTACGGCATTGCCCGCGACGCGCTGGCGCACGGGCATGGCGGGCCGATCCACCTCTATCATGGCAGCCGCACCGCCAAGGGTCTGTATTACCGGGATGAATTAATGGCCCTGGCCCAGGCGCACGAAAATTTTCATTACACCGCCTGCCTGTCCGGCGAAGAGAGCGAGGCGCGTGCCGCCATTGGTGCCCGGGAAGGTCGGGCCGAGGCCGTGGCATTGGGGGAGCATGGCAGCCTGGAAGGCTGGGGGGTTTATCTGTGCGGCTATCCGCCGATGGTAAAGACGGCAAAAAAATGGGCTTTCCTGGCCGGCGCGGCGCTAGAGGATATTCTGGCCGATCCTTATGAAATGCAGGATCTGCGCCGCCTGCCCCGCGATTGACCGCGCGCTCAAAGCGGTCAACGCAGGGTAATTTTCGCCATCGGCATCAGATTGGGGAAGGGCGGCGCCGGCAGGCTGGCGCGATGCTCTAGATACGAGGCCGGCGGCCCAGCAGTTTCGGCGGCGGCGGGCGCAATTCCGGCCAGGGCGGTGGCGGTCGATGGGCTTATCGTGCCGGGGTCATTGCTGGTCAGCTTCGCGCCATTCCTGTTTTTCGGACCGTCCGATATCAGGGTCACGACATTGCCGCCGATATCCTTGCCCGTGGCCTCTGCCACCACCGTATTGGCTAGGGCCCCGGCGAAGCCAAGCGGGCCGCCGAACAGGGTGCCGCCGGCGAGGCGGGCACCGGTGGAAATGCCGTCGTTGGTGGCCGAACGATAGATTTCGCCAATCACCGGGATATGCTGCAACGGATTGACGACATCCAGGAAATCGGAAAATTCCAGGCCGTTCTTACCGAAGAATTCGCCTTTTGCTACTGCACCGGCCTTGGCCGGGGCCGCCGCGGTTGGGTTCGGCTGTGCGGAAATTATTGTCATAACCAATAGGAAAGCAAGAAGTGCGCCAACTTCGGGCTGTGTCGTTTCAAGGGCTTAGCCTGTTGCGCCGCGCTGGATAGGCAAGATTTGCCGGTGGAACGCTTGGGAAACCCATCGAAACGGGGCAAATTTGCCTTACAGCAGGTGGCCCGAGCGGTCTTTCTTGGTGCGCAGATAAAAATCGTTGTGCAGGTTGGACGGAAAGGCGTGGGTGACCCGCTCGCTGACCGTGATACCGCAGGCTTCCAGACCGGCGACCTTGTCCGGATTATTGGTCAACAGACGGACCTGGCCAAAGCCCAGCAGACGCAGCATTTCCGCCGCTGGGCGAAAGACACGCTCGTCGGCATCGAAGCCCAGGCGCAGATTGGCCTCGATGGTATCAAAACCTTCCGCTTGCAAGCTGTAGGCGCGCAATTTGTTCATTAGGCCGATACCCCGGCCTTCCTGCGCCAGATATAACAGTACGCCGCTGCCCTGCTCCGCCATCAGGGCGATGGCGCCGCGCAATTGTTCGCCGCAATCGCACTTTAACGAGGCCAGCAGATCACCGGTAAAACATTCCGAATGCAGCCGCGTTAGGACGGCATGATGACGGTCGGGATCGCCAACGATGATGGCCAGGTGCTCGACCCCGCCGTCAGCCGGGCGGAAGGCGACCAAGCGGCAGTTTTCGGCGTCCGCCAGGGGCACCGGCGCCTCCGCCACCTTGCGCAGGGTCGCCGCCGAGCCCTGTTCGTATTCGGCGATCTGCCGCGTCGTCACGGTCAGGTAGCGGGCTTCGGCGGAATAAATATCGGTTTGGTCCAGCAACGGCACGATCACGGCGGAAGGCAGCAGACGCGCGGCCTTGGCCAATTGCACGGCGGCGCTTTCGGCCGGATGCGGGGCCCGGCGCAGGCGCTGAAACGGCCCGCGCATGGGTTGGGCCAGATCCATGCTGCCGTCCGCCAGGGTTTGCACCAGTCCCACATCGGTATCGCCGTCGATCTGCAACAGTATCACGCCATGGCCGGTGGGCTTGATATGCAGGGCGTTGGCCCGGCTCTCCGTCAGCGCCAGGACGGGGCCGTCGGTCAGAATGTCACGGCTGTTGTACCATTCACACAGATCGCGCAGGCTGTCGGGGCTGGCCTGTTCCGCCGCCATGGCCAAGGCGTTGTCGCCGTCCTCGGTTTCCAGCACGACGGGCCGGCCCCGCCGGTACTCGGCGATGGCGCGGTCGACGGCAATGATATTGGTGTCCGTGGCTGTCATGATCGCCGCCGACAATATACCCACCAAGGCTATACCGCCAGTGTCGTTGGTCGATGTTTTTCGCCGGATATCCAGGCGCGAGGCACTATTTCGCTAATGCTTGCCGGATTCCTGGTAACTGCCTATATCTAGTACTCGTAACCCGCCAATTCACGGGGCAATTCCGGGGGCTGCCATGACGGCGAAGAAAATACTTTTGGTTGATGACGAGGCGCCCTTGCGCGGCGCCTTGGCGGAACAGTTGGAACTACACGACGAATTCACCACCACCCAGGCCGGATCCGGCGCCGAGGCGCTGGAAATAGCCAAAGGCGACCATTTTGATTTGCTCCTGCTGGATGTGGGTTTGGGCGACCTGGATGGCCGCGAGGTTTGCAAGATGCTGCGCAAGGCCGGCGTGAAATGCCCGATTATCATGCTGACGGCGGCGGACAGCGACGCCGACACGATCCTGGGATTGGAATCGGGCGCCAACGATTACGTCGCCAAGCCATTCAAGTTTTCCGTTCTTTTGGCCCGCATCCGTTCACATTTGCGTCAGCATGAACAGAGCGAGGACGCGGTTTTCACCATTGGGCCCTACACCTTCCGCCCCTCGGCCAAGCTGTTGCTGGAAAACGACTCGAACCAGAAAGTCCGCCTGACGGAAAAGGAAACCTCAATCCTGAAATACCTGTTCCGGGCCGGCGACAAGGCGGTCGGCCGGGATGTGTTGTTGAACGAGGTCTGGGGCTATAACGCCGGCGTCACCACCCATACGCTGGAGACCCATATCTACCGCCTGCGGCAAAAGATCGAGGCCGACCCCTCCTCGGCCGAAATCCTGGTCACGGAACCGGGCGGTTATCGCCTGGTGCCCTGATATCTTAGATTTCTTGGCAAAATTCGACCAGTTCCCTTGACCGCTCGATCTTACCTTCCCAATGACGGTCGAATTCCTTGATGAAGCCCTGCATGATTTCCGAATTGAGCAGGGCATCGGCCGCCGCCATATCCGGAAACTCGTAAAACGCTATATGCACGTTGGGCTCCACGCTGCTCCAGCCACGCTTGGCGCTGACCGCGTTGAAGGCTTTCAGGGCGTCAGGCAAATGCTCGTTCTGATACCAGACATCAAATTGGTCTTTCACCGAAGGTTCCACTTCGGCGCGTACGATCAAATAGGCGGTCATGTTACAGGCCCGTCAGTTGCGGAAAGATGCCGAGACTAGCTTGAGAAAACAGGAATTCATAGCCCGCGACACGTTTCAAAAATTACAATTCAAGACAAGGCGGCGAACTGGTAATACCAATGGCGGAATTCATACCCGATCGAATGGAGGAAACGGCCAATGTCATGGCAAGCGGAACTTGATGAGCTGAAACGGCGAGAGGCCTACGCCGAGAAACTTGGCGGCGAGATGCGGGTCAAGCGGCAGAAGGACGGCGGCCGTTATACCATTCGCGAACGGATCGATTTGCTCGCCGATGATGGCTCCTTTCATGAAATCGGCAAGATCGCCGGCATGGCCGCTTACGACGGCAAGAACGACCTGGAAGATTTCACCCCCTCCAACTTCGTCTTTGGCCGGGCCCGCCTGAACGGACGGCAAGTGGTCATCGCCGGCGATGATTTCACCGTGCGCGGCGGCTCGGCGGATGCCACCATCAAGGAAAAGCATCTCAACGCCGAGGCCATGGCGAACGCGCTGCAATTGCCCCTGGTCCGCCTGGTGGAGGGTTCGGGCGGCGGCGGCTCGGTCAAGACCATCGAGACCACGGGCCGGGCCAATGTACCCGGCGTCGCGGGCTGGGACATGGTGGTGGCCAACATGGGCACGGTGCCGCGCGTGGCACTGGGGCTGGGCTCGGTCGCCGGTCTGGGCGCGGCGCACCTGGCGGCCTCGCACTATTCGGTGATGCTGAAGGAAAAATCCGCGATGTTCGTTGCCGGCCCGCCGGTGGTGGAACGGATCGGCCAGAAATTGACCAAGAACGAGCTGGGCGGCTACAAGATCCAGCTGCGCGCCGGCGCTGTTGATCATGCGGTCAACACCGAAGAGGAAGCCTTTGAATGCGCCCGACGCTTCCTCTCCTACCTGCCGCAATCGGTCAATGAACTGCCGCCAAGGGTCGACCCCACGGATGATCCCAACCGCCAGGTCGACTGGCTGATCGATGCCATCCCCCGCGACATTCGCAAGATCTACAAGATGCGTCCCATCGTCAAAGCCCTGGTCGACGAAGGCTCGTTCTTCGAGATCGGCAAGGAGTACGGCAAATCGGTGATCACCGGGCTGGCTCGCCTGGACGGCTGGCCGGTCGCCTTCATGGCCTCGGATCCCATGTCCTATGGCGGCTGCTGGACGGCGGATACCTGCCGCAAGGTACAGAAATTCGTCGATCTGGCGGAAACCTTCCATCTTCCCATTGTTAATTTGTCCGACTGTCCGGGCTTTCAGGTCGGCCTGGAGGCGGAACAAAGCGGCGTCATCAAGGAAGGCGTGCGCGCCATGAGCGCCATCTGGCAGACGACGGTGCCGTGGTGCACGATGATTATCCGCAATGTGTTCGGTGTCGCGGGCGCGGCCCACACGGTGGGCGGCCGCTATACCACCCGCTATGCCTGGCCGTCGGGGCGCTGGGGCTCGCTGCCTCTGGAAGGCGGTATTGAGGCCGCCTACAGTGCCGATATCGCGGCGGCGGAGGATCCGGATGCGGAGTTGGATATAATCACCGAGCGGCTGGAGAAACTGCGCTCGCCCTTCCGTTCGGCGGA
>CAYWYB010000271.1:0-7615 GCA_964462145.1 uncultured Rhodospirillaceae bacterium
AGCGCGAACACGCCTGTCATGTTCCAGCCGAAGCCGGAACCGACGCGCCATCCCTATTCGGTTTTGCTCCCGGTGGGGTTTACCCTGCCACGACTGTTACCAGCCGCGCGGTGCGCTCTTACCGCACCCTTTCACCCTTACCCGCCTCGTAAGACAGGCGGTTTGCTTTCTGTGGCACTTTCCCTGGGGTCGCCCCCGCCGGGCGTTACCCGGCACCGTTTTTTCGTGGAGCCCGGACTTTCCTCCCCCATCAAAAGATAGAGGCGACCGTCCAGCCGTCTGGCACGGGCAACATGAGGCGATCAGTCGATTTGGTCAAGCAGTCCGGCAAGCAGTCCCTGGCATTCCCCATCCATCACGCCATCGATTTTTGCCGGCCGCCAATGCCTCTGAAATGCCGTGGCGCACGCCGCCAGCCCGGCACCAGCCACGTCATAGCCGAAGTCTTCAAGCGCGGGGGCTGGATTTGCCTCGCGCGCCTCCGGCCACAGGCCAATGCCCGCCGCCGCCATGGCGGCCCAGTCGAACAGCTCGCCGGGATCTTCCTTGCGCGCGGGGGCTACGTCCGAATGGCCCAACACCCGATGCGGCGGTATAGGGTGGCGCCCCAGAATATCCTGGCAAAGAGGCAGCAGGGCGTCCATCTGCGCCCGGGGAAAGGCGCGGTAGCCGAATTCATGGCCGGGGTTGACCAGTTCGATGCCGATGGAACAACCGTTGATGTCACGCTCCCCGGCCCAGCAGGCAAGGCCCGCATGCCAGGCCCGGCGCTCTTCGCCAACCAAGGCATGGACTTCACCGCCCTCGTCGATCAGGTAATGGGCCGAAACTTCTGCTGCTTCATCGCATAGCCGGGCCAGAGCGGCATCCGACGTCTCCATGCCGGTGTAGTGCAGCAGCAGCATATCGATGGCCCGGCCCACCGGGCGGGCGTTGTGGTTGGGGGAGGTCATCGCAGCAGACTCTCCGCCTGCTCCAGATCTTCGGGCCTGTTGGCATTGAAGAACGGATCGAAGGGCTGCACCGGCCAATCCACATGCACCAGATCATGGCGCGCCGTCCAAAGGTCGATCTTGCGCATTTCCTCATCCACCATGGCCCGGCGCAGATCGTCCGCCAGGTCCACGTCCCATAGGGCGATCGGTGGATGGGTCCGGCCGTTTGACCGCGCACAGGCGATCCGGGCCCCGCCCTTGGCGGCGGCCAAACGCGCGACCAGATCAAGCGGCAGGAACGGCCCGTCGGTGGGGGTGGAGACCATCATGGTAATTTCAGGCCGGTTCGCGCGCAGCCATTCCATGCCGGTCAGGATGCCGGCCAAGGGTCCCGCCATGCCGGGAATGCAGTCCGCCACCACCGGCAAACCAAATTGCGTAAACCGCCCTGGCTCGCCATTGGCATTCAGGACCAGCGCCGCGACCTGCGGCGTCATGCGCTCGATCACATGCGCCAGTAGCGGGCGCCCGCCCAAGGGCCGCAGGCACTTATCACCGCCGCCCATGCGCCGCGCGCCGCCACCCGCCAGCAACAGGCCAACGATAGGTGGTTGTTCAGTCATCGTCCCCAGAATCCAAATTGATGTCCGCATCGAAGACCAGGCGGTCCTCGCCGGCCAGGCAGATAAAACGCTTGCCCTTGGCCCGGCCGATCAGGGTCAGGCCGGCCTGACGGGCCAGGTCGACGCCCCAGGCGGTGAAGCCGGAGCGCGAGATCAAAATGGGAATGCCCATATGCACGGTCTTGATAATCATTTCTGAGGTCAACCGCCCGGTAGTGTAAAAGATCTTGCCGGCCGCCCTCTCGCCGTTCAGGAACATCCAGCCGGCGATCTTGTCGACGGCGTTGTGCCGGCCCACATCCTCCATATAGATCAGGGGCCGGTCCTCTTCGCACAGCACGCAGCCATGGATGGCACCGGCGGCCAGATACAGGCTGGGCCGCTGGTTGATCTTGCGACTGAGTTCATAGATCCACGAGGTCTTCAACGCAGCATCCTTGGGCAGTTGTATCTCGTCAAAATGCTCCATGATATCGCCAAACGCCGTGCCCTGGGCACAGCCGGAGGTCAGGGTTTTCTTTTGCAGTTTATCCTCGAAATCCGTCTTGCGCGCCGTGCGTACCACCACCACCGACAATTCCTCGTCATAATCGATGCCGGTCACTTGGTCATCGGGGCGCAGCATGTTCTGGTTCAGCAGATAGCCCACGGCCAGGCAATCGGGATGATCGCCGATCGTCATCATGGTGACGATTTCCTGGCCATTCAGATACAACGTCAACGGCTGTTCGATAACGACACGGGTATCGATGGGCGCGCCAGTCTGATCGATGCCGCCGACCTGTTCCGTCAGGCGGCCATCCTCGGGCGCGGGAGCCAGTTGAAATTCCTTCATGGCCCCAATATGGCCAAGGCCCCGGCTATTGCCAAGGCCTTGGAGACTTTTCTCGTAAAGTTGACTGGTCGTAAAGTTGACTGGCAGGTCAGGCAATAAACATCTGGAAGCCGATGCCCGCGGCCAGGGAGCCAACCAGCGCCATCCCTAGGTACCAGAAGAATACCGGCAGACGCACCAGGGCGAATACCGCGATAGCGGCTGGAATACACGAGACACCGCCCGCCACCATGAAAGCCATGGCCGCGCCCGGTGCCATGCCCAGTTCGATCAGGCCCGACATCAGGGGAATGGCGGCAAAGCCGTTCATATAAGCCGGCACGCCAACAATGGCCGCCAGGGGAATGGCCCAGACACTGTCTCCGCCCAACAGAGAGGCGATGGACTCGGCGGGCACATAGGCCAGCATGATGCTCTCCAACAAGAAGGCCACGATCAGCCATTTGCCCAGGAACAAAGTTGTTTTCCAGGATTCGTTGGCAAATTTCTGCCGTCGGTCGCCATCCTGCCAAAATTTCCAGACCACCTCGCCATCGCTACGCACGGACCCGGCGCCGCAACCGCCATCGCCCACGCCTTCACGCAAGGGCATGGAAAAGCCACCGGCCCTTTGCAGAGTCAAAGTCGCGAAGCCGCCCAACAGGCCGACGCCCAGGGCGGCGATGGTCTTGCCAACGGCAAACGGCAGACCAAGGGTGCCCATGGTCAGCAGGAACATCTGCGGATCCATCAGGGGCGAGGCCAGCCAGAACGCCATCACCGGCGCCAGGGGCACGCCCATGGCCAGCAATGCCGCGATCAGAGGAATAACGCCGCATGAGCAGAACGGCGACAGGGCGCCAAAAACCGAGGCCGCCACGACCATCTGCACCGCATGGCCCTGAAACACCTTGGCGATCAGATTATCCGCGCCGGTGGCCTTGGCATAGGCCGCCAAGCCAATGGAAACCGCCAGGAACGGCGCGATATGCAGCAGCGCATCCGCCGTGAACCCAATCGAGGACATGGTCTGTTGCGGCAACAGGAAGCCACCCAGCACCAGGCAAGCGCCGATTGTCAGCCAGACTTTATCGATATCGGTGACTCTTTTGGCCGCTCCGGCAATGGATAGGGAAATATCACTCATGCCGCGGATCCTTCCTGCGTAACCGGGATATCGTGCACATGCCCGGCATCAACACCGTCGGCGGCACAGCAATTTCGGGTCAAAAATCTCAACACGTCATCCATACGCGGATAGTTGGCCCGGCAAATCAGCTTTCGCCCCTGCCGTTCCTGCTGCACCAGATCAACCTGAACCAAACGGGCCAGATGATGCGACAGGGTGGAACCCGGCACCTTGAGGCGCGCCTGAATCTCACCAACCGTCAAACCGCCCTGCCCCGCCGGCACCAATAATGTGAAGATAGCCAGGCGCGTTTCGTTGCCCAGCGCCTCCATGGTATCGGCGGTCTGCTGCAGCTCGGCACTATCGTATAGATCAATTATCTCGTTCATGGAGCTTATCTAGGACACTCCAAAGGCAATTGCAACTACATTTCTAGAATTATCGAAATATAATTTGCTTCGGCATATTAGGCGTGTCCCGCATCCGCCGACAGGAAGGATGGGTCGATGCCAACCTTGCGCACCGCGCGGTCCCATTTTTCACCCAGGGCGCCATCGAACAGCAAGGATACGTCGGCCGATACGTTGAGCCAGCCATTGGCCTGGATCTCGTCATCCAATTGGCCGGCGGACCAGCCGGCATAACCGAGGGTCAGCAGACTGTGGGCCGGCCCCTCGCCTTCGGCGATGGAGCGCAGAATATCCACGGTGGCGGTTAGGCCGACCTCGTCGCTGACCTCCAGAGTTGAATCCTGGCGGTAATCCAGGGAATGCAGCACGAAACCGCGGCCGGTTTCCACCGGGCCGCCGACCAGGACCGGAATAGGATTCTTGACGCCCTCGGTCTCGATCTCCAACTGGTTCAGCAGTTCGGGGAAATCGATCTCGTCAGCCTGTTTATTGACCACCAAACCCATGGCGCCATCGGCGGAATGGGCACACATATAGATTACGGTCCGTTCGAACCGCGGGTCGCTCATGGTGGGCATGGCGATCAACAGTTGGCCGGTCATGTAGCCGTCTTCTGTCGTGCCTTCGTCGGTTTTTTCCATAGATCCCATATTGTCCACTTGGGCATGTCGTCAAGAGAAGTCAATTGTTCACGCCATTGTTAGGCTATTGTCAGCCTATATAGGTTAATTAACCCCTATATTTAACAATGTGTAGCATGGAATATTTCCAAGCTTCAGGCAAAGCAAAGATACGAAATTTGGCTGCAAAACTTCAAAAAACGGTGTTTTTACGGCTGGCAGCACCAGTTTTGGCCGCCGTGCTGTTTTGCGCGCCATTGCGGGCGGAAACATCTTCGGGTCCCTGGCAAAGGGGCGGGGATGCCGCTGCGCGGCTGATTGCCGGACAGAGCGGCATGGATGCGGCGGGACGGATCTGGCTGGGGGTGCAGATCAAGCTTAAGCCCGGCTGGAAGACATATTGGCGTAATCCAGGCGAATCGGGGGCACCGCCGCGCTTCGACTGGTCCGGCTCCCAGAACCTGGATCGGGTGGAAGTGGGCTGGCCGGCACCGCGGCGTTTCAGCGCCTTTGGCTTTGACAGTTTCGGCTATCATGGCGAGGTCGTGCTACCGGTTCTGTTGCGCGCGCGGACGCCAGTCAAGGCGGCCCTGGCCCGATTGAAGCTGGAATACATGATTTGCGCCAAGGTCTGCGTTCCCATGCAGGCGGATATGGCGCTGACGCTCGCCCCCGCCGGCGAAGCGGCGGAAGCCAGCGCCTTCGCGCCCCTAATTCGGCACTATCGGGAATTGATCCCGCGAACGACGGGCGAAAGCGGTCTGTCAATCGACAGTGCCACGGTCAGCGGCCCCGCCGGTAAGCAGATCCTGCATATCAAGGGCCGTTCCACACGTCCCTTCGAGGCCCCGGACCTGATGGTTGAAGGGCCGGAACCGTTCGGGTTCGGCCGCCCCAGTGCCACCTTTGCATCAGGGCGCCACGATGTCGCCCTTGCCTTGCCGGTTTTCGCCGGCACCTCCAAGGCGGCGCTGACCACCCAAGCGCTCACCCTGACCCTGGTAGACGGCAACCGCGCTGTGGAGCGCCGGCTCGAGGTACGGCAATAAAAATTTACGGCCAGTGCTTTGCATCCTTCCTCGGCAGCGTTATATGCTATAGCGAATTCACAGAACGGTTCACTTGGGACAGTTCACAAGAGCAGTTCATCAGGGACAGTTCACTTGGGGCATGGGGATGCCCGAAAACAATCATCAAATGATGGGGAGAGATAACGATGACGATTTCGGTTGGCGATAAAATGCCCTCGGGCAGCTTGATGACCATGGGCGAGAATGGGCCCGAAGCGGTTTCCACGGACGAGATGTTCGGCGGCAAGAAAGTGGTGCTGTTCGGCCTGCCCGGCACCTTCACGCCGACCTGCTCGGCCCAGCACGTACCCAGTTATGTGGAAAACCACACCGCCCTGGCGGCCAAGGGTATCGATGCGGTTGGTTGCATGGCGGTCAACGACGCCTTTGTCATGGGCGCCTGGGGCAAGGACCAGCAGGTGGGCAACAAGGTCACCATGCTGGCCGACGGCAGTGCCGATTACACCAAGGCCTTGGGCTTGGAGCTGGATTTGACCGCCCGTGGCATGGGCCTGCGTTGCACGCGCTTTGCCATTGTCGTGGATGACGGCACGGTCAGCGCCGTCCAGGTGGAAGACAATCCGGGCGGTATCGAGAAAACCGGCGCCCTGGCTATCCTGGATATTCTATAGGATCAGCGAACAAAAAAAGGCGCCCCGGCGGTCATTCCGCCGGGGCGTTTTTTATGTCTCATCAGGAATTCGGCTGCGCACAGCGGCGCGCATGGCCGCGACGGCGGCCAATAACTCGTCAACTTCCTTCAACAGACCGGGCGCTTCCTGGGCATCGATTTCGCCATCATCGGCCAGATATTCACCGGCCCGATGAAAGACGTCGCCGGCTTCCTTGCCGATGGAGGTCAGATGGTCCATCCAGCCTCCCGCCGCCTCGACCGATGGCAGCTGCAATAGCAGCGCATCGTGTTCAGCCGCCAGATGCTCGGTCACCGGCATTTCCCCCGCCGCCTTTTCCAGGGCCAGAACCACATCAAGGGGCATGTGCCGCTCGTCGTAGCGCGGGTTGCCGTATTCGGACAATGTGGACTTGGAGACCCGGCAGGCCGCGGCCGCCTTGGCCTCGCCGCCAACCGCGTGCAGCAAGGCCCGCACCGCCGATTTTACATCGCCATAACGCTCGGGATGAAATGCATGAATTCTGCTGGAATTACTCATGTCCGGACTTCGCCCCGCCATTTCCGCCATCATTTCGGTTGTCGTCGACGGCATTTATGTAAAACTATGGAATAGCGCAAATCTGATTGCACCAAATTAATGACCCAGGGATATTAGCATGTATTTCAGCATCGACGGCTCAACCATCTTTGTTTTTGTCCTGGTCCTGCTTGCCATCATCATCGTGATCGCGGGCGTCAAGGCGGTGCCCCAGGGCATGGAATATACGGTTGAACGCTTTGGCCGCTACACCCGCACCTTGCCGCCCGGCCTGCACCTGATCGTGCCTATTGTTGACCGCCTCGGTGCCAAGATGAACATGATGGAACAGGTTCTAGACGTACCGACCCAGGAAGTGATTACCAAGGACAATGCCATGGTGGCGGTGGACGGCATCGTCTTTTTCCAGGTGCTGGACGCCGCCGCCGCGGCCTATGAAGTCAGCCAGCTGGAGCGGGCCATCCTGAACCTGACCATGACCAACATCCGTACGGTCATGGGCAGCATGGATCTGGATGAATTGCTGTCCAAGCGCGATGAAATCAATCACCGCCTGCTGACCGTTGTCGATGACGCCACCTCGCCCTGGGGCATCAAGGTGACGCGGATCGAGATCAAGGATATCGCGCCGCCACGGGATCTGGTCGATGCCATGGCCCGGCAGATGAAGGCGGAGCGGGAAAAACGCGCCAGCATCCTGGAAGCCGAAGGCACCCGGGCAGCGGAAATTCTATGCGCCGAGGGTGAGAAGCAGGCCGCCATTCTGGAAGCCGAGGGCCGGCGTGAATCGGCATTCCGCGCTGCCGAGGTACGGGAGAGGGAAGCACAGTCCGAAGTCATTG
>CAYWYB010000272.1:0-7601 GCA_964462145.1 uncultured Rhodospirillaceae bacterium
CCTTCCCGGCCACCCACAGGGTACCATTAATGGGTGGCCGGGAAGGGGGAGCGGGCGGGTAGTTCACTACTGAAAATGATCTAACCTAACTTGAGAAAATTCGTGAGGTCAGGCGCCTCCACGCCATCCAGGTTGCGGGGATCGGGCTCGGGCGTCATCAGCTGCATCTTGACCGGAACGACGCCGGCCCAGATCGGCAGGGCGTAATCCTCTTCATCGTCTATCGGGCCACCGGTGCGCAGCTTGGCAGAGGCTTCCTCAATCGGCAGGGACAGCACGGCTGTCTGCTTGACCTCGTCATCGGTCATGGGGCGCAGGGTCGCATTGCGCCCGGGATACAGGTGGTCGACGAAATTGTTTAGTTTCGCCGCTTTCTGATCGGGATCGACAATCTTCTCCGGGCTGCCGAACAGCATGACGGAGCGGAAATTCGCCGAATGATGCAAACCGCTGCGGGCCAGAACCAAACCATCCAGCAGCGATACGGTCAGGCAAACCTGGCTGCCTTCCGCCGCCTTGATGCCCCGGCCGCCATTCGAGGCATGCCAATAGACATGATCGCCTTCGCGCCACTGAAAGGACGGCATTACAACGGGGGAGCCATCGATCACATAGCCCACATGGCACATCGGCATGGCATCAAGAATGCCGTAGATGGTCTCGCGGTCAAAATGCCCGCGTTCCCTTACACGCCGCAAACGGGTGCGCTCGGTCATGGTCAATGTCTCGGTCATCGCTCGGCTCCTCAATTTTTTGTTGTGTGTTGGCTTGATCCATAGCCCACATAAGGGTGGCCCAAAAGATCCAATTTCGCGGCAAATCACCATGCCAATCGGCCGTCCCGAACCGAGGTTTTATTCTGCCGGCCGTGAAAACTGTCTATGATATTCGGCAAAAGTTGGTTCCTTTGGAGGCATGGACTCATGGCGATACCCAAAAACCGTGAAATTTATGGCGCGACCATCAAGATGTTCGGTTCGGAACCCGAACCGCCGTTCGAGGCCAGCGAACGCCAAATCAAGGATTGGGGGCGGGAATGGGGTTGCGATAACGATGTGGGCCAAATCCGCATGGTGCTGATGCACCGGCCTGGCAATGAATTCAGTGTCATTGATCCGAGCAAGCGCATCGAGGAGATCGGCTCCTTCGGCGATCTGCAAGCCGGCTGGTATTGGCAAAGCGAGGAAATTCCCCCATTCGATGAGATGCAGGCCCAGCATGATGCCCTGGCCGACACATTGCGGGCGGAAGGGGCCGAAGTGGTCTATCTCGATGGCGTCAAGGAGAACCAGTTCAAGTCGGTTTATACCCGCGATACCGCCTTCGCCATCAAGGGCGGCGCCATCGTTTCCCGCATGGCGCCCCGGATGCGCCAGGGCGAGGAGCAGACGGTGTCACGCGCCTTGGCCAATCTGGGCATGCCCATTCTTCGTACCATAAGCGGCAACGGCATGATCGAAGGCGGCAGCTTTGCCTGGCTCAACAGCCGGACGGCGGTGGTGGGTCGCGGTATCCGCGTCAACGACGAGGCGATCGAACAGACGGCGGAGGTGCTCAAGCGCCAGGGCGTCGACCTGATGGTGGTGGATTTGCCCGCTTACAGCATCCACATTGACGGCTGGATGCTGATGATCGATGTGGATCTTTGCCTGCTCGATCCAAGAGGATTGCCGTATGCCTTTTTAGAGGATCTGCGGGCCATGGGCATTCGAACCATCGAGATTTCGCCCGAAGACGATGCCTGGATCGTAAATGCGCTGGCCGTGCGGCCAGGCCGGGTCATCATGCCAGGGGGTACATCCAACCGGACGGCGGATGAACTGGATAAGCACGGCATTGAAATCATCACGGTCGACTACGGCAAAATGCAGCTCGGCGGCGGCGGTATTCACTGTTCCACCTGCCCATTGATCAGGGATTCGGTTTGAGATGGAAATGCCAAGCCGCCCGCTCCCCCTCCCGGCCAGCCACGGGATCATAATCAATGTGTGGCCGGGAGGGGGAGCGTGCGGTCCAGAGATTTTACGTAAGTCTAAACCGATCTAATCGAAGCCCGAAAAGGTAACGACCTTATCCAGCGGCTCGCGCGGGGTGCGCAGGGTATTTTCGATGGCCGAGGTGTCTTCGTATCCAAGGGTGATGACCGCCGCCAACGCTTCGTTCTCGCCGGCGCCGGTCCATTTGCGCACGATCTTGTGGTAGATGTGCCAGGCCGCCTGGGGGCAGGTGTGCAGGCCGTGTTCGCGGGCCACCAGCATGATGGTCTGCATCAACATGCCCAGATCCAGCCAGGAGCCGACCTCCAGGGACTTGTCGATGAAGATAAACAGGCCCACGGGCGCATCGAAAAGGGTGTAGTTGCGGTTATGCTGCTCGAAAGTACGCTCCCGGTCGCCTTTCTTGATGTCCAGCAGGCCGTACAAATCCCAGCCGACCGCGCGCCGCCGGGCCCGCCAGGGTTCGCCCAGGTTGTCGGGATAAAAAACTCTTTCCCCCTCATGTTCCGCTACGCCCGTCTCGCGCACCCGCAGGCGGGAGGCGATGACATCGTCGGTGATGCCCTGTTTCACATCGCCCGAGACCGCATGCACGATCCAGGGCTGCATATTGGTGCCACTGGGGGAGCGCAGGCTCAACTGCATGATTTTGGCTACGGTTTCCTGGGGTACGGGGGTGGGTAGATAGGCGCGCACGGAACGGCGCGATTCAATGGCCTCGACAAGATCCACGGTCAACTCTCCTCACTGGGTACAAATTATTTCGCTGGCCTGTATGCCAGATCGGCGGCGGCTTATCTAGAAGCCGGGCGTTGCCGCGAATGGCGGGGTGCGGGCCGGTTCAATCGCGGCCTCGGCGGCGCGGACCTCAATGCCGCGTTTCCAGACGGCGCGGTGATTTTCCCGCCGGGCCGCCATGTTGATATCCGCCGCCGGGTTGCCGTCGACCAGCAGAAAATCGGCGCGGCTGCCCTCGGCGATCCGGCCTTCGTCACTCAAGCCCATAAGCTCGGCGGCCAGAGAGGTCGACGAGCGCAATACATCCAAGGACGTCATGCCGGCCTCGGCCATATAGGCCAGTTCAAGCGCGTTCGTACCGTGCGTGGCATAGGGCACGCCGGTGTCGGTCCCCATGGCGATCTTGCCGCCGGCCTTGTAATACAAAATCAGGGCCTTGGCGTAGACCTCCTCCATCATCTTAAATTTCTTCTGCACGAACAGGGGCACCTTATCAAGATGGGCTATAAGTCCCTGCATGGGCGCCAGGGTTGGCACCAGGAAGGTGCCTCGTTTCAACATTTCCTCGACGCACTCGTCGTCCATGAAAGTGCCATGTTCGATGGAGGTAATGCCGCCGCGCACGGCGTTCAAGATGCCCTTGGTGGCCATGGCGTGAGAGGCCGTATGCTTGCTGAAACGCGTTGCTTCATTGATGCCGGCGGCCATTTCTTCCGCCGAATAATGCGCGTCCATTGGGTTGACGCCAGGCGTCATGACCCCGCCCGTGGCCATGATTTTGACGAAATCGGAACCAGCATGGATTTGCTCCCGAACGCCCTTGATGACCTCGTCCGTACCATCGGCAACCCGGCCTACTCGGCTGCCATGGCCGCCGGTCATGCAAATCATTCGGCCTGCTGCCAGGATCGTGGGGCCCAACTGCTCGCCACTGTTGCAGGCATCACGAACGGCGAATTCCAGGTAATCCTTACCACCGCAATCGCGCACCGCCGTGACGCCGCCGGCAAGGGTTTGCTGGGCCCAGCGCAGCGCCATCATGACGATCTGTCCGGGGTTGCGTTTGGCCTGGGCCGAGGCGATATCGGCCTCGCCGCCAAGGGTTAGATGGACATGACAGTCGATCAGGCCGGGCAGCAGGGTGCCGTCGGATGTATCGATCCTATGCCCCTGATATTCTTTAAAATGTTCTTTGGGAGCGACCTTGGTTACACGGTCATCCTTAATCAACACACCCATATCCGGTACGGGGTCGTTACGACCGTCGAATACTAGGCCACCTACAAAAAGCGTTTCCATTTGCCAAAATCCTTGCTTCCCAACAAATTATGGTCGGGACAATGACCCAGAAGATGAGTCATGGGCAAGCCGGCATTGCAGATATCTAGAGCGTGTCGCAGCGGGACAGTCGCGCTGGCGCTCCTTTGCCGCTGCCAATGGGGGCATTGCCGACAGGGAAATCAGGATGCAGCCGTTTTGATGCGCTAACCACAAACCTGGCATGGCCCCGGCACGGCGTTGTTCGGTCTTGATTGCCGCCTCTACCGCGCCGGATTCAGCGCTCGCGAAAAACTTCCCCGCCCTGCGCGTTACAGAATTGATATTCCCGATGGGCTATTCGTATTGACTGCCGGTCAAGAATCAATTTGTCACGTTCAATGATTTCAGTGACGGAGAAAATAAAGAAATGCGGCGGACCATCGCCTGCAAACGGAACGCTGAGATGACGAACATCCTGGCTCTTGCCGTCGGGGAAAAATCGCTCGCCGAGATAGGTCGCCGCACATTTGTTGCGGAAACAAAATTGCAGCGCGTCGAATGTTTGAGCATAGTCATCGGGTGTCATCCAGTCGCGCACCGGGCTGCCGCGGGACATTTTGTCGCCGGCAAAATCGTCAATAGCGCCGCCAAGCAGACGCCCGAACAGTTGCCCATCGCGATACTCGAGTATCTGAACCTTGGCAAGGTGACGACGTAGCGCCAGAGCATCAAATTCCTGTCTATGTGGAAGTTCACCAGTTGGGCCAATCAACGAGCACCAATATTGGTAAAGGTCACAATAGGGCTCTTCTTCCCAAGGTTTCATAAGACATCTAACTCGTTGGAACCGTCGAAACCGACATTTCCCAGACAACGCCTAAATCAATGCCAAGCGTAGTCAAACTTCGTCGTTGATGGAAGGGATTTTGCCCCGCCGCCATACGCACTGCATTACCCGAATGAGAACTTGTATCTAGAAAGTGATGCGTGCCGCCGCCAGGATCGGTCCCACGGGGCCGTTTTGCACGATGATGGCACAGCCGTCTCGGCCGCCCTCGGCCAGTTCCTCGCGGCTTAGATCCATCTGCATGGCCTGGCCGCTCCACTGGCCCAGGGCGCGCATATCCCGCACCACGTTGAAATAGCTTAATTTACTGCCGGCATTTTCGCCGCGTTCAATGGGCACATCCTTGCGCCGGTCATAACGCACCAGCCAGACGGTGGCGTCCACCTGCTTGTTCGGTGCCGCCGCCAACGAGATCAAAATGCGGCCATCCTTGTGGGTCAGGGCCAGGTCGGGGGCGCCCCGGCCATGGCGCTGTTCGGCTTCGATCGCGGCATCGACGGCGGCTGCATCGGAGCCGACGGCGTGTTGCCTGCCGCCAATGACCATTTGCGGGGTATAGACGCTGCGGTTGTGCAGGGCGGCGGCGTAGCGGCGCTGGCGCTCCGTATGGGCCGGCTGGGCCAGGGTATCCTTCCAGCCCAGATAATCCCAATAGTCCACATTGAAGGTCAAGGCGACAAGGTCATCGCGCGCCGACAGTTTACCCAGCAGGCGGTCCGCCGGCGGGCAGGAGTTGCAGCCCTGCGAGGTATACAGCTCCACCACCACCTGGTTGCCCGGCCCGGCCTGGGCGCCGGGGACCAGGGCGAAGGACAACACACAAAAACTGGCAAATAGGGACAGAATAGCCCGAGACAAAATTTTCATGCCTGCAACTTAGTGATCGTCTGCTTCACCTGAAAGTCAATTGTCGGTGAGGACACCAAATCCAACGTAAACGGCCCGGCACATATCGTATGCGCCGGGCCGCTCAGGTCACGAATGGTCTGAAAGATCAGGCCGCGTCGTTCATCAGGTTGCGCAGCACGTACTGCAGAATGCCGCCGTGACGGTAGTATTCCACCTCGTCCAGCGTATCGATACGGCACAACAGAGTGATCTCGCGCGAACTGCCGTCGGCGTAGTTGATCTTGCAGGCCACATCCATGCGCGGCGTGATGCCGCCCGCGATGCCGGTGATATCGAAGGTTTCCGTGCCATCCAGCTTCAGCGAGCCGCGGCTGTCGCCATCCGTGAACTGCAACGGCAGAACACCCATGCCCACCAGGTTGGAACGGTGGATACGTTCGAAGCTTTCGACGATAACCGCGCCCACGCCCAATAGCTGGGTGCCCTTGGCGGCCCAGTCACGGGATGAACCGGTGCCGTACTCCTTGCCCGCCACGATGACCAGGGGGACGCCTTCTTCACGATAACGCATGGCGGCATCGTAAATGGGCATTTCCTCGCCACTGGGTTGGTGCTTGGTCACACCACCCTCGGTGCCGGGGGCCATTTCGTTGCGGATGCGGGTGTTGGCGAAGGTACCGCGCATCATGACCTCGTGGTTGCCCCGGCGGGAGCCGTAGGAGTTGAACTCCCGCGCCGGCACCTGACGGTCGTTGAGGTACGTGGCCGCTGGGCTGCCGCCGGCGATGGAACCGGCTGGCGAGATGTGGTCGGTGGTTACCGAATCGCCCAGCACGGCCAATTCACGGGCCCCGCTCAGATCCGAGAAACCACCGGCATCTGCCGCCATACCTTCGAAATAAGGCGGATATTGCACGTAGGTGGACACCGCGTCCCAGTCATAGGTCAAGGTATCCTTGGCCGTGACCGCTTGCCACTCCTTGGGTCCGGTAAAGACGTCGCTGTAGCGGCTGCCGAACATCGCCGGGGTCAGGGCCTTGGCCACGGTATCGGCCACTTCCTGCTGGGTCGGCCAGATATCGGCCAGATAGACCGGCTCGCCATCGCTGCCCTTGCCCAGGGGTTCCGTGGTCAGATCCCGGTTCAGGCTGCCGGCCAGGGCGTAGGCCACCACCAGGGGCGGCGAGGCCAGATAGTTGGCCCGGACATGGGGGCTGATCCGGCCCTCGAAGTTGCGGTTGCCCGAAAGCACGGCGCAGGCGACCAGGTCGCCCTCGGTAATCGCGTCCGAGATCGGCTCGTCCAGGGGACCGGAATTGCCAATACAAGTCGTGCAGCCAAAGCCGACCACATTGAAGCCCAGGGCATCCAGGTCGCCCTGCAAACCGGCGGCGTTCAGATAGTCGGCCACCACCTGACTGCCGGGCGCCAGGGAGGTTTTCACCCAGGGCTTGGTCTGCAAACCCTTGGCGTGGGCCTTTTGCGCCACCAGCCCGGCGGCCACCAGGACCGAGGGGTTGGAGGTGTTGGTGCAGGAGGTAATCGCCGCGATCACCACATCGCCGCTGCGCAGGTTATGATCCGCACCGGCCACCGGCACCGCCTTTTCGGTGTCCGCGCCCGCCATCAGGCCTGGCAGTTCATCGGCAAAGGCGGTCTTCGCCTTGTCCAGATCGACACGATCCTTGGGTTGCCTTGGGCCGGAGATGCAAGGCACGACGGTGGCCATATCCAATTCCAGGGTCTCCGTGAAGACCGGATCGGGGCTGTTGCTGTCGCGCCACATGCCCTGGGCCTTGGCATAGGCCTCGACCAGCTTGACCTGGGCGGCATCGCGGGAGGTGAACTCCAGATAGCGCAGGGTTTCCTGGTCAACGGGGAAGAAGCCGCAAGTGGCGCCGTATTCCGGC
>CAYWYB010000273.1:0-7583 GCA_964462145.1 uncultured Rhodospirillaceae bacterium
CTGAATAAATAAATCCAAGAATCAAGAGGGTTTGGAACGAAAGCGAAAACCGGTGGAAAAGCCACTTTCTGGCAGATTTCGGGTCCTGGACAGCATCCGGCGCGGCGGACCGATCAGCCGTGTCGAGATTGCCGATGCCTGCGGACTGAGCCGTTCGGCGGTGACCGGCGTGGTGCAATCCCTGCAGCAGGAGGGCTGGATCACCGAAATGCCGGAAATCACCAATGGCGACGGCACCGGCGAATCGGCGCGTGGGCGGCCACGGGTCAATCTGGACATGAACCCCAGTGCGGCCCACGTTCTCGGCGTGAAATTATCCCTGCATCGCATGAGCGTGGCGGTCACGGATTTTCGCGGCGATGTACTGCACACCACGACCCTGCCCTTCAACGGCAGCCAGCATCCGGACATCGCCGCCGATATGATCGAGGTCGGTGTGCGCCGCTGCCTGATTGAGGCCAAGATCGACAAGAACCGCGTGCTCGGCCTCTGCGTGGCCATTCCAGGCTATATCAACAGCCTCGAGGGTCTGTGTTATTGGAGCCCCATTTTTGACCGGGACGACGTCGCCTTTGGCCCGCTGCTCTCGGAACGCTTCCCATTTCCCGCCTCCATCGAGAACGATGCCAACGTTGTGACCCTGGCGGAACACTGGTTTGGCGAAGGCCGGAACTTGTCCAGCTTTGCCGTGGTTACCGTGGAACACGGCATCGGCATGGGCCTGGTAACCCATGACCGTCTGTACCGCGGCCACAACGGCATCGGGCCGGAATTTGGCCATGCCAAGATCGAATTTTCCGGGCGGCCCTGCCGCTGCGGTCAGTTGGGCTGTGTCGAGGCCTATGCCGCCGACTACGCCATCCTGCGCCAGGTACTGCCGCATTTTTCGCTGGACAGCTACACCCAGGACCCCAAGGCCTATCATGTGGAGATTGAACGCATCACGGCGGAGGCCAAGGCCGGCGACCGGGCCCTGGCGGGCGAATTCGCGAAAGCGGGGCGCATACTGGGCCGGGCCATCGGCAACCTGATCGCCACCCTGAACCCGCCAAAGGTGATCGTCACCGGCGAAGGCCTGCGGGCCGGCGAGATGCTGTTCGGCCCCTTGGTCGAAGAGGCGCGAAAGCTGCAATTGGCGGGCAACCGCTTTGAAACGGAAATCGTGGCGCATCTCTGGGGCGATGATGTCTGGGCCCGGGGTGCCGCCGCCCTTGTCCTGCAACAGGCCTATATGGACCCGGCTGCCCTGATCAGGGATAGCGCGCCGGAAAGCACTGAAAATTCCAGCCAAGCCCTAGCAGCCAGCTAAAGGCGATGCAGCGTCCAGCCGTTTTCACCGAGCGAATCCTTGGCCACATCCGCCAGATGCCCATGATGTGTGAAGACGATCACCTGCACCGTTCGGCTTAGCTCCCGCAGCGCCTGAAATCCGGCGGCGGCACGGGCATCGTCGAAATTGACCAGCAGATCATCAGCCACGAATGGCAGCAATGTGGCGGCGGCATTCTCGCCATAGTGCGCCACCGCCGCCAAGCGCAGGGAGAGATAAAGCTGATCCCGGGTGCCGTCGCTCATCTGTTCAATCAGGATGCTGTTACCGGCCGCGTTTTCACCCATCAGACGGGCATGGTCGCCTTCGCCGAAATCGGCGAACAGGCGTTTGTAGCGTCCAACGGTCAGCAGACTGAACAAGGCCGAAGCACGGCTCAACAGCGGCCCCTGCATCTCCTTGCGATGCTGCTCAATGGCCCAGCGCAAAAGCCGGGCGGATGTTTTCAGACGCAGATAGCGCTCTGCCTCATCGGTCACCGCGGCCAGTTTTTCCGCCGCGTCCTGCTCCGGATCGGCGGCGCCTTGGGCCGCCCTGATCTCATTTTCCTGTTGCTGCAGGTCACGCTCCTGGCGGATGACCTCCTCCAGGCGTTGCTCAAGCCCTGGCCGCTCCTGTTCGATCTCATGCAGGCGGCCTGGGATCTGGTCCGGATCGATGGCATCGCATTGCCGGCGCAGCTCGCCCAGCTCGATACCGTCGCCGTCATTAGCCAAGCTATCAGCGATCTGAGCCTTCTCCTGCACCAGGGCATCAGCTTTGGCGCGGCGCGCCACCACGGCGGCAACTTCGGCCACGGTTTCGACACCGGCGATACGGCAAAGCCCATCAATTGCCCTACCATGGACCTGCAGCGCGAGGCCGGCCTGACGGCAATCGGCATCGGCCTTTTCGATCTGCTGGTCCATCAAATCGGCCTGGGTCTGGTCCGCCACCGCCGCATCATATTTAGCTGTTATCGCGGCGGCGACCTCCAGGGGCGTGCCGGCCAGATCGCCCAGAGAAAATGTTTCCGACAATTCGTCCGCCAACTTGTTAAAGGCCAGGATGTCGTCCCCCATGGTCTTGATCCGATGCCCCAGCCCGGCGATCTCGGCAAGTTTGCCGCGCAGGATTTCAATCGGCTCGAAGACGGCTTCAGCCTGTTCGAAATCCATCTCGCCGACCAGATCAGCCATGGCTTGACTTAATTGCGGCCACGCCGCCATGGCCTCCGCTTCACGTTCGGCCCATTCGGCAACGGCGGCATCACTATCCCGCAAGGCTGCGGCGCAGGCGTCCTGCTGGCTAACAAGATTCTGCCTATCGTTATGCCGGTTCGAAAGCTCCGACAGCATGTCCGCACCATCGATCAACAATTCAGAGAGTGTCATACGGCTCCGGTCGCGCCCTTCGAAACCGGCAAGCGCGGCAATCATTTCCCGACGGCAATCGGCGACCGTGTTTTCCATTGCATCAAGTTCGCGCCGCTCACACCGGATTTCCGCCAATATCTCCAGCGCATTGTCCCGGTGCCGCAATATCGCCGATGCCTGCCCCAGTTCCGGCGCATCCAGGCCGCTGGCCAGCCAGAGGTCCCGCCAACGCTGCCGCCAATCCTTGACCTGTGCCGAGATCCCGTCGAGTTGTCGCCTATATTCCGCCAATTTATCCGTGTCGACGCTGATCCGACGACCATGGCCGCTGATTTCCTCATAGCGCGCCGCCTCACCGATCATACGATCGGCGATATCGTCCGCCCGGCCCATGTCCTCATCCATACCGTCAATGGCCTGGACAGTGGGCACCTGGCCCGCAAGCGCCCCATCCTTGATTGCCCGCCAGTTTTTATCCCGCGCCTTGCGGGCTACGGCCAGATCGTCCGGCATGGGCAAACCGCTCTCCACCTCGAGATGCGCCAAGGCCCTGCGTAAAGCAGCCAACCCGGATTCCAGATCCTCTATCTGTTGCTGGCCGGCCTCCCGGCGGCGCTCGAACGCGGCAAGTTCGCTGGCCGCTGCACTGATCTGTTCGCCGGTCGGAAAGACGCGATTGGCCAGCGTCTCCGCCCCCTCCCTGTCCAGGTTCAGCGCCGGCAGATTGTCCAGCAAGCCATCTTCCAAATTGGCCAGGCGGCGGCGCGTATCGGCGCATGCCGCCTCGGCGCCACGGTGCTGTTCCTGTCTTGCAATGAGGCGCCGCAACGCCGAAGGATCCGCCAGATCGGCCAATGGCCCCATGCGGGCTATTCGTTCGTCCGCCCGCCGTAGCGCCTTTTTCGCGTCATCCCGCTGCGCGCGAGCGGCCTGGAGCCGGGTTTTGATATCCCGATAGCCCGCGATCATGTCCCTGAGCTGGGAAATTATCTGGATCGTGGGTAATCGTGCCGAGTCAAAACCGACCGGCTCTCCCGGCAGGCCAATGCGGGCCATTTCAGCTTTTGCCGCGCCAATCAACTCGTTGTATTCACTTTCCCGCCGGGGGATATCCAAGTTGGCCGTGCTGGCCCGGTCCTGCAAGGTGACCAGGGTTTCCTTGCGCGCGCCTTGCGCCAGAACGGCGCCGTCGATGGTGATGGCGGCGCGACGTTCCTGCAATTGCCGCAGACTGTCCCGGGCCGTATGTTCGCTGCCCTGGGCCGCCGACAAGGCCTCGCTTGCCGCCCTGACCTGGGCCTCGAAATCCTCGCCCAGGACAGGCACCTCGCCCAGGGCCGCAAGCTCCTCTGCTATTTGATCTAGTTTGAGCAATCGCGGCTTGGCCCGTCTGATACGTTGCAACCGGGCGGTTTCAGCGTCCAGCGCCCGCCTCTCATCATTCAGTTGCTGCTTTTTGGCGCCGACGGCCGTCAACTCATCGACAAGCTGCGTCCATTCCTTGGTGGAATGCACGGCCGCCTTCGCCGTCGTCGCCGCCGCCTGGTAGTCAGACACTGCCAGCGCCAGAAACTGCGTACTGCCACGGGGGCGGAAGATGGCGGCGGCATCCTCGTCAAGGCGGCGCAGTTCATCGCCAAGACTGGCGATACCGCTGCTGGCTTCGAACAACATTTTGCCGACATCATCCCTGGCCTCGAGTATCGCCTGGCCGCCTTCGCGCAGGCGCACATGGTCCAACCCGAACATCCGCTCGAACCAGGCCCGGTCCGCGCCACCGGTGAAGGGCGCCAGAGCATCATCGTCAAGTGGGGTTTCACTCATGTCCAGCAAGGTCTTCCGGTTGCCCTTGCGGCGCAGAAACGCCAGCTCGCCAGACGGATTTTCAACCGTCCCGCCAAGCCGCATAGCCTGGTAGTCGTGCAGGAAATTATAGGGCGATGTGCCGCCAATCCCGAATAGCAGATCGCCCAGCCCGTTGAGCATGGTGGATTTACCGGCTTCATTGGGCCCGATAATCAAATGCAGATCCGTGCCGCCGTCAGCCAGTTGGCCGAAATCAATCGAGCGCTCCGTGAAATGGCCGTAACGCAACAGATCAAAACGGCGCAGGCGCATCAATCGCCCTCGGCCAATTGCGCCACCAGATCGGCGCCGGCATCAGCCACGAGCTGATCGAAATCCTGGGCGAGAGCGGCCTGCAACAGGGCCGAATCCAGGCCATTACCGCCCGTGGGCAGCTTGTTCAGCAACGCCTTCGCATCATCAGCGATCAAGGCCATCAATTCGTCGTCCTGCCCGGCGCCGGCTAGGCGCGCGGCCAGGTCGCCAACGGCATCGTCGCGGGCGGCAATCTCGGCGGCGGTAGACATCGCCTCGGTTCGAAAGCGAATCTTCTCCAGCCACAGATCCCGGCCCAGGCCGGAGGCCAGGACATGAATGTCCTCCACAAGTGTCCGCTCCTGCCTGGAGATCTCCGCATGCAAGGGTGTTCGCCCCCGCAACGTCAAGCGGACGGCGGCCACCCGGCCATCAGCTTCATCGGCGGCGTCGATCAGATGCTGGCGCACCAGATCCATCAAGCCGTCTCGGTTGGCCGTTGCGGTCAGGTCGATCCCGACATCCGCCCAACGGGCCGCGTCAAGAACCCGATGTTCCACCTTCGCGGCGCCATCCGCGACACTGACCAGCACCGCGCCCTTGGGCCCGGTTTCCCTTACGCTGCGTCCCTGCAGGTTGCCAGCGTAGATGATTGGCGGGTCTTCGCTGCGTTGGCTGAAATCATGGACATGGCCCAGGGCCCAATAGTCATAGCCCTTGCCCCTCAGATCATCCAGGGAGCATGGCGCATAGAGTTCGTGCGCCGCATGGCCGCTCAGGGCCGTGTGCAGGATGCCGATGTTAAAGCTATCGGGCACAGCCATGGGATAGCTTTCGGCCAGATTCCGGTCTTCATCGCGCCTGGCGAAGCTGCGGCCATGGATGGTGACATTCAAATCTGGAACAGAGGCGGATTCGGCCCTGCGATTGCTCAGCAGTTTGACATTTTCGGGCCAG
Organism: uncultured Rhodospirillaceae bacterium; assembly: GCA_964462145.1. Lineage (GTDB taxonomy): Bacteria > Pseudomonadota > Alphaproteobacteria. The sequence goes on from CAYWYB010000273.1 coordinate 5,743, forward strand.
GGCATGGCCTTCAACGGCGTTTCCGCGTCGTGATTGCCGAAGACCACATAGACGTTGATGCCGTGTTGGCCCAGGCGGCCCATTTCCTTGGCCAGGAATAGCGCCGTACTGACATCCCGCTGACTGCCGTCAAACAGATCGCCGGCGATCAGAACAAAGGCGCAGGCCTCTTCAATGGCCAGCTCGACCAGATTGACCAGTGCCGCCCGGGTCGCCCCACGCATGGCCGCAACCGGCGCGTTTTCGTAGCTGGACAAGCCCCGCATAGGGCTGTCCAGGTGGATATCCGCCGCATGCAGGAACTTGAAAGTCTGGCTTGCCGCCTCAGTCATCCCCATCCGTTTTGTTCATCGTGAACCTGAAATCACAGTGCGGGGCGCCGCCCATGATGGTCTGCGTCCGGTTCAGGGTAACGTCGGGATTGTAGCCTTCGCATAGAGAGCCATCCCGGCCGCAGGACAGAATCGTGCCAATATGGGCCAGGCCCATTTCCGCATAAACCTCGGCATAACGGCAGCGGACCACATTGAATTCCAACCTGTCCTCGGCCACATGCAGAAAGTCCTTTTTCAGGGCATCGCCCTTGGACCAGCGCGAGGTCAGGGTCGAGAAGGTTTCCAGATTGTTCGGCTCGTCCGTGCTGGCGGCCAGTGCCGCTCCCTGGCGCACCGCATCCTTGTTGATGGCCGTGGTCAGTATTTCCTGGGCGCGCGCCTCACCCAATTCGTTGACCATCTCCTCATAGATCGGCTTGATGATATTGGCTTCGATCCGGCGGACTTCCAGGATTGGCAACTCGTCCATGGCAAAATTCCCTTCAAAAATACGGTGCATCGGCGCCAGTTTAGCAGATCAAACGGGTCGGCTTCATTAATGATTTGGTAAGGCCTGATAAGCCATGCTCTACACTATAGGTGTGGAACGTGAACACACGTCCACGAAAGGGCAAACCGCTGGCGACAGCGGGACGCAAAGCCACCGGCCTGAACCCGAAAATGACAGTTTCCGGCGACAGGCAGCGGGGCTACCGAAGGAGAAATGCAATGTTATCCAGTATCAGCTTCATGTTCGATACGTACTGGACGCTTTGGACCACCCTGTTTCCATCCGTACCATTTTGGAGCCCCCATGGCGCCGTGATGACTCTGATCCTCGCCGCCGCCATCGCCGTGCTGTCCGGAAAGTATTGCTGGAACGTCTTTCGCCGGACCTAGAGCGTTTCCGGGTTAGAGCGGTTTAAGACGCCATCACCAAGGGTTCACCAAAGCCCACGACATCGCGCGCGCGGGCGCAGATTTCGCCGTGGCTGGCGCCCGCCATGGCCGCCTTGACGACGAATTCATAGCTGTTGGCATCATCACCTTGCAGGGCCCGGGCCAGATCGTCCAGGGCCCGCGCCACCGCCGCCTGATCCCGATTTGCCTTGTAGGCACGCACCCGCTCGATCTGTTGTTCGATAACGCGAGGGTCCGGCCGCTCGATAAACGGCCGCTCGCCATCCTCATCCGCCAATTCGAAGGCGTTGACGCCGATCACCGGCTGCGCGCCGCTTTCCACCGCCTGCTGATAAGCCATGGCCGAGGCGCCGATCATGCGCTGTACCAGACCGTCTTCGCAGGCTGCGAACATGCCGCCTTTCTCCGCCACCTGGGCCATGATGGCTTCGATCCTGGCTTCCATGTCGTCGGTCAGACGCTCCACATAATACGAGCCGCCAAAGGGGTCGATGACCTGATCCAGTTGCGCCTCCTGACAGAGAATATTCTGCGTGTTGACGGCGATACGGGCGGTACTCTTTGAATTCTGTAGGTTTGAAGTAATTGTTTTAACACTCATGACCG
>CAYWYB010000274.1:0-7524 GCA_964462145.1 uncultured Rhodospirillaceae bacterium
CGGCTTCCCGACGGAGACGGAAGCGCAATTCGAGAATTCCCTGGCCTTGATCGATGATTGCGGCCTGACTTATTTGCATGTCTTTCCCTATTCCGAACGGCCGGGCACACCGGCCGCGCGGATGCCGCAGGTGCCGGGGCAGGAACGCCGCCGCCGCGCCGCCTTGTTGCGGGAAAAGGGCGCGGCCGCGTTGGCCGGATTCCTGGCCGGCCAGGTTGGCAATTCCAGCCGTGTCTTGTTGGAGCGGCCCGGACAAGGGCGCAGCGAGCAATTCGCCCTGATTCAATTGGACCAATTGGATCAAACCGCGGCCGCACCTGAGAACGGTATTGTCACCGTGGATATTGTAGAGGCGGCGGAGAACCATCTGATCGGGCGGTTGGCTGCATGAGTGACGGAAAGCCCGGATTGTTTTCCCGCCTGAAGGCGGGCTTGAGCCGCACGGCGGGCAACTTCACGTCCGGCGTAACGGCCGTCTTCACCAAGCGCAAGCTGGACGCTGCCGCTCTGGAAGAGCTGGAAGATCTCTTGATCGCCGCCGATCTGGGCCCGGCCGTCGCGAATCGGGTCAGCGGGAAACTGGCGGCGGATCGCTTTGACAGAGAGGTCGACGAGAGCGAAATCAAGGCGGCCTTGGCGGATGTCGTGACCGAGATACTGGAGCCGGTGGCGAAACCACTGGCCGTTGATGGCGCGAAGCGTCCGCATGTGATTTTGGTGGTTGGCGTGAACGGCACGGGCAAAACCACGACCATCGGCAAAATTGCGCACAACTTGGCGGCGGAAGGCAAGACGGTCGTTCTGGCCGCAGCCGATACGTTCCGTGCCGCGGCCATTGAACAACTGGAAATCTGGGGCCAGCGGACCGGTGCGACGGTGGTTCGCCGCGATGTCGGCGCCGACCCAGCCGCCGTTGCCTACGAAGGCCTGCAACTGGCCCAGGCCGAGGGTGCCGACGTGTTGTTGGTGGATACCGCTGGGCGGCTACAGAACAAGACCAATCTGATGGACGAGCTGGCCAAGGTCGTGCGGGTGTTGGGCAAGTTGGATGCCGATGCGCCCCACGATTGTCTGCTGGTGCTGGATGCCACTACGGGACAGAACGCTCTGCGTCAGGTGGAGGTCTTCGCGGAAGTTTGTAATGTAACCGGCCTGGCCATGACCAAGCTGGATGGCACCGCGCGCGGCGGCGTCCTGGTCGCCTTGGCCGAACGCTTCGCATTGCCGGTACATTTTATTGGCATCGGCGAAGGAATTGACGACTTACAACCTTTTGAGGCGAAAGATTTTGCCCGCGCCATTGCAGGATCGACCGATTGATATATGGGATGTAGATAGGAGAAAGTCATAGGCATTGCTTCAACTTTACAATGATTTCAACCTATTACAGAGGAAAACAATTTTTTTTTGTTTCCAGCTTGCCAGCGGCGGCATTTGTAACATTTAGAGAATTGGGTTAGATTAAACGAACGCATACTGGAGTACTGCCTGTGCTTTGCGCATATCCAGTAAAGATAATGATGAGTTGAGACTTAAGATGCTGGGACGAATTCTTATTGTCGATGATGATCCTGATATGCGGCTGGTGTTACGTGAACACCTGGAGCCCGAGGGATTCGAAGTCTTGGACGCCGGCAATGGTGCTGAAATGCGGGCCTTGATTGAGCAGGAAGAGGTAGACCTGGTCATTCTCGATTTGCAATTGCCCGACGAAGATGGCCTAAATCTGGCCAAGGTCCTGCGCGAGAAAACCGATGCAGGCATTGTCATGCTGACCGGCAAGGGTACATCGGTCGATATGGTTGTCGGCCTGGAAGTCGGCGCCGATGATTACGTGGCAAAGCCTTTCAAGGCGCGGGAATTGCTGGCCCGTATTCGCAGCGTATTACGCCGGACCAAGCAGGCGCGCAGCGCCAAGCCGGGGACGGGCGGTGCTGTTGTGAGGTTTGATGGTTGGCGCTTTGACAGCGCCTTTCAACGTTTGACCGACCCACAGGGCAGCGACACGGTTCTAACGGCTGGCGAATCCAGATTGCTGCAAACCTTGATCGATAATTTGGGTCAAACCGTGGCGCGGGAAACCCTGCACCGCGAGGCGCTGGGCTACGATATGCAGAGCAGCAGCCGCAATATTGATGTGTTGGTCGGGCGTCTGCGGCGCAAGCTGGATTCCGACGACGGCAAAGAAAACCTGATCAAATCGGTCCGCGGCGTCGGTTACGAGTTTACCGGCAGCATCGAGCAGGATTAGCCGCGATACGCTCTGGCGTTATCCGCCGTCGCTGACCGCCGCCTGCGCGGCGGCAAGCCGTGCGATGGGCACCCGAAAGGGTGAACACGAGACATAGTCCAGACCAATGGATTGGCAAAAGGCGATCGAGGCCGGGTCGCCGCCGTGTTCGCCGCAGATACCCAGTTTAAGATCGCTTCGGCTGCCGCGTCCCCGCTCCGCCGCCAGCGCCACCATCTCGCCAACGCCGTCCTTATCCAAGGTTGCGAATGGATCGCCGTCAAGAATACCCTTGTCGTGGTAATCCTCCAGGAAACCCGCCGAATCGTCGCGGCTGATACCGAACACCGTCTGGGTCAGATCGTTGGTGCCGAACGAGAAAAATTCAGCTTCCTCGGCGATTTCACCTGCCCGCAGGGCGGCGCGGGGCAGCTCGATCATGGTGCCGATCAAATACTCCAGCTCTCCGCCATTTTCCGCCGCGACCTGACCGGCGACGGCGGCAATACGTTCCTGCAGGAAGACAAATTCCGCCTTGCTGGCAATTAGCGGGATCATCACTTCCGGCACCACGGTCTTGCCTTGCTCGGCACCGACAATGGCGGCGGCCTCGAAAATGGCGCGGGCCTGCATTTCGTAAATTTCCGGGTAGGAAATGCCAAGACGGCAACCGCGATGGCCCAGCATGGGATTATATTCGTGCAGTTGATTGGCGCGGAAACGCAGATCATCGGCGGTGGCGCCGGTGACGTTGGCCAGTTGCGCCAGTTCGTCATCGGTTTTCGGCAGGAATTCGTGCAGCGGCGGGTCCAACAGCCGGATCGTCACCGGCAGGCCGGTCATGATGGTGAACAGATCGACAAAATCCTGGCGCTGCATGGGCAATATCTTGGCCAGGGCCGTCTGCCGGCCCTCCAGGTCCTCGGCCAGGATCATCTCGCGCACGGCCAGAATGCGGTCGGCATCGAAGAACATATGCTCGGTACGGCAGAGCCCGATCCCCTCGGCGCCGAATTCGATCGCCGCTTTCGCTTCCGCCGGTGTCTCGGCGTTGGTGCGGATGCCAAGTTGGCGAATTTCGTCCGCCCAGCCCATCAAGGTGCCAAAATCGCCCGACAATTTGGGCTGTATGGTCTCGACCTCGCCCAACATGACCTCGCCGCTGCTGCCATCAATGGTGATGACGTCGCCGGCGGAAATGGCAATGTCGCCGACCTGCATGGTCTGGCTTTTATAGTCGATGCGCAACTGCCCCGCGCCCGAGACACAGGGCCGGCCCATGCCGCGCGCCACCACCGCCGCATGGCTGGTCATGCCGCCGCGCGAGGTCAGGATGCCCCGGGCTGCGTGCATGCCGTGGATATCCTCCGGCGAGGTTTCGATCCGCACCAGCAGGATACTCTCGCCCTGGGCGGCCAGGCTTTCGGCCTGATCGGCGGAAAACGCCACCTTGCCCGTGGCGGCGCCGGGAGAGGCAGGCAAGCCGTGGCCGATAACGCGACGTTCGGCGTCGGGATCAAGGGTCGGATGCAGCAATTGATCCAAACTGTCCGGTGCCACGCGCAGAACAGCTTCTTCCCGGCTCAACAGGCCTTCGTTGGTCATTTCCACGGCGATCTTAATTGCGGCCTCGGCGGTGCGTTTGCCCGACCGAGTTTGCAGCATATACAGCTTGCCCCGCTGCACCGTGAATTCGATATCCTGCATATCCCGGTAGTGGGCTTCCAGGTGCTTATAGATCGCTTCAAGTTCGTTGAAGATCGCCGGCATCACCTCTTCCAGGGATGACTTGTCATCCCCGGCATCCGTGCGCGAATCCTTGGTCAGATGATGGGGCGTGCGGATGCCGGCGACCACGTCCTCGCCCTGGGCATTGATCAGGTATTCGCCGAAAAAGCGCTTCTCGCCCGTTGAAGGATCGCGGGTAAAGGCGACGCCAGTGGCCGAATCCTCGCCCATGTTGCCAAAAACCATGGCCTGGATATTGACTGCGGTGCCCCAAGAGGCGGGAATATCGTGCAAGCGTCTATAGGTGACGGCACGGGCGTTCTGCCAGGAGCCGAAGACGGCGCCAATGGCACCCCAAAGCTGCGTCGTCACATCCTGGGGAAACGCCTCGCCCAGAGCACCCTCCACCTCGGCCTTGAAGCGGTCAACCAGTTGGCGCAGATCATCCGCCGACAGGTCCGTATCCAGGCGTAGATCCTTTTCTTCCTTCAGATCTTCCAGCAGCCCTTCGAATTTATAATGGTCGATGCCCAGAACCACATCGGAATACATCTGAACGAAACGGCGATAGCTGTCCCAGGCAAAGCGTTCGTTGCCGCTGCTCTTGGCCAGGGCCAGCACGGTTTCGTCATTCAGGCCCAGGTTCAGAACCGTATCCATCATGCCCGGCATTGAGGCCCTCGCGCCTGAGCGGACGGAAACCAAAAGCGGATTTTCCTGATCGCCAAACGCGGCGCCGGCGGCTGTCTCCATTTTCCCCATGGCGGCCGCGACCTGATCCGCCAGGTCATCGGGATAGCTTTCGCCGTTATCGTAATAGGCGGTGCAGACTTCTGTCGTAAGGGTAAATCCAGGCGGTACCGGCAACCCCAGGCCGGACATCTCGGCCAGGTTGGCGCCCTTGCCGCCAAGCAGGTTCTTGTCCCCCGCGCCGCCGTCGGCCTGGCCGCCGCCAAAACTGTATACCCATTTTGTCATGGCAGTACCCTTCGGTGTCTTTCGAACTAGCCTTCAATTTCGCTGAAATCGGCGACCTTGTGTAAGGTGCCGCGAATTTGTGACAACAGCCGTAGGCGATTGCCGCGCAGGGCGGCATCGTCGGCGTTCACCGTCACGGCATCAAAAAACTGATCGACCGGCTGCCGCAGGCCGGCCATGGCCGCCATGGCGCCGGCAAAGTCTTCGCCATTCAAGGCGCCATCGATCTTTTCAACTGCTTGGGCCAAGGCTTCGGCCAGAGCCGTTTCCTGGTCCTGTTGCAACAGACCGGCGTCAACAGCGCCGTCATGGGCCGCGCCGTCCTTCTTTTCCTCAATACGCAGAATGTTGGCGGCGCGGCGATAGGCGATCAGCAGATTGGCGCCATCCTCGCTGCCCAGGAAGCTATCCAAGGCGTTGACCCGGGCAATCAGGCGCACCAAATCGTCTTCGCCCCCCAGGGCAAAGACCGCCTGAACCAAATCGTGGCGCACACCCTGTTCGCGCAAATGCACCTTCAGGCGGTCGGCAAAGAAATCCAGCAGGCTGTCGTCATCGCCCACCTCGAACGCATAACCGTCAAGCGCCAGGGCGAAGGCCTCTTTCAGGGGCAGGCGCAGGCCGTTTTCCAAAACCATGCGGATCACACCCAGGGCGGCGCGGCGCAGAGCAAAAGGATCGCGGGAGCCCGTGGGCTTTTCGTCGATGGCCCAGAAACCAACCAGGATATCCAGCTTGTCCGCCAGGGCGACACACACAGCGGTCGGCGCCGTGGGGCAATCGTCGGCTGGTCCGGCCGGTGAATAATGCTGCATGATCGCCTGCGCCACATCCTCGCCCTCGCCATCGTTCAAGGCGTAATAGCGGCCCATGACGCCCTGGACCTCGGGGAATTCATAGACCATGTCGCTGACCAGATCGGCCTTGCACAAATGTGCCGCGCGCCGCGCTTTTTCCGCATCGGCACCGGGCACGAATGGCGCCAGCGCGGCGGATAGCTTTTCAAGGCGCAAGATTTTCTGGCCCAGACTGCCCAGCTTGGCGTGAAAGACCATCTCGTCCAGGGCCGGAAGGCGGCTTTCCAGGGTCTTCTTCTTATCCTGGGTCCAGAAGAACTCAGCATCCGCCAGACGGGCGGTCAGAACGTACTCGTTGCCGGCGATGATCTGCTTGCCGCCGTCCTGGGCCTCCAGGTTCGCCACGGTTATGAAGTTCGGCGCCAGCTTGCCGTCACCATCGCGCAGAGAGAGGTATTTCTGGTTCACCTTCATGGTGGTCACCAGAACCTCCGCCGGGACATCCAGAAAACGCCGGTCGAAGTTACCCAACACAGGCACCGGCCATTCCACCAGACCGGCGATCTCGGCCACCAGGCCATCGTCGGCGACCAGGCTTAGGCCGGCCTCCTGGGCCAGTTGCGCCGCGCCGTCCGCGATGCGCCGGCGCCGCTCGGCGGCATCTATAAGAACCTTGGCGGCGGCCAATTTTTCCTTGTAATCCGCGAAATCCTTGACCGTGAATGCGTCCGGCGCATGGAAACGGTGGCCTTTTGTGTGATCGCCACTATCAATGCCGGCGAACGACAGCGGCACCACCGCGCCGTCAAGCAGCGCAATAATGGAGTGCAGCGGACGTACCCAGCGGGTGGCGCCGGTACCCCAGCGCATGGATTTCGGCCAGGGCAAATCGGCGAATGCGGCGGGCAGGATTTCGGACAGGACCTCCGCCGTGGGCCGGCCCTGGCGTTCGATAATGGCAAACAGAAAGGTTCCTTTTGGTAGCTCCCGCTTCTCGCACTGCTCCCGCGTGACGCCATTTCCCCGCAAAAAGCCTTCGATGGCTTTTTCCGGTGCATCGACCTTGGGACCGCGCTTTTCTTCCCGAACATCCGGCTGGGCCAGGGGCAGGCCGTTGATATGCAGGATCAGGCGCCGGGGCGTAACGTATGCTTCGGCGGCCTCGAACGGTAGTTCCGCCGCTTTCAAACCCGCCGTGACCAGGCGTTTCAGATCGTCGCCCGCGCGGGCCTGCATGCGGGCGGGAATTTCCTCGCCAAACAGCTCCAACAACAAATCCGCCATGTCAGGCCGCCCCCCCAATAGCTTCTTCAGGGGCAAGCTCGCCCTCGGCGATCAGATAGGCGGTGGCGCAGGCCTTGGCCAATTCCCGCACCCGGCCGATATAGGCGGCGCGTTCCGTGACGGAGATCACCCCGCGCGCATCCAACAGGTTGAACAGATGCGAGGCCTTGATGCACTGGTCATAGGCCGGCAGGGGCAGCGCCGCATCGACCAGGGCGGCGCATTCCGCCTCGGCGTCCGCGAAATGACGGAACAGCATCTCAGTATTGGCATGATCGAAGTTGTAGGCGGAAAACTGCTGCTCCGCCGCCAGGTAGACATCGGCGTAAGTCCTGGATCGTTCCGTGCCCGGTTCATTCCAGGCCAGCTGCTGAAAATGATCGACGCCCTGCACATACATGGCCAGGCGTTCCAGGCCGTAGGTCAGCTCGCCCGAGACCGGATTACAGTCAAAGCCGCCGACCTGCTGGAAATAGGTGAACTGGCTAACCTCCATGCCGTCGCACC
>CAYWYB010000275.1:0-7517 GCA_964462145.1 uncultured Rhodospirillaceae bacterium
ATTGACGATATAGTCGTCGCCATCGGGAATGGCGCGGGTCTGCAACGAGGCCAGATCGGAGCCCGAGCCCGGCTCGGAATAGCCCTGGCACCACCAGACATTGGAGGCCAGGATATCGGGCAGGTATTTGGCCTTTTGCTCTTCGGTGCCGAATTCCATGATCACCGGAGCGACCATTTTCAGGCCGAACGCCACGGGCCGCAGGGTACCGGCACGCATCATCTCGGTCTCGTAGATATATTTCTGGGTCGCGCTCCAACCCGGCCCGCCATGTTCCACCGGCCAGTTCGGGGCCAGCCAGCCCTTCTTGGACAAGGCCTTTTGCCAGGCCATGTGCTCGTCCTTATCGATATAGCCGGTCATGGATTTCGCGGTTTTCGCCTGAATTTCAGACGTGTGGTGTTCGGCGATAAAAGCCCGGACTTCGTCGCGAAAGGCTATTTCCTCGGCGGTATAATCAATATCCACGTCACATACTCTCTTGCTGCTGATGCACTCTGTTGCGCCCTTTATAGCGCAACAATGGCAGCCTTGTCAGCGTCTGCCGTGGGCTATTTTGCCGCCCGACCGAGGACCGTTTCGCGATAGGTGATATAGGCCCCGCAGGCGATGATGATGGCGCTGCCGACCCAGGTCCAAAAATCCGGGAATTCGCCAAATATGAAGAAGCCCAAAATCACCGCGCCCACCAACTGACCGTAGGCGAAGGGCGAAATCACCGAGGCCTCGGCGAATTGAAAGGCCTTGACCACGAAAAAATGCCCCAGGCCGCCGATCAGGCCGGTAGCCGCCAGCATCACCCATTCAATCTCCACCACCGGCGTGACCCAATAGACCGGCCCGACCAGAGAGGTCAGAATGGCGCCAAAAATCGCGGTATAGGTGATCGTGGTCGCCGGATTGTCCTGGCCCGCCAGGCGCCGGGTCATGATCTGATAGAGCGAATAAAACACCGCGTTGGCGACCACCAGCAATTCAGCGCCGTGGAAGCTGTCTCCACCCGGTCGAATGATAATCAGCGCGCCCATGAAGCCGATGGCGACGGCGGCCCAACGGCGCGGGCCGACACGCTCCCCCAGAAAAGGCACGGACAGTGCCGTGACCATGAAGGGCGAGGTAAAACTGATGGCGGCGGCGGTGGTTAGCGGCAGATAGGTCAGGGCCAGGAAATAGCAGCTGGTCGAGCCCAGCAATAGCAACGAGCGGATCAGTTGCGCCGTAAGATTTTCCGTACGAAACAGTTTCAAGCCATGAAATGGCAGAAATATAAGCAGCATCAACACGAAATGCCCCAGATAGCGGACCCAGACGATCTGCTGGATGGCGTAATCCGCGCCCAGTACCTTGACGGAGGCATTGAGAAACGGGAACAGCGACACGGCCAGGCACATAAAGGCAATACCGCGCGCGGTTTGGTTCGCTATCATTTAGTTGGGCAATCGTTATGGAGAGGCTTGTCGCGGCGCAGCATAGATCATCCGCCGCGACAAGGGAGTTCTTTCTGAGTAACGTCAGCCCTCGGGCCAGATCGCCTGACGCTTCTCGACAAAGGCGCGCCCGCCCTCCTTGCGGTCCTCGGAATTCATCACGCGGGTTTGCACATCACCGGTGATCCGGTCGATCTGGCCATAGTCCAGGGCATTGCCCCGCACCATCAGCTCCTTCATGCCCTGCACGGCAACGGGGCTCAACTCGACGATTCGCTTGGCCTGCTTTTCCGCTTCCGCCATCAACTGATCCTTGGGTACGATCTTGTTGATCATGCCCACCTCGTAGGCGCGCTGGGCGCTGACCCGATCGGCGAACAGCAAGACCTCGGCAGCGATGGCCCAGGGCATGGCCTTGGGGAACCAGCCGGCGGGAATGGTGGCGATACCCCATTGCAGCTCGGGCAGCCAGAAGGTCACATCCTCGGTGGCAATACGGTAGTCGGTATCCAGTGCGATCCACATGCCGTAACCAACCACATGGCTATGCAGGGCAGAGACGACCGGCTTGTACAAACCCTGGGTCTGGCTGATATCGGGATACCGGCCGTCATAACGATAGGGTTGATCCGGCGCCCCGCCCGACAGATCGGCACCGGCGGAGAAACAGCGGCCATTGCCCGACAGGATTGCCACCCGCAACTTGGGATCGTCGCGGACATCGGCCCAGATCCAGGCCAGTTCATCATGCACCTGCTGGTTCATGGCGTTCAGCTTGTCAGGCCGATTTAAGGTGACGTAGGCGATGTGGCCCTTTTTCTCGTATTCGACGGTGCTCAATTTCATTTTCCTCGAGACCTCTGTTTGTTGTGTTTTTGCGTTGCCGTCATCTAACAACGAAATAGCCGCGGCGCGAAAGGCTATTCGCTAACCACCAATATGGTTTTCAATCGCCGGCAGGGAAATGAGATAGGCGGCGATGGCGTCGCGATCGGCATCCGTCAGGTGCTTGTAGCTGTCCTGTACCGCCTCGGCCATGGAGCCTTCCGCCTTCTCCCAATCCGGCTTGCCGCCGGTCTTGAGGAAAAAGCTTAGCTGTTCCAGTGGCCAGCCCAGGCCCGTGTTGTGCGCCGGCGTGATATTGGGCACAGGCTCGCCGTCGGGGCCTTTTTTGACACCGGCCATCCATAATGAACGGTCCAGGGCACCGGCGGCATTGCGCGGGGTGTGGCATTCCCCGCAATGGGCCAGGGCGTTGACCAGATAGGCGCCCCGGTTCCATTGCCTATCCCGTTTGCCGTCAGCTGCGAACTCGCCTTCATCAAAATACAGCTGCTTCCAGGCTCCCATAGACCAGCGCCAGGCGAACGGCGGACCCACATCATGCTCCCGGTTCTGCCTCGCCACGGGCGCTAATGAAAACAGATAGGCCTTGATGGCCAAGGCATCCTCGGCCCGCATCAAGGTGTAGGAGGTATAGGGGAAGACCGGAAAATAGTGGGCGCCGTCAGGCCGCAGGCCGCGTTTCACGGCGGCCAGGAAATCATCATCGCTCCAGGCCCCGATCCCGGTTTTGTCATCGGGGGTAATATTGGGGCTATAGAATGTACCGTACGGTGTCTTCATGGCCCGCCCGCCGGCGAACGGCGCGCCCTTGCCCTGTTTGTCCGTATGACAGCCCATGCAGCCGGCCGCGCGGGTCAGATAGGCGCCGCGTTCGATCAATCCATCGGCAAGCGCCTGGCCGGTGCAAAACAGCAGCCAGGCCAGCACCAGCACTGGCACCAGCAATGCGTAGCGAACCATAAGGAGGCCTATTTCTTGGCCTTCTTGAGCTTCTTGCGCCGCTCCGCATCCCGGCGTTCGTAATGGCAGACGTTGCAGGCCTGCACCACTTCGCCCAGGGCAGCGGCCATCCGTTGTTCATCGCCCGCCTCGGCGGCGGCCACCAGCTTGGCGGCGGCATCGGCGACCACGCCATGGCCCTTGCGCGTTGTCTCGGGCAGCTGTTCCATTTTCGAGATATAGGCCTCCCGGCCCTGTAATGCCTTGGCGTCTCGCACGGCGCGTTTCATGTCGAAAACCATCATGGCGGCGGTAATGCTCTGAATATCGGTCAAGCCGGCGATCATCGCCCGCCAGATATGCTTGGGCGCATGCTTCTTCTGCGCCATGGCGGCGCCGGAAAAGCCAAGCGTGATACACATCGTCACGGCCAGTGACAGCAAAACTAACTTCCGCATTTTTAAACTCCGAATAAATATCTCCGTCGCGGCGCATCCTGTCCCAGCGGCGCTCCTGAAGCAAGATTGGCGATCCAATGTTCCACCCAGCCATGTGGCTTGCTACAGTGGCGGCAACAAGAACGAAGCTTTTTAAGAGGCGGAACCATGTTTCAAGATCTGATCACGCGCACGGGCGAGCATCCGAATATTGCCTGGCGGGGACGTTTCGCCGATGCCTGCATCGAATTGCAAAGCGGCGGGCAGAGCCAGTTCCTGCATCTGGACAGTAACGGCATATCACTCAGCAACAGCCAGCCCGACCGCGCCATTACCCTGACCATGGCGGCCAGCGAAGCGGCCTGGAGCGAATTGCTGGGCCCTGAACCAGGCCCCGGCCTGCAATCGATCTCCGCCATGCGGCGCATGGGGCATTTGTCCGTTACCGGTGATTTTCTGGCCTATTACCAGAACCTCATGGCGCTGGAGATGCTGTTCTCCATGAGCCGCCCGCGCCCCGAGAATGCCGCTGCATCTCCAGCCGAACCAACCTTTGATCCCATCGTGGGCCGCTATATCAATATGGATTTCCAGGGCCGGCCACACCGGATTTATTTCGAGGAAGCGGGCAGCGGCATTCCCCTGATCTGCCTGCACACCGCCGGCGCCGATGGCCGGCAATACCGCGAAATCCTCAATGATCCCGATATCACCGCGAACTACCGCGTGGTGGTGTTCGATCTGCCCTGGCACGGCAAGTCTTCGCCGCCCGCCGGTTTTCAGGACGAGGTCTATCAATTGACCACGGACAGCTATGTGGCCATCACCATGGCGGTGAAATCCGCTTTGGGCCTGGACGATCCGGTAATCATGGGCTGTTCCATCGGCGGACGGGCGGTACTGCATCTAGCCCTTCGCCATGGTGCCGAGCTGCGCGCGGTGGTCGGCTTGCAATCGGCGTTGTTCGCGGAAAACAAGATCGATGGCGAGCCCGAGGGCTTGCGATCCATTCATCGCCCCGACGTGCATGGCGGCGAGGTCTCCGCCGCCCTGATGACCGGCCTGATCGCACCGCAATCACCCAGCGCGGATGCCTGGGAAACCCTGTGGCATTACATGCAGGGCGGCCCCGGCATTTTCATGGGCGATCTGAATTACTATTTCACCGATGGCGACATGCGCAACGGCCTGGCAAGCGGCATCGATACCACGCAATGCCCGGTGCATCTGCTGACCGGCGAATACGATACTTCCGCCACGCCGGAGCTAAGCCGCCAGCTGGCCGAGGAAATCGACGCCACCTCATTCACGGTGATGAAGGGCATGGGCCATTTCCCCATGTCGGAAAATCCAGGCGGCTTTCGCGGTTACCTGCTGCCGGTACTGGAAAAAATCGCCGCGCCCATCCAATGAGTGGTTGAAGCGGGCGGGCGGCAGCGCGCTATAATGCGCGGCAACGAATTTTGCGATTTTGGGAGGAGATAACAAAATGACCGAACTGGTCCTGCGATCCGACGTGGACGGGGTTGCCACCCTGACCCTGAACCGGCCCGATGCCTTGAACGCCTTGAGCCCGAATTTATTCGTGGAATTGCGCGGTCATGTGGAAAGCATCGCCAATGATCCGGAGAGCGTGGGCTGTGTCGTGCTGCGCGGGGCGGGCCGGTCGTTCTGTGCCGGCAATGATCTAAAGGCTATCCAGAATGGCGAAGAAGCCCCCTCGCCCACCTTTCAGGCCGATACCATCAATATGATCGAGAACCTGCCGCAACCGGTGATCGCCGAAATCCGCGGCCATTGTTACACCGGCGGGCTGGAGCTGGCGCTGTCCTGCGATCTGTTGATTGCCTCGGAAACGGCGAGGTTCGCCGATACCCACGGCAAATGGGGCATGACCCCGCGCTGGGGCATGAGCCAACGCCTGCCCCGCCGCATCGGGCCCCTAAAGGCCAAGGAAATGAGCTTCACCGCACGCACCTATAGTGGCGCCGAGGCCGCCGCCATGGGCCTGGCCAATCAATGCGTCGCGGATGATGAACTGGAATCGGTCGTGGGCGCCATGGCGGCAGATATCGTGGCCAATTCCTGGCATTCGGCGCGGGGCAACAAGATGCTCTATAACCGGGGACAGGATTATACCTTCCATGACGGCTTGGCATTCGAGATGGCGGAAAGCCCGGGCCGCGGCCCGGATATCGAAGAACGCCTGAAAGCCTTTTCCAAGGGTTGATGGAGAGGGGCATGACAGCGCCTATCTGGCAATGGAGTGCGGTTGATACCGCCGCCGCCATCCGCACCGGCAAGATCACCGCCCAAGAGGCCGTGGAAGCCGCCCTTGAACGCATGGCGGCATGCAACGAGGCGGTCAACGCCGTTACCGTTGATCTATCCGGCGAGGCCCGCCAGGCCGCGCGCCGCGCAGATGGCATCGTTGCCTCCGGCGCCGCGCTGGGGCCATTGCATGGCGTGCCCGTCACCATCAAGGAGAATGTCGACCAAATCGGGCAGGCGACCACGAACGGCATTCCGGCCTTTGCCGAAGTAGTCGCGGACACGGATTCACCCGTGGTCGCCAACCTGCGCAAGGCCGGCGCCATCATTATCGGCCGCACCAATACGCCGGAGTTCAGCCTGCGCTGGTTCACCGACAATCCCTTGCGCGGCATGACCAATAATCCCTGGAAAGACAGCGTTACTCCCGGCGGCTCGTCCGGCGGCGCGGCGGCATCGGTGGCCCTGGGCATCGGCGATATAGCCCACGGCAACGACCTTGGCGGCTCGTTGCGCTATCCGGCCTATGCCTGCGGCCTGGCCACGATCAGGCCATCGTTTGGCCGCGTCCCCGCTTACAACCCAACGGGCGACGAGGAACGGCCGCCAACCCTGCAACTGATGTCCGTGCAAGCACCCATTGCGCGCGAGGTACGCGATGTGCGCCTGGCCCTGGGTGTCATGGCGCAGAAAGATGCCCGCGATCCCTGGTGGGTGCCCGCGCCCCTGGACGGCCCGCGCCTTACCGCGCCAATTAGGATGGCTGTTTGCAAGACACCCGCGGGTATCCCATGCCATGCCGCGGTATCCGAGGCCATCGATAAAGCCGCCGATCATTTGGCCAATGCCGGCTATGCGGTCGAGGCAACGGATCCACCGCTGATGGCCGAGATTGCCGAAAATTGGCGAACCCTGTTGTTTACCGATACCAAGGCGATGTCCGAGGCGGCCTTCCGCAAATATGGCTCGGAAGATATCAATCAGGTGCTTGCCGATTACCTGGCGGCGTCAAACGTTCGCGACCTGGACGGCTATGTCCGCGCCCTGGCGGACCGCACACGTCTGCTCCGCGCGTGGAGCCTGTTCATGGAGGACTATCCCCTGGTCCTGGCCCCGGTCAGCCAGGTGCCCCCCTTCCCGCAAGGAGAGGATTTGCAGGGCGCCGACCGGGTCAAAAAAATGCTCGATGAACAGAGCATGCTGTATGGTATTAACTTACTGGGCCTGCCCTCCGCCGCCGTCTCGACGGGCTTACACGACGGTGTGCCGATGGGTGTGCAAATTATCGGCCCGCGTCTACGGGAGGATCTGTGCCTTGATGCCGCCGAGGCTGTTGAACGCGGCAGCGGTATCCTGAGCCAACAATTATGGAGTCGAACATGAGTGAAACCTGGCCGGAGGAAATCTACGGCCTGCTGCGGGAGAACGGCATAGAGCAATTTGCCTACGTTCCCGATGCGGGCCATGATTATTTGATCAAACGCTCCATCGCGGACCCGGAGGTCCATGCTATTGCCCTGACCACCGAGGAAGAAGGCGTCGGCCTATTGGCCGGAGCCCATCTGGGCGGCAGCCGGGGTGTTTTGCTGATGCAGAG
>CAYWYB010000276.1:0-280 GCA_964462145.1 uncultured Rhodospirillaceae bacterium
GTGCATGACAACGTCTATTACATTCCGTTGCATCAGCAGGCTCTGGCCTGGGGCAAGCGCGACAATGTTTCGCTGAAACAGCGCGGCGACAACGTGTTCCGTTTCCGCTTTGTAACCATCAACTAGTAACGGACTGCGTAAAACGAAGTCGGGCGCCGCCACGGTGAACTACCGTGGCGGCGCGTCGATTATTGGGGGCAACATCAAGCATGCGTGGCGGATTTAAGCGATGATTGCATTCCTGGTCCGGCGGCTTTTGCAGGCCGTCGCCGTGATGGCC
>CAYWYB010000276.1:290-7475 GCA_964462145.1 uncultured Rhodospirillaceae bacterium
GTTTCAATTCGTCGGCGATCCCGTGAACCAAATGGTGGCCGAGGATGCCACGGCGGAGGACCGCGAGTATTTGCGGGAATCTCTTGGTCTGAACGATCCCATACCGGTGCAATTCGCCAATTTTGCCCTGAACGCCGCGCAGGGCAATTACGGCGTGTCCTATCAGCACAAGCGGCCGGTTTCGATCCTGATTATGGAGCGCATGCCCGCGACCCTGGAATTGGCCGTGACGGCGGCCATATTGGCGGCATTGCTGGGTGTCCCGGCGGGGGTTTATACGGGACTGCGGCGATTTGGCTTTGCCTCCAAGATGATTATGACGCTGTCGCTAATTGGTATTTCCCTGCCGACGTTTCTGATCGGCATTTTGTTGATCTATTTGTTCGCCGTCATTCTTGGCTGGCTGCCGTCTTTTGGACGCGGCGATGTGGTCAGTATCGGCGGTTGGGAATCGAATTTCCTGTCTGTTTCCGGCCTGAAATCGATCATTCTGCCGGCGATCACGCTGGCGCTGTTCCAAATGACTTTCATCATGCGCCTGATCCGCTCCGAGATGTTGGAGGTGCTGCGCACGGATTTCATCAAATTCGCCCGTGCCCGCGGTCTGCATAACCGGGCGGTCAATTATGGCCATGCGCTGAAAAATACCCTGGTGCCGGTGATCACGATTATCGGCCTGCAGCTCGGTTCACTGATTGCCTTTGCGATTATTACGGAAACCGTATTTCAGTGGCCCGGCATGGGGCAGTTGTTTCTGCAGGCGGTGCAGGTGGTGGATATTCCCATCATGTCCGCCTATCTGATCCTGATCGCCTTCTTCTTCGTCGTCATCAATCTGATCGTCGATATGCTGTACTATGTGGTCGATCCGCGCTTGCGCGTGGATCAGCCCACATCGGGAGGCGGACATGGTTGATCACGCAACCGGTAGCCCGCTGCAAACGCCGGACGCTCCCGCTAGCCCGCCATCGACGTGGCACCGGATCTGGGACAGCGATGTCTTCTATTCCTTCCGCTCGTCCAAGGTCACGATGGTGGCCGCATTTCTGACGGCATTGATTTTCCTGTTGGCAATATTCGCGCCTTTGGTGGCACCCCATTCGCCTTATGATGTGGCTACGGTCGATTTGATGGATGCGGAATTGCCGCCCGCCTGGGAAGCGGAAGGCGATCCAAGGTTCCTGTTGGGCACGGACAATTTGGGCCGTGATTTGTGGTCGACCATATTGTATGGCACGCGAATTTCCCTGCTCGTCGGCTTCCTGAGCGTTATTTTCGGCCTTGTGGTTGGCGTCGGCCTGGGCCTGGTATCGGGCTATGTCGGCGGCTACGTGGATAGCTTCATCATGCGCGTCGCGGAAATTCAGCTATCCATTCCAGGCATCCTGATTGCCTTGCTGTTGGCCGGTACCTTGCGCGGCGTGCTCAGCGCGGAAGCCTATAACGACGCCATTGTTTACGTCCTTGTTCTGACCATCGGCACATCAATTTGGCCGCAATTCGCGCGAACGGTGCGTGGCTCCACCCTGGTGGAACGCAACAAGGAATATGTCCTGGCGGCCCGGGTCATTGGCCTTTCGCGCTTGGCGATCATGATGCGCCATGTGTTGCCGAACGTTATGGGCCCGGTCCTGGTGATCGCCACCATCAATCTTGCAATTGCCATTCTGTCCGAGGCGACGTTGTCATTCCTTGGCGTAGGTGTGCCGCCGACCGAGCCCTCGCTGGGGACATTGATTAATGAGGGGCAGAATTATCTGTTCTCCGGTTTGTGGTGGATCACCATTTTCCCTGGGGTCGTACTTGCGATCCTGGTGTTGGCCGTCAATTTGCTGGGTGACTGGCTGCGCGACGCCTTGAACCCGAAGTTGCGGTAGGAGAGCCTAATGTCTTCCAACGATGGCATTCAGCCGCTCCTCTCGGTCCGAAATCTACGTATCGAATTCCCAACACGCCGGGGCACGCTGGTCGCGGTGGATGACATTTCGTTCGATATTGCGCCGGGCGAAATCCTCGGCGTCGTAGGTGAGTCGGGCGCGGGTAAGTCACTGACCGGTGCCGCCATCATCGGTTTGCTGGAGCCTCCCGGCCGCATTGCCCAGGGCGAAATTATTCTCGAAGGCCAGCGTATCGATGATCTGCCTTATGAAGAAATCCGGCGCATCCGCGGCCGGCGCATCGGTGCTATTTTTCAGGACCCCCTGACCTCGCTCAATCCTCTGTATTCTGTCAGCCGGCAGTTGATCGAAACGATCCAGACCCATCTGCCCATGAGCGAGAGGGAGGCCCGCGCCCGCGCCCTGGACCTGTTGGACGAAGTGGGCATCCCAGGTGCCGCCGAGCGCATTGATCATTATCCGCATCAATTCTCGGGCGGTATGCGCCAGCGCGTCGTGATCGCCCTGGCGCTGTGCGCGGAGCCACGCTTGATTATCGCCGACGAACCGACAACGGCCCTGGACGTCTCGATTCAGGCGCAGATTATCTCGTTGTTGCAACGCCTGTGTAAGGATCATGGCACCGCCGTGATGCTGGTGACCCACGACATGGGTGTGATCGCCGAGGCGGCGGACCGGGTCGCGGTAATGTATTCGGGCCGCATTGCCGAGATCGGGCCGGTGCAGGATGTGGTGCGCGCGGCCAAGCATCCCTATACCCACGGCCTGATGGGGTCGATCCCGCATATTGGCCACCATGTTGATCAGCTGACCCAGATCGAGGGTTCCATGCCCCGCCTACAGGAAATTCCGCGGGGCTGTCCCTTCAATCCCCGCTGTGAGGAGGCGACCGACCGCTGCCGGACGGAGCGGCCGAATTTACAAAGCGTGGCGCGATCGGACGTCGCCTGTCATTTGTTTGATGAACAGCGGGCGGAGGCGCGGGCCGGTGAGTGAAATTTCCAACAATGGCGCGGCACCGCTGCTATCCGTGGGCGGCCTTGTGCGTCACTTTGATGTTTCGGCACCGTTCCTGAACCGTCTGATCGAACGTCTGGACCGTTCCTACGTTAGGGCGGTGGATGGCATCGATTTTGACATTGGGCGCGGTGAAACCTTCTCTTTGGTTGGTGAGTCAGGCTGTGGCAAATCGACGGTGGCGCGGCTGATCGTTGGGCTGTATCAGCCCTCCGCCGGTTCCATCCGTTACGACGGCGTTGAAATCGGCCCTGTGGAGGCGGCGGCGGAGCGCAAGCGCATGCAGCCCCATATGCAGATGATCTTTCAAGATCCCTATGCTTCGCTCAATCCCCGCTGGCGGGTCGCCGATATTGTTGCCGAGCCGATCCGTGTGCGGGGCTTGTTGAGCGGTAAGCAGGAAATTTTAAGCCGCGTCGGTGATCTGCTGAGCCAGGTGGGGTTATCGCCGGCTGATCGTGAGCGCTTTCCCCATGAGTTTTCCGGCGGCCAGCGTCAGCGTATTTCCATCGCCCGCGCCTTGGCGGGCGAGCCCGAATTCCTGGTCTGTGACGAGCCGACCTCGGCCCTGGACGTCTCGGTGCAGGCGCAGATTCTTAATCTGATGAAGGAATTGCAGGATCGCTTGGGCCTGACTTATCTATTTATCAGCCATGACCTGGCGGTGGTCTATCATGTTTCAACCAAGGTTGGGGTGATGTATCTGGGCCGTCTGGTGGAATGGGCCGATACCAAGACCCTGTTCGAGAATCCCCGCCACCCCTATACGCGGATGCTGCTGGATGCCATTCCAGATCTGGAAATGTCAGGCCGCCAGCGTATTCCCGTGGCCGGCGAGGTGCCCAGCCCGATCAATCCGCCATCCGGCTGCGCCTTCCATCCCCGCTGCCCCCATGCCGAGGAACGCTGCCGTACCGAGGCGCCCCAGGCCCGCGACTATGATGGTGTGCATGTTGCCTGCCACGCGGTTGCCGATGGTCGCATTAGCTGAATCACTTCAAATATTGATGATATCCAGATCTTCGCCCGTCACCACCTCGCCCGCATAGTTCGAGGCATCGAAATCCGGCACCACGCCGGGCAGGTGATGGGTTAGCACGACCTTGGCCACGCCGGCCTTGGCGGCGATGTCGATACAATCCTGGGGGCTGGCATGGAATTCGTGCAGCCGCTCGATCAGGCGCTGCCTCTCGGGCGGTAGATCGGGCGAGGGCGCGGCGGCGCAGGCATCGATGACCAGAACATCAACGCCTTGGCAAAATTCGATCAACTCGTCGCACATGGCGGTATCGCCCGTGACCACAAGGCGTCGGCCCTGATAGGTGAAGCGATAGGCCAGGGCATGCATGGGTGGATGATAGACCGGGCCGGCCTCGACCAGGCAACCGGCGATGCTCTCCGACCAGCCGACGGGTACGTCGCGAACCGTAACGTCATCCCAGCCGGGGCGGGGAAAGCCCAGATCAATGGCCCATTCCGCCTGTTCCCGGTAATAGTTTTCCACCAGCTGGTTATGCATATCCTTGGTGCCCTCGGGTCCCGTGACCGTCAGCTTCAGACGTCCGGCGTTCCAACTGCCCCAGACGAAGGCGGGATAGCCCAGGATATGGTCCCAGTGCATATGGGTGAGCGCCACGTTGTTAACCTGTTGCAGCGGAACCTCTGCCGCCAGCAGCTGGCCCACAACGCCGTCGCCCGCGTCCACCAGCATCTGTTCCGTTTCACCCCCCACGCCCCACTGCACTAGAGCGGCGGGCTGGTTGCGTTCCTGGTTGGGACGAGGCGAGCCGGTGCCCAGTAGGATGATGCGGAAGGTTTCTGATGTGCGGCTGTTGTCTGGCATGTTTTTTTCCAATGGGTTGTTGCGAAAATCATAGCATCGGCGGCGGGGCTTGCTAAGCTAATCAGGTATTGGAGTTAAGCCTTGGGAGGGGCCGTTGCAGCATCTTTTCTCGCCGTTGAACATACGCGGCCACCGCCTGAAGAACCGCATCTTCTCCACCGGACATATGACGGTGATGCTCGACAAGAGCAGTTATCCCTCCGACCGCATGGCCGCCTATCACCAGGCCCGTGCCGCCGGCGGCGCCGGCCTGGTTATTGTCGAGGCGGCGAGGGTGCATTCCTCCGGCATCGGCAGCCGGCCCGCCATCATTGCCTACGATGATGGCTGCATTGCCGGCTACAGCCGCATCGCCGATGCTTGCCATGCCCATGACTGCAAGGTTTTTGGCCAGTTATCCCATCCGGGGCGGGAAATGAGCGAGGCATCGGACGGCACCTTTGCCGTGGCCCATGCGCCTTCCGCCATTCCGAACGAACGCTTTCACGTCATGCCTCGCCAGATGCCCATCGCCATGATCAAAGAGATCATCACCGCCTATGGCGCTGCTGCTGGCCGTATGCGGCGCGCCGGCCTCGATGGTGTCGAGGTGCTTGCCTCTCATGGCTATTTGCTGTCGCAATTCCTGAATCCCGCCGCCAACCACAGGACCGATCAATACGGTGGTGACCGCGACGGGCGCCTGCGGATCGTGCGTGAAATACTGGCCGCGGTACGTCTTGGCGTTGGCGATGACATGGTCGTTGGTATGCGTATCTCCGGCGACGAGATGGAGTATGATGGCCTTGAAGCCGGCGAGGTGCTGGAGATCGCCGCCGCGTTGGATCAGGACGAATTGCTCGACTATATCAATGTCACCGCCGGCACCTCCTCCAGCCTTGGCGGTTCGGTGCATATCGTGCCGCCCATGGCGGTGGAGCATGCTTATGTCGCGCCCTTCGCCGCCGCCATCAAGGCGCGTCTGAGCATTCCGGTGTTCGTCGCGGGCAGGATCAACCAGCCGCAGATTGCCGAACAGGTTCTGGCCGGTGGCCAGGCGGATATGTGCGGCATGACCAGGGCGATGATCGCCGATCCGCAAATGCCCATGAAGGCCCAGTCCGCGCGATTTGACGACATCCGCGCCTGTGTCGCCTGCAATCAGGCCTGTATTGATCACATGCTGCGCGGCTTCCCCATATCCTGTATTCAGCACCCCGAAACCGGCCGGGAGCTGGAATTCGGCGAACGGGGCGCGACCGCGGCGCCGCGCCGGATCATTGTCGCGGGCGGCGGTCCGGGCGGCATGAAGGCTGCCGCCGTGGCCGCCGAACGGGGCCATGACGTTACCTTGTATGAGGCCTCGGCCAGTCTGGGCGGGCAGGTCAAGCTGGCGCAATTGTTGCCGGGCCGGGCGGAATTCGGCGGTATCATCAACAATCTTCAGCACGAGATGGAACTGGCCGGCGTCAAGGTGGTGACCGGGCAAATGGTCGACCGTGAGTTGATTGACCGGCTTGCCCCCGATGCGGTGATCGTCGCCACCGGGGCCGCGCCGTATCAGCCCGACATCGAAGGCAGGGAAGATGGCCATGTGGTCGATGCCTGGCAGGTCTTGCGCGGTGAGGCCAATGTGGGCGCGAATGTGGTCATCACCGATTGGCGCGGCGATTGGATCGGTTTGGGCCTGGCGGAGAAATTCGTGCGCGAGGGCTGCCACGTCCGCCTGGCCGTCAACGGCATTACCGCTGGCCAGATGATCCCGCAATATGCCCGCGACAAATGGCTGGGCGATATGCATCGGCTTGGCGTCGAGATCATCCCCTATGCGCGCCTGCGCGGTGTGGATAATGACACGGTCTATCTGCAACACACGACCTCGGGCGAGCCGGTCCTGTGCGAGGGCGTGGATACCCTGGTGACCGCCCATGGTCATCAGTCGGCGACCGGAGTGGAAAATGATCTTGCTGGCTGGCACGGCGAGCTTCATTTGATCGGTGATTGCCTCGCCCCGCGTACGGTCGAGGAGGCGGTCCTGGAGGGCTTGCGTGCCGGCGTGGCGGTGTAACTGCTTTCCAGGATGGCGCAATGCTTGTTAAGCTAACTGCCAAACAGAAATAGGCTTTTGGAGGGGCCGCGCGGGCGGTCGACGCAATATGGCGACGAAGACCAAGACTGCAACATCGAATGTGAAGCTTTCGGCCGAGACGGCGGAAGAAATTTATACCACCATGCGCCGTATCCGGGCCTTTGAAGAGCAAACCATCGATCTCTTCGCCAAGGGCGAGGTCAAGGGCACGGCGCACAGCTATATCGGCGAGGAAGCCGTGGCGGCGGCGGTTTCCGCCAACCTGCGCGATGACGACTATATGGCCTCGAACCATCGGGGCCATGGCCATTGTATCGCCAAGGGCGCCGATCTGAACCTGATGATGGCGGAATTGATGG
>CAYWYB010000277.1:0-7471 GCA_964462145.1 uncultured Rhodospirillaceae bacterium
ACCGGTGAATAGAAACGCAGCAATTCCTCAATTGCCGTGGGGAACAGCGCCGGCTCCGCCGCCATGCGGCGGCGGTCGTCCGGGTTCATGGCGAAATGCCATAGGGCCGAGCCGATGGAGCTCCACGTGGTATCGATCCCGGCCACCAGCAACAGATCGCACATGGCGATGACGGCCTTGCGCGCGATGGGCTGGCCGTTGATTTCCTGTTGCAGCAGGTTGGAGATCAGGTCGTCCTTTGGCTTCGCCTTACGCGCATCCACCAGTTCGGCGAAGAACTCGCGGATGATATGGCGGTAGTGTTTTAGCTTGACCGGGTCCTGCATGCCCTGTTCCACCAGGCCGCGGACCCAGCCGACGAATTCGTCCGTCCGGTTGCCGTCGACGCCGATGATATAGGCGATGGTCTTGGCCGGAATGTGCACCGCGTAATCCAGGGCCGCATCACAGCCACCTTGATCGATAAAGCCATCAATCAGGTCATGGCAAAGCTGTTCCGTGAAGGGACGATAGCCCTCCACCGCCTTGGGCGTGAACAGAGGCAGGATCAGGCGCCGCATGGGGATATGCTCGGGCGGATCGGAAGTGATCGGCGGGGCCGAGCTGCCGTATTCCGCCAACTCGGCATCAAATTCATCATTCTTGGGTGGGCTGACCAGCATCACGTTGCGCGAGGATAATTCGGGCACCATGCGGACAAAGGCTTGCATGTCCTCATAGTTTGTCGGCATCCACGAGCCGCCCCAGCGTTCCGTATGGGCGATCGGGCATTTGCCGCGCAGCTCCTCCCAGACCGGGGCCGGATCCTTGATATAGTCCGGATCGAAAAAGTCGTAATCGCTGGTCCAGTCCGTGACTGGCGGTGTCTTGCTCATGTCCCCATCTCCCCAATTATTTTCTTATTCGTCCACGACCTCAATGGCATATTCCGGGCAGTTTTCCATCGCCAGCCTTGCCTGCTCTTCAAGTTCCGGCGGAACCTCGCCATCATTCAGTGCCGTGGCGATACCATAGTCGTCCACGTCAAATAGCTCCGGCGCCAGGGCACAGCATCGGTTGTGCCCCTCGCATTTATCGGTGATCACTCTGACCCGCATGGATTATTCCCCCGTTTACCGCGCCAAGGATAACGGCGCGGTCATGGCTTGTCCATGCACCGGCCCGCGCCCATAATCGTGCCTATAATTGCCCTAGGTAAACAGGAGGATCGACATGGGATTGCTTGATGACAAGGTTGCCATGATCACCGGCGGCGGCTCGGGCATCGGGCGCGCCTGCGCGGAGACCCTGGCGCGCGAGGGCGCCCAGGTGGTGGTAACGGATATTGACGCCGAGGGCATGGCCGGCACCGTTGACGGCATACAGGGGCAGGGCGGTTCCGCCTTTGCGCTGCCCCATGACGTGACCGAAGAAAGTGTCTGGCGTGAGGTATTAGAGGAGACGCGCGCCCGTTGCGGCGGGCTGCATATTCTGGTCAACAATGCCGGTATCGGTATCGGCGGCTCGTTGCTGGAGATGAGCCTGGAGGATTGGCGGCGGCAGAACGCCATCAATCTCGACGGTGTTTTTCTGGGCACCAAGCACGCCATCCCCGCCATTCACAATTCGGGCGGCGGTTCCATCATCATCATGTCGTCGGTGGCGGGGCTGCGCGGTTCCCCCGGCCTGGCCGGTTACAGTGCCTCCAAGGGCGGGGTGCGGCTGTTCGCCAAGTCCGCCGCCCTGGAATGCGCCGGCGCCGGTCTGAAGGTGCGCGTGAATTCCGTGCATCCGGGCATTATCGATACGCCGATCTGGACCAAGCTGCCGGCCCGTGGCCTCAGCCCCGCCGCGGGTGGCCGCGCCAATGCCATCGACCCCGAGGCCCTGGCCGCCGCCACCGTAGCGCACCGGGCCGGCCGGCCCCAGGAAATCGCCGACGGCGTGCTGTATCTGGCTTCCGATCTGTCGTCCTATGTCAACGGATCGGAGCTGGTGATCGACGGCGGCATGATGGCCGGTGGTGCCAACCGTACGGCGCTGCAAGAGTGATCAGGAGAACCGCCAGCTACACGTCACATTTCATTATTGCATGCTAATGAGTGTTTCATAAAAGTTGCTGAATTTTCCATAATGTTCTTGCGAGAGTTATGGCGGCGGCGGCGCATATGTTATATCATCGAAACAGCAACAAGCTTTTTTGTACTTGTATCTAGTTAGTAAAGGAACGCCGCATGAAAATGCTGTCATGGTTATTCGTAGCTTTTATCACTTTGGCCGTTACAGGCTGTCAAACAACACAATCAGAATCACAAGCACCAGCACCGGGTCAGAACCTGATCGGTGACTGGAAAGGGAGTTGGTCCGCGGACAGTGGAGCTTCAGGCGCCTTTGCCGTGAAGATCCTCAGCGTCAGCAAGGGCGGGCGGATCGTTGCCCGGCGGTCTTCGACCACCAAGGGCGGTTATGCGACCGAGCATGTCTCGATGGGCAAGATTTCCGGCAACCAGGTTGAATTGGACCGGGGCAAAGGCAAAAATACCTGGATCAAAATGTCCCTGAAGAAAGTCGCCGGCGGCGTGCTAATGCTCAAAGGCAGCTATTCGGCGATGGCTGGCAAAAAGGGCGAAAAAAAGGCCGTTCAGGGAGAAATCTGGGCGCAAAAGGCCAAATAGCGGCAAGCCCGGATGGTTGGGTGCTAAGTTCCAGCGCCCGCATTCAAAGAAAAAGTTGAGCGGGGGTGCATGGCGCGGGATCTGGTCCTGTCGTTTGCACCCCCGTCACTTTATCCGGCTGTCATCCCATGTGACTTGACCGAGACTCGTGATAGATTGCCGCGCGATGCTGGCCTCCGCCTCTCGGAGCGCGTCGCGTTTACGATCATGGATCATGTTGGGTCGAAATGGCTGATATTTATGTACATGCGCGGGTCCTGGCGGCGCCGCGGCAATGGCAGGCGGTGGCCGACGCCCTGTGCGCGGGCGGCGCGGAGCGGCTGCGCCAGGCAGGCGGCGAACTGTATGGCGTCTGGCGCAGTCAGATCGGCCGGCCCCGCGATGAACTGACGGTTTTATCGGTCTGGCCCGATGGCGCCGAGGCGGCAGGAGCGATGGACCGGTTGCTGGATGGTGTGCCTGACGTCGCCGCGTGGGAGAGCGAGGCCATGTCGCCGACCCTACGTCCGGCAACAGCGGAACCGCCCCGCCGGCAAGGCAACTATGCGTTTCGTTGGTTTGAATTGGCCGCCGATCATTGGCCTGAATTTCTCGACCTCTGCACGGCGGCCTGGCCGGGTTTCGAATCCTCATATGACAGCCAGGTTATTGGTTTGTGGCAATGCCTTGACGAAACTGCGGGGCGTAAGCGCAGCCTGCTGCTGACGCGGAGGCCCGATCTGGCCATGTGGGAACGTTCGAAAATACCCCAGGGCGAGGCCGAGTCCGAAGTGCGCCGCCAACTTTCCCGCCGCTACGATCTGTGTGATGACACCTATGTCTACACCACGACCCTGCTCAGCGCCGAGGATCAGCAAGACACCGTGCGTTGGACTTAAAATCCCGGCGCGGTTGACCTCTGACCGGGGCATGCTACGATTCCACGAACCTCGCAGGGTGGGTTCCAAGGAGGGGTGATTTGAATGAAAAGCCGGGCCAGCGGTCGCCAGAGGCGCTAGCGGCGATTTTTTCCGACGTACCGTTTGGCTTTTGTACCTTTGATTTGGCATTGCGCCATGTCTTTGTGAATGACTGGCTGGCCGCGCTGAATGGTCTGCCGGCGGCCGACCATGTTGGTCGCACCATTCACGAGGTTATCCCGCACGCCTCCGCCGCCGTGGAGGCGAAACTCCGACAAGTCTTGGAAACCGGCGCGCCAGTGGTTAGTGGCGAGATAGAAGCCGGCCTGCCGCTGTCTTCGGGCGAAAGGCGGTTGGTGCAATACACCTGTTCCCCGATCAGGGACGGCAATGCCGCGATTACCGGCTTGAGCTGTCTGGTGGAGGATGCCGCAACGCGGCAGCCAGGCCCGGCCGATGGACATTTGGCAAAAGACCAGGGCGAAAGCACCGCCGTATCGATGGAAAGCGATGAACGTTTTCGAGATTTTGCCGAAGCGGCCTCGGACTGGTTCTGGGAGACCGATGGGGAACATCGATATACCTATCTCTCAGATCGCTTCTACGAGATCACGGGCGATCCGGCGGCCAGCATAATCGGCAAAACCTCGGCGGAAGTAGGTAGGACGTTGGTCACATTCAGCGATGAAGCTGGAATTCGCGAAGCCGTTGCGGCGCACAGGCCTTACCGGAATGCCGTATCATGGCGAATACATGCCGATGGCCGTAAGCATTGGGTACGCTCCGGCGCCATCCCCAGGTTCGATGCGGACGGCATCTTTCTTGGTTATCGCGGCGTAAGCGCCGATATCACTGCGGAAGTGGACGCCAGGGACGCGGCCCGCAAGGCGGAGAGCCGCTTTTTCGACGCCATGGATCATATGCTGGATCATGTCTGTCTGTACGATAGTGATGACCGTCTGATTCATGCTAACGAGGTTGCCCGTCAACATCGTCTGAACCTCTACGGACGCGATTTTATCGGTGAAACGTTCGAGGAATTCTGCCGTGTCACATTGCAGTATGGGCACGTGCCCGACGCGGTGGGCCGAGAAGAGGCCTGGCTGGAAGAACGCATGGCGCGGCACCGCCGGCCGGGCAATTATTTCAGAGTACACGGCCAGGGCGAGAGCGATTTTTGGCATGAAATACGCGAACACCGCATGCCTGATGGCGGGACCTTGGTGGCATGGGTCAATGTCACTGATTTCGTGCAGCAGGAACAGCAGTTGCGCCAGGCGCAAAAGATGGAAGCGGTTGGGCAAATCACCGGCGGTGTCGCCCATGACTTTAACAATGTGCTGGCGGTGATCCTTGGCAACCTTGAACTGATACGCAAGAATGACAAGGACAGCGCAGGGATCAATAAATTCCTGACGCCCGCGATTACGGCTACCAAGCGCGGCGCGGCCTTGACCCACCGACTTTTGGCCTTTGCCCGCAAGCAGACCCTGAACATCCAGGATGTTGACGTCGAGGCCTTGCTGAACGGCATGGATGATATGTTGCGACGCAGTCTTGGCGAAACCATCGAGATCAGTGTCGTCAATGCGCCTGATCTCTGGCTATGCGAGATCGACGCGGCGCAGTTGGAGCAAGCCATTCTGAACCTGGCTGTTAATGCCCATGACGCCATGCCCGATGGCGGCCGGTTAACCATCGAAACATTCAATACCAGCATTGATGAAATTCAGGCCGCCGAGCACGAGGCCGCACCCGGTGAATATGTCCTTCTGGCAATTAGTGACACAGGAACCGGCATGAAAGCGGATGTGCGGGAGCAGATATTTGATCCGTTTTTTACCACCAAGGACGTTGGCAAAGGTACCGGCCTCGGACTTAGCATGGTGTTCGGTTTTGTTAAGCAATCGGGGGGGCACGTAGCGGTTGACAGTGAATGGGGAGCCGGAACGACTTTCCGTCTCTATTTGCCCCGTTCCAGCGCGCCAGCGGCCACGCCGGAGATCGCCGGCACCTCGGAGGCACCGCTGGCCAAACCGGGAGAAACCATTCTGGTGGTGGAGGACGACGCCAATTTGCAGCTGGTGATTAGCGATATGCTGGAAACCCTGGGCTATTCGGTCGCTGTTGCTGGCACCGGCGGGGAGGCGTTGGAATTGCTGCCGCGCCTGCCGCGCATGGATTTGCTTTTGACGGACGTGGTCCTGGCGGGCGGCATATCGGGGCCGGCCCTGGTCAATGCCGTCCGGCAGAAGCAGGCGGAAACGAAGGTACTCTATATGTCCGGATACACCGAGGAAGCCTTCGCCAAACAAGGCCGTCTGGATCCGGCCATCGAATTGCTGACAAAGCCGTTTGCCATTGAAGAACTTGGCAACAGGTTGCGCAGCATCCTGGATAACTGAAAAATTTCGAACAGTTGTCTTCGCCGCCTGGCATCGATACGGTCGGGATGGGGCAAGAGCTTTAGCCGGGACTACAGTAAAGGTATTGGGCATGGAATATCAGCATATCAAGGTGGAACGGGGCGGCGAGATCGCCACGGTGACCTTCAATCGGCCGGAAAAGGCCAACGCGCTTAACTATCGTCACCTCGAGGAGATCGAGCATGCCGCGCTCAGCTTCCGCGATGACGAAGAGGCGCGGGTGGTGATTTTCACCGGCGCCGGCAAACACTTCAATTCCGGCGCCGATCTGACCGGCAAGCTGCCGCGGCATCCCCGCCTGACGGTGCACCGCCGTAACAGCCGCATGGGCCAGCGCTGCATTCAGTCACTGCTGGATATGGATCAGATTACCATCGCCGCCTGGAACGGCGCCGCCATGGGCGGCGGCGCCTGCATCGCTACGGCGCTAGATTTCCGCATCGGGGCGCGGGATTGCTTCATGTCCTATCCTGAAATTCTGATCGGCGTAAACCTGATGTGGCAGAGCCTGCCTTTGTGCGTGCATCTGGTCGGGCCGGCGCGGGCCAAGCAACTGGTGATCGGCGGCAAGCATATTCCGGGACCGACCTTGCTGGAATGGGGCGCATTGGATGAAATGGTTGAGCCGGATCAGGTCATGGACAAGGCCATGGAATGGGCCCGGCACTATGCCGGCCAACCGCCCGTGGCGGCGCAAATGATCAAGCGCAGCGTCAATGCGATCTCTGGCGCCTTGGACCGTTCGATCATGCACATGGATTTCGACCAGAATATCCTAAGCGCCGAGACAGAGGACGCGGCCCATGCCGCCGAATCCTACCTGGCCAAGCGCCCGCCGACGTTTAGGGGGAATTAGCGGATGCTTAACTCCTATTCATCATAATACTGCGAATAGTTTGTATCCGACGGACGCCACAATGTCTTGAGAGCATGCGCGATGCGATATTGGTACAAAATTGACGTGGACCTTGGCTGTGTCTTCGCGAAACGGTCGGGGCCTTATGAACACGCAGGCTGGATGGCCACCTATGAGGCCATCGACAACGATCCGGCTTTGCAATATGGCATGAACCGCATTTATGACTATCGAGATGCCGAGGGCGCGCCCAGCAAGTCGGAAACGCTTAGCTATGTCAGGTATTTCAATGACCTGGATAAAAAACTGGGGCCGCGAAAGGTCGCCAGCGTGGTGCCGGAACTCCATAGTTTCGGTATGAGTCGCATGTACGGCATCCTACGGTCCGATACGGCCGCTGAAGTTTGCCAATTCAGAACACTTGAAGAGGCAATGGTCTGGTTGGACTTACCGCCTGGGTTCGCTGATCCTTTTCCTTCTCTTGAAGAGATGAACGCCGCGGAATAGCCCCATTGCACACTATGCCGCCCGTTCCGATGCGCCTTTCTCCGGCAGCAGGGTCGCCAGGACGTTTTCGACGATTTGCAGACCGGCCTGGTTGTCCATGGACAGGATGCTCTCGGGGTGGAACTGTAC
>CAYWYB010000278.1:0-7458 GCA_964462145.1 uncultured Rhodospirillaceae bacterium
CACGGAGGGCTGTGCCATCGCCGGCGGCTCCGAGCGGCCGGGGCATGACGATCTGGGCCGGGATCTGGGCGAGTTGGCCGGTCTGGACAGTCTGGGCCTGGCAGTGGAGGCGGACCCTCGGGCCATGTTCGAACGGGCGGCGGTGGTACTGGATTTTACAACACCGGCTGCAACCGTGGCGCATGCTGCCCTGGCGGTGGAGACCAAGACCAATCTGGTCATCGGCACCACCGGCATGACGGCGGAGGATGACGCGGCCATCAACAAGGCGGCGGAAACCATCGCCATCATGCGGGAAGGCAATATGAGCCTGGGCGTCAACGTTCTGGCCCTGGTCGCCAAGCAGGTGGCCAGCTTGCTGGATGATGATTTCGACATCGAGGTGGTCGAGATGCACCATCGCTACAAAGTTGACGCACCTTCGGGCACGGCGCTGCTTTTGGGCAAGGCGGCGGCGGCGGGCCGGGGCGTGGACCACGACGCGGTCGCCACCGGCGGCCGTCACGGCATCACCGGCGAGCGCAACCGGGGCGCCATCGGCTATGCCGCCCTGCGGGGCGGCAACGTGGCCGGCGAGCATTCGGTGATCTTCGCAGCGGATGATGAACGGGTCGAACTGAGCCACAAGGCGACGGACCGGGCAATCTTTGCCCGTGGCGGCATCCGTGCCGCCCGCTGGCTGGCCGACAAGGAAAGCGGTCTCTATGGCATGGCCGATGTTCTGGGGCTCTAATCTAACCGCGCGTAAGACGGCGAAGAGCGAGGCTAAGGGCGTCGGCGAAAGAGCGCCGCTCGCCCGGTGCGAGGAACCGTCCCAGGCGGACGCGCTGACCGTGCGAGGAGACGACGACGCTGCCCCGCCCCTCCATGATCGAAGGATCATCGACAAGGTCGACGGGATCCGGTTCGTCGACTTCCAGGCGTACGCGGGCCCAATAAGGTTGAAACGACCAATGTTTGCGCTGACCGCTCGGCTGGATACGGTCAATGGACAGTTCAACCTCCGACAAGCGCACCCTTTCGCGCAAACGGCCGGCGCGGTAACTGAGCCGAAATGCCAGATAGATGGCAGCCACGTCCAGGCCCAGAAAGCCGATCACCGGCCAGGCATTGGCGAAGAAAAACGCCAGCCCCATGGCCAGACAGACAAGGCTCACCGCCGCCATAAGTATGCGAAAGCCCCTCGGGCTCAAGCTTCGGTTTGGCCGCAGTTCGGCATTGAACAGCAGCGCAGGCTCCCCATGCAGTCTCTCAGTCCCCATAAGAAACAGTTTAGAACATGAAAAAGGTAGATATCGAGACTTTCTTTGCCCGGTTGCAGGCCGCCGACCCGGAGCCAAAGGGCGAATTGAACTATTCCAACACCTATACCCTGCTGGTCGCCGTGGTGCTGTCGGCCCAGGCCACGGACGTGGGCGTCAACAAAGCCACCAAGGCATTGTTCGAAGAGGTCGACAATCCCGCCGCCATGCTGGCCCTGGGCGAAGCCAAGCTGAAACAGCACATCCGTACCATCGGGCTGTTCAACACCAAGGCCAAGAACGTCATCGCCCTCAGCCGGCGTCTATTGGACGCCTTTGACGGCCAGGTGCCGGAAAGCCGGGAAGAGCTGGAAAGCCTGCCCGGCGTGGGGCGCAAGACCGCCAACGTGGTCTGCAATATCGCCTTTGGCCAGCCCACCATCGCGGTGGATACGCACCTCTTCCGCCTGGGCAACCGCACCGGCCTGGCGCCCGGCAAGACCCCGCTGGAGGTCGAGCGCAAGCTGGAGAAACGGGTGCCGAAAGCTTACCTGCAGCACGCCCACCATTGGCTGATCCTGCATGGCCGCTATATCTGCAAGGCACGCAAGCCCGATTGTCCAGCCTGTATCGTCAGGGATGTTTGCAGCTACAAGGCCAAAACCACGGTTTAGGTTATTTTCGATATTCATCGAGTCGCCAAGCCACCCGCTCCCCCGGCCCGGCCACCCATTAATGGTACCCTGTGGGTGCCATAAAGCTCTTGGGGGCACGGGGAGCGGGTGGGTAGTTCAATATCGAAAATGGCCTAGGCTTGCCGAAAGGCCCATTTGATGACATTGCCATCGGCACTGGTGGTTGTGGAAAGAACGATTTGCTGACTGCGGCGTATGGGGCCGTCCTGCCCCAGATAGACGGTGTCTTCCATGGCGATTTCGGCGCCGCTGGCGCGGAAGCGCCAACCTTTGCCTCCCTTCAGACGCAACAGAATGGCCGAGCCGCCCTGAACGGCCGACGCCCTTACATCCGGGTGCAGATGAAACCGCACGGCGACGGCACGGCCCGCGACCTCGCTTGACGCGCCTGCCAGGCCGCCCACATCCAACCGGTCTTCGCCGCGAATATCCTCTCCGGACGCATCCAGATACAGGCGCCGGCGGTGGGTAACGCCAAAGCGCGGGCGGTAGGCATTATGGTGCAGTTCCAGCCAGGCATTGCCCTGATC
Organism: uncultured Rhodospirillaceae bacterium; assembly: GCA_964462145.1. GTDB lineage: Bacteria > Pseudomonadota > Alphaproteobacteria. The sequence continues at coordinate 2,467 of CAYWYB010000278.1, forward strand.
GTCCTCATGCCGGCGGCATTGCAGACGCGCGGGTTCAGGCCCGAAATCCCCTGTATCCGTAATCGGCCAGGCGTTGGCATTATCCAAATGCAAGGTGGAATGCGCCGCCGTCGACCGGGCGGCCTCGCGCCATTCGGCGCTGCGCCGGCGTCCGCTGCCGCAGTTGACCACCAGGCGTTGCCTGCCGACGGACAGTTCGAACGCGGTACCGCCCGCATGGGCCTGGCGGCCCCATTCGCCGGCCGGCGGCGCGCCGGTGTCGGCCAGCAGGACGACACCGCCCGCGGCCAACCGCTGAAACCCTGATTGCGTCGCATTGAGCACGGCCCTGCCCTTGACCCGGGCCTGCGACAGGGTGATATCCACGACGTCTCGGCTTTCCTCGATACCGCCGTTGAACAATGCCAAGCCGCCATCGCCGTGACGCATGCCGCGCAGCATCAACGCCATGCGGCTGATTTTCACTTGTAACCAGTCGGGAACCGTACGGCCGGAATCGCCAAGCGCTTCACGAAGGCCGATCAAATGCCTTAACACGGCCATGAGATCCGATGGCGCGCGGCTGTTATAGCCACCATCCGCCATCGTCTGGCGCGCGATCAGGCCATCAAGCTGCTGCAAACCCTTTCTTACGGCGTTGTCTTCATCAGGCAGCGCCAGGGCGCCATATACCAGACCCAGTAACGCCAGCAATTCTTCGGCACCGCTTGGCGCATCGCCACAGGTGCGCTGCAAATGCTGCCATTGCGCCGCAAGCGAGGCCATATAAGCGGTGGTAAATTCCTCGTCGGCGCCTTGCAGCAGAAAATTCCCATGATCCAGCCACGCCACCAAACGTTGCCCGAGTACGCCCGGAGACCAGGTCAGGGGGTCAATGTCACCGCATAGGTCTATCCACGAGCGGACCAGCCGCCGCGCATAAGCCAGCGCGGTTTCTCCACCCGACGCCTCGAAATGGCGCAGCCATGAGAAACCGTGCAACTCGGCCAGCCACTCGGCATCATCGGGCCGCAGGCGCCATGGCGGTTGATTGGGCGCGCTGGCCTCGCGCCCGACGAAACGATAGCGCCCCTGGAATAATTCATCCGCTACTTTCGCGTCCCCCGGCCAGGGGTCGTGGGGCAGGAAAGCCAGCTGTTCGATCTGCCGCCGTTCCAGCGTCCGGCGATACAGGCGGGTTCGGTAACCTGCGTTTTTCAGTCTCGCCCAACTATCATTCATGGCATCGCGCTATTCAGGCGTCGCTCGTAGCGCCTTTATATTGGCCGCATAGTTTTCAACGCCGCCTGTGAAGGTCGCCGAACCGGCGACCAGCACATCGGCACCAGCGGCGACAACGGTGGCCGCATTCGCGGCATTGACACCACCATCCACCTGCAAGTCAATTGTCCGCCCGGTCGCATCAATGAGCGCCCGCAATTGGCGCACTTTCTCCAACTGCCCCGAAATAAAGGACTGCCCGCCAAAGCCTGGATTGACGCTCATGACCAGGACAAGATCCAGGTCTTCCAGCAACGGCTCCACCGCCGCGATGGGCGTGCCGGGATTCAGGGCCAGACCAGCGCGGGCGCCCTGATCCTTGATCAGCTGAATGGTCCGGTGCAAATGGGCCCCGGCTTCGGCATGAATGGTGATGATATCGCCGCCGGCGGCGACAAAATCCGGGATATAGGGATCAACCGGACTGATCATCAAATGCACATCGAAGGGCAGGTCGCTGTGCGGGCGCAGGGCGCCGACCACCGCCGGGCCAATGGTCAAATTCGGCACGAAATGGCCATCCATGACATCGATGTGGATATAGTCGGCGCCGGCCGCCGTGACCGCCCGCACTTCCTCGCCCAAGGCTGCGAAATCAGCGGAGAGAATTGAAGGCGCGATAAGTGTTTTATGTTGCATGAGGGAGAGTTAGCAGGTTGCTATGTTGCTCGCAAGCTAATGAAAAGCGAGGCTGGATTTAGCCGTCCTTCAGCAGGCGGCAGGCGAAAAATCCATCCATTCCGCCCTCATAATGAGGCAGCGTGCGCATATCCCCCAGCGGTGTAACCAGCGAATCGAGGCCGAACAGTTCCGCCGCCTCGATGGGCCGCCGGCTGACCGATGCGCCAGATGCCAGCAAGGCTTCGATCCGCCCTTCTCCTTCTTCGGGTTGTAATGAACAGGTGCAGAAAACCAGGGTACCGCCAGGCGCCAGCATCTCTATCGCGGCCCGCAACATCTGGTTCTGCAGTTCCGCCACCGCCGCCACATCCTTGGCATTGCGTAGGTGCCAGATATCAGGATGACGGCGTATGGTGCCCGTCGCGCTGCAAGGCGCATCCAACAATATGAAATCGCAAGGTTTCGCCGGCCGCCATTGCAAGGCGTCCGCGACAATGGTCTCCGCCTGCAAGCCCAGGCGATCCAGATTGGCTTGCAGCAGTTCCATTCTTTTTGGCGCACTATCGATTGCCGTTACTCGCGCACCCCTGGCCGCCAATTGCGCGGTCTTGCCCCCTGGTGCGGCGCAAAGATCCAGCACCTCCCGCCCCTCTACCTGGCCCAACAGGGCCACCGGCAGCGCGGCGGCGGCATCCTGGACCCACCATTCCCCCTCATTGAAACCAGGCAAGGCCTGGATTATGCCGCCGCCCTCGCGGCGCAGGCTGCCGGTCGGCAGAACCTCTCCCTGTAGTTTCTCGGCCCAGTCTTCAGCCTTTGCCTTGAACGTCAGATCCAGCGGTGGTTCCAGCAACATCGCCGCGACCATTTTTTGGGTCGTCTCTTCACCATAGGTCGAGGCCCAAACCCGCCACAGCCAATCGGGGCAATTCAGTCGTAATTCGTCCTGTTCCGCCAAGATCGGTTCCGATTCGCGGGTCAAACGCCGGGATACCGCATTTACCAGCCCGCTCAGATGCCTCTGGCGCGAGCCCATCAAACGGACAGTACCGTCGGCAACGGCATGCGCCGGCGTGCCAAGAAACATACTCTGCGCGGCGGCGAGTCGGAGCGCATTACGAGCTGGTTTCGCGGCCCGGTTCAATGGCTTGTCCAGGCAGCGGTCGATTGCGTCATCGATCTGTCCCAGCCGGCGCAAAACGGTCACCGTGAGCAAACGGGCAAAGGCGCGGTCCCGAGGGGCCAGTTTGGCCATGCGTCCGCCGCCTTCCTGCTCGTCGAGCAAGGCTTCGTCCAGCATTTGCCCACGATCCAGAATCCGGCCCAGAAGCCGCATCGCGGCGGAGCGCGACCGATGCCCCGTATCACTCATGATCAGTCATTCATTTTCATTCCAACTACGATTAAAATGGTGTGTAACATAGTCAGACGCAGCACGCAGGAAACAGAATTGATGCCGACGAATAAACCCGACCCTAATCAGCCCGAGCCAAACCCCGAGGCAGCCAAGGCCGAGCAACCATCTGACAAGAAGCAGCGGAAGCCGGTGAAGGAAGTCGGCGGCCCGAAAGGGCTGGAACCCACCCGTTACGGCGATTGGGAGCGCAAGGGCATCGTTTCAGATTTTTAGGGCATTGGTTGGTAATTCCGGCGCTATTACATCTTCGTTAGCTATTTTTCGCCATTTTTTGGGTGCGGCGGTCGCAATGCCTGCACAGAAGCCCTATACAGGGCAATAGAGCCGTCTTCCAAGGGTGGAGATACCCCATGAGCCAAAATTCAGCCGATACGGCCAACGATCTGAACCTGCTGTCCGAGCTTGTCGCCAAGGCGAAGCGCGCCGGTGCCGATGCCGCCGATGCGGTTCTGTTCGAATCCGCTTCGCTTGAAGTCAGCTACCGCCTGGGCGCCCGCGAGGATTTGGAGCGTTCGGAAAGCAAGGACCTGGGCCTGCGGATATTCTTCGGCAAGAAACAGGCCATCGTCTCCTCCACCGACATGACCCCGGACAGCCTTGATGAATTGCTTGAAAGAGGCCTGGCGATGGCGGCGGCCATGCCGGAAGATCCCTATTGCGGCCTGGCGGATGCGGATCGATTGTGCACGGACATTCCGGATCTTGACCTGAATGATCCAAACGAGCCAACGCCCGAGGCGCTGTACGAAATGGCCGCGGAAGCCGAAACCGCGGCCCTGGCCGTGAAAGGCGTCTCCAATTCCGAAAGCGCGGGCGCCGGTTGGGGCCGCAACCGCATTGCCCTGGTTACCTCGAACGGTTTTTCGGGCGGCTATGCCACGTCATCCCATTCACTGTTCGCCTCCGTCATCGCCGGCGAGGGTACGGGGATGGAGCGCGACTATGACTTCACCTCGGCCCGGCATGGCGGCGATCTGGACGCTCCGGCGGCCATCGGCACCTCCGCCGGCGAGCGGGCGGTGCGGCGTCTGAACCCGCGCAAGGTTGAAAGCCAGCAGATCCCGGTGGTTTTCGACCCCCGTGTGTCGAACTCCATGCTTGGTCATTTCGTCGGTGCCATTACCGGCAGCTCCGTCGCGCGCGGTACATCATTTCTAAAGGACAGTCTGGGCAAAAGCGTCTTCGCGCCCGGCATCACAATTGTAGACGATCCGCACCGGCCACGGGGCCTGGCATCCAAGCCGTTTGACGGCGAGGGCGTGGCCAACCGGCAATGGCTGCTGGCGGAGAACGGCGAACTGGCGACATGGGTCATGGATTCGGCATCAGCCCGGCAATTGGGCCTGGAAAGTACCGGGCATGCCAGCCGCGGCACCTCCGGACCACCGTCGCCAAGCACGACAAACCTGTATATGCAGCCCGGCACCTGCAGCCGTGATGCGCTGTTGGCGGATATTACATCGGGGCTGTACATCACCGAATTGATCGGCTTCGGCGTCAACGGTGTGACCGGTGATTACAGCCGTGGCGCCGCCGGTTTCTGGATCGACAAGGGCGAATTGGCGCACCCGGTATCGGAACTGACGATCGCCGGCAATCTGAAGGATATGTTCTTGAATATTACCCCGGCGGACGATCTGACCTTCCGCTACGGCAGCAATGCCCCGACCCTGCGTATTGACGGCTTGATGGTG
>CAYWYB010000279.1:0-4350 GCA_964462145.1 uncultured Rhodospirillaceae bacterium
TAATCTACGCTCGCCAGCAATCTTGCGCCCTCTCATGAATAATTCGGGCTAGCAGGGATTGGAAAGCATTTTTTGAATGCGACTCTCGCGCGGTAGATGCGGCGCATTTCGCATGTTACTGAGCCGTCGGTAATATGGTTACAATGTGATTAAGCATGAATGCGGCGGATCGAACACGATTCAAAATCAAGCGGGACCCGGATTTAAATAGTCTACAATCTCCGATTTTGCGTGAAATATTTGAATTTTGGGAGAATTTGCGTGGCAATGGCGGGCTGCCGTCACGTGCTGATTTTTCCCCATTGGACCTGACCGCGCGGCTGCTACCCTTTATTGCGATTGCCGATGTTCTGCGCGAAGGCGAACAGCTGCGCTTTCGCTGGCGCCTTGTTGGTACCCATATCACCGAGAAAACAGACCGGGATGTCACAGGCCGCTATTTCGAGGATATATATGGCGGCGACAATCATGATGACCTTGTCGCGGCGTATGTCTGGATGGCACAAAATGCGAAACCCCTGCGCTGGTTCGGAAATTCCGAGTTCGTGGAGAAAGATTGGCTGACATTTGAATGTGTCGGTATGCCCTTGGCCAGCGACGGCAAGACCGTTGATAAGCTGCTCGCGGGTATGTTTTTTGCCCAATAGGCGTTTTAGCGTCCGGTTGTGAATATTTGTCCGGCAGCCGTTCCCGGCGAGAAAGATTTTCTTAATCTATAGCGTGCACCCTCTGGTGGTTTTGAGTGTTGGGCCAATACGGCCTTGTTGGAGGATGTTTGCGTGGATGGAGCTATAGGGCATGCGGCTTGGGGTGAGTCCCCAGCTCATGGCGAGACGGCGGTATTGGAGGCGATTGCCTCCGGCAAGCCCCTGTCTGATATCCTCGCGCTTTTGCTGCGGACAACGGAGCAGCAATGCGCCGGCATGATTGGCAGCATCCTGACCTTGGAAGACGGAAAGTTGCTGGCCGGAGTGCCGAACCGGTTGCCGGATTTTTACAATGAGGCGATTGACCGACTGGAGATCGGCGAGGGGGTCGGCTCATGCGGTACGGCGGCCGCTCGTGGCGAATTGGTTGTCGTGGAAAATATTTCCGAGCATCCGTTCTGGCGGCCCTTTTTGCCGTTGACGACCAAGGCCGGGTTGGAGGCCTGTTGGTCGTTGCCGATCAAGGATGCCGCGGGGCAGGTGCTGGGGACGTTCGCACTGTATTACGACGAGGCCCGCGCGCCCACGGATATGGAACTCGCGGTGGCCCGGCGAGCGGCGCATTTGGCGGCCATCGCCATGGTCAAACACCGCACGGAAGCGGATCTGATCAATTCGAAGGAAGAGGCGGAAGCGGCCAATCACGCCAAATCGGTGTTTTTGGCCCAGATGAGTCACGAGTTGCGAACGCCCTTGAACGCGATTATTGGTTTCTCCGATATGATGCGGCAGCAAGTGCTGGGGCCGCTGCCAGACCGTTATCGTGAATACGCCGTTCATGTAAGCGATAGTGGCCAGCACCTATTGCGCATCATCGGCGATGTCCTTGATCTGGCCAAGGTCGAGGCGGGCGAGATTAAGCTGCATGAAGCACCCGTGGATCTGGGCAATTTAATTAATGATACCGCCGCCCTGGTTCGCCCGCCGGGCGAGGATGTCAAGGTTCACTTGGCGGTGCGCGTTGACCCGGACCTGCCGCGCTTGATGGGCGATGAATTGCGTATCAAGCAGATCCTGCTGAACCTGTTGTCGAATGCCCTGAAGTTTACCGAAGATGGCTTGGTCATCGCACGTGCCGATCTGGTGGACGGCCGAATTTGCCTGTCGGTTGAAGACAGCGGCAGGGGAATGAACGAGGCCGATATCGAAGTTGCGCTTCTGCCCTTTGGACAGGTTGAGAGCGAGACGTTGACCAACCCATCGCAAGGCACCGGCCTGGGTCTGCCTTTGACCCGCTCCTTGGCCGAACTGCACCAGGCTGTATTGATGATCGACAGCAATAAGGGATCGGGGACACGGGTCCTCATCACCTTCCCTCGGACGCGGACAATGGCGCCCGCCACTCATTCCCTGGCCCAGGCATAAGATTCGGCCCGCTGTTCCGATCCGCCTATTGGCTGGCGGGATTGGGCTGCCATCGAAATCGTCTTTCGTTGCCAGTTTCCGGAATAGCTCCGCCGCCGCGGCTTGGCGGCACTATCATGGGCCTCGGCGTGAGGCCGCATGACGCCGTATGAGATGACGGATGCGGCGGATAACCATCAAGACAGGCCACGATTTGCAAGTTATTCTTCCGCCCTGGTAAGTATGGCGATGAAGATCAAATTGTTGGAAGTCTTTGCGTAATGAGCACTAAATTTGGCCGCTTGGCGGAATATCCCCGCGTCTCGCTCTCGGTACAGCCGACAGTGATACAGTCCGCGCCAAGGTTGTCGGCGGAACTTGGCCTAAGCCTGTCCGTGAAGCGGGATGATATGACCGGCCTGGCCTTCGGCGGTAACAAGACCCGGCAGTTGGAATTTTACTTTGGCGCGGCCCAGGAACAGGGCGCCGATACCATTGTCATTACCGGCGCGGTGCAATCGAACTACGTTCGCGTGGCCGCCGCCGCCGCCGCCCGTCTGGGCATGGATATCCATGTCCAGTCGGAAGAACGGGTGCCCGACGTGGATGCCACCTATCGACAGTCCGGCAATGTTCTGCTGGGTGATTTGCTTGGCGTTCATCGTCATGCCTATCCCTCCGGCGAGGACGAGGAGGGTGCGGACAGGGCGGTGCAGGCCATTGCCGAGAGTCTGCGGGCCGAGGGCCGAAAGCCCTATGTCATCCCCCTGGCGCCCGGCAATCCGCCGCTCGGTGCGCTGGGCTATGTTCTGGCGGCGGGCGAGATCATGGCGCAGCTGCAGGCCAGTGGCACCAGGATCGATGCCATTGTCATAGGTTCGGGCAGTGGTTTCAGCCATGCCGGCCTGCTGTTCGGTCTGCGTGCCCTGGGCCAAGGCATGGCGGTGCATGGCATCTGCGTGCGCCGAAATGCCCAGGCGCAGGCAGTGCGGATTGGTCTGCAATGCGCCGAACTGGCCAGCATGCTGGGTTTGCAGGCGATGGTTTCGGAACAAGATATAAATCTGTTCGATGGTGTGTTGGCGCCCGGCTATGGCCAATTGAACCCGGCGACGGCGGACGCCATCGTTCTGGCCGCGCGCTGCGAAGGCCTGTTCCTGGACCCGGTTTATACCGGCAAGGCAATGGCTGGGCTGATGGCCCTGGCCGCGAACAGAACCCTGCCCGAGGGCGGCAACGTACTGTTCGTGCACACTGGCGGTACCCCGGCCATTTTCGCCTATGGTCCGCAGCTGCAGCACTGGGTGGAACCCTGAGAATAGCCGGATGAGGTTGAACAGGATACTGAAGACACCCATTTATTAATTGGTTACAAAATCTTTTGCGTCTTTTTTCTCCGACTTACGTCTATTGCACTGGATAGAGTACGGGAGGATGGCATGAGCGAGATAACGTCACGATCCGGTTGTCCCATGAGCGCCATGTGTAGGGGAATGGCCGCTAAACCTCATTCAGGTTTGTCTGGACTGGCGATGATGCTTCCCGGTTTGGTCCTCATCTGTTTTGGCATACTGGTCTTGATCTATCCGCAGGTTCTGGCGTGGCTAATTGGCGCCGTGCTGATTGCAATGGGTCTTGGCGCGCTGTTCATGGTTAAGGCCATGCGGAATTTCGCCGCTCGGATGGATAGCGGGATGGTTAAATGAGCTTGACCGATATGAGGTCCGAAGGCGCCGCTGACGACGGCCCGGTTGGTGCGCTGTGGCGAGATTATCGGGAAAGATTACTGGCGTTCGTGCGGGGCCGTGTCGAATCCGCCGATGCAGCCGAGGATATCCTGCAAGAAGCCTTTATCAAAATTCACAGGAACCTGCATACCCTGCAGGCCACGGAGCGTCTGGAAAGCTGGATTTATCAAATTGTCCGCAATGCCGTGATCGACCATTATCGGGCGCGCAAGGTGTTTGATGAGTTGCCGCAAAACCTTGCGGCGCCTCAGTGGGAGGAAGAAGAGCAAGCGCGGCACGAGATCGCGGCCTGCCTCGTCCCCATGATAGAAGCTCTGCCGCCAGCCTATGGCGAGGCCCTCAAACTGTCGGAAATTGATGGCTTGAAACAAAGGCAGGTGGCGGAAAAACTGGGCCTATCCCTGTCAGGGGCTAAATCTCGCGTACAAAGGGGCCGTGCCATGGTCGGCGAGATGTTGTCGGATTGCTGCCGGTTCGAGCGTGACCATCGTGGCACCATGGTTGGCTACGAGCCCAGGAATTTTGACTGTTCGGCCTGCAGCTAAAGAATT
>CAYWYB010000279.1:4360-7393 GCA_964462145.1 uncultured Rhodospirillaceae bacterium
GTCTACGGGAATAACAGCGGCAGTGATTGCCAGCCTGATTTTCGAAGGAGTTGGAAAATGCCTACAGCGCAACGCGAAGAAATCAAACGCAAGGTGCGTGAAACCTATGGCCAGATAGCAGCGGCGGAGACCTCTGGCTGTGGCTGTAGTTGCTCTGCCTCGCGCAGTTACAGTCAAGCCGAGCTGGAGAGTATTCCCAAGGGCGCCGATCTGGGCCTGGGCAGCGGTAATCCCAATGCCATCGCCCAGATTAAACCGGGCGAGACGGTTATGGATCTGGGCAGTGGCGGTGGTATCGACTGTTTCCTGGCCGCCAAGGCCAGTGGTGGGACAGGCCATATTATCGGCGTCGATATGACGCCGGAAATGGTCAGCCGGGCCCGTGGCAACGCGGTGGAGGGAGGCTATGACAACGTCGAATTTCGCCTTGGTGAAATCGAGAGCCTGCCGGTTGCGGATGCCAGCGTCGATGTCATCATGTCGAACTGCGTGGTCAATCTTTCGACTGATAAGGCCGCCGTCTACCGGGAGGCTTTCCGGGCTCTGAAACCCGGCGGGCGGCTGGCTATATCGGATGTGGTGACAACCGCGGATCTGCCCGACGAAGCGCGCGGCGATCTGGAACGCCATGCGGCCTGTATCTCGGGCGCGGCCTCGATCAATGAGCTGCGGGTTATCCTTGGCCGTGCCGGTTTCACGGACATTCAAATTCGGCCCAAGGACGATGGCCGTGAGCGCCCGGATACTTGGGTGCCCAGCGGCGATATCGGCCAATATACGGTTTCAGCCATTATCGAAGCAGTGAAGCCGTTGGCTTAAAGCTGCATCAATGCCGGCGTGAAATGATAAGGAGTGTCATGATGACGATGCGATTGAAGGAGCGGGAACTGGCCGCTGTGGCGGCTTCGGTCGCCGCTGGGTGCAAGCCGTGTATGGACTACCACGTCAAGGCAGCCGGCGAGGCCAAGGCGTTGGAGCATGAAGTCCGCCAGGCCATTGACGCCGCATTGGACGTCAGTGAGAACGCGCGGGCGATCATGCGGGCTCATGCTCTGGCTCACTTTGGCGGCGGTATAGATGCCACGGCGGATAAGGGTGATGAGGTGACGCGGATCGGTGAATTGATGGCTATTGCGGCTGCTGTTGCCGTTAACTGCACCACGAGTTTGGCGCATCATTTGGCCGCCGCCAGGACACTTGGCGTTGCCGAGAGCGAAATTGCCGATGTGCTTAAACTGGCGGCCTTCGTCAGGGGCAAGGCGGCCTCGCACGTTGATAAAATGGTCGCCGCCGGGGAAGCCGTGAGGGATGACGCCGCATAAAAAGGTACTCAGGGCTTGAGAGACACGGGGTCGGGTTAATTCAACCCGGCCCCTTTTTTTATGTCGGCTGGACATACTACCGCCTCCTGGCAAGGTAGAGTAAAGTGGCAAACCGTTAGCCGAAATTTTATGTATCGCGTTCCTGGAGGATGAGTAACCACATGCCGACCGCACCAATGGCGGGGATCCGTGTAATTGATTTTACCACCGTGATCGCCGGCCCATATTGTACCCGCTTGCTTTCCGATTGCGGCGCCGAGGTCATCAAGATCGAGTCCGAAGTGGGCGATCTCATTCGTGCCGTGCCGCCCATCAGCGATGGCGCCAGCTCTTATTTCGCGCATCTTAATTGCGGCAAGAAGAGCGCTGTGTTGGATCTGCGCAGCGAGGATGGCCTATCGGCGGCCCGGAAATTGATCGCCAGCGCGGATGTGGTGGTGGAGAATTTTCGTCCCGGCGTGATGAAGCGCCTGGGTCTCGATTATGCGACGCTGGCCGCGGATCATCCCGACCTGATCTATTGCGCCATTTCAGGCTTTGGCCAGACCGGCCCGCGCGCCATGGAGCCCGCCTACGCGCCCATGATCCATGCCGGCAGCGGCCTGGACATGGCGCAGTTGCAGTATCAGGATGAATTGACCCGGCCGGAGAAATGCGGTGTCTACACCGCCGACGTAATGTCCGCGATCTTTGCCTTCGGCGCCATTCAGACGGCTCTTTTGGGTAAGGAGCGCAATGGCGTCGGCCAGTTCGTTGATGTGGCATTGATGGACTCGGTTATTAATCTGCTGGTCTATGAATGCCAGCTGGGGCAATTTCCCGATGCGCCGGCGCGGATCCTGTATCCGCCGACCGCCACCTTGGACGGTTTCATCATCATTACGCCCATTGGCCAGAGAATATTCGAGGACATGGCTGACGCCATGGGCCATCCGGAATGGAAGACCGACCCCCGCTTCTCCACCGCGCCCGCCCGGCGAGAGAATTGGGACGATGTGGTCAATGGCATGGAAAGCTGGACCTCGACCCGGACCGCGCGCGACTGCGAAGATCTGTTGATCGCCGCCGGCGTGCCCTGTTCCCGCTATCGAACTGTGAGTGAGGCCATGACCGACGAGCAAAGCGTGGCCCGTGGCGTTATGGCAAAGGTGGAAGATGCCGACGGCGGTTTCCTGGTGCCCAACCCACCCTTCAAATTTGGCGACGGTACGGTCGGCGTGGTCCCAACCGCGCCGGGCCTTGGCGAGCATACGGAGGAACTGCTGGCCAGCTTGAAGTGACGGCGGATACTGGTTTCCGAGCCGCTATCCGTGCGGCCTGAAGCTATGGCTTGTCTTCAAACAGGCTTAGCTTTAAGGGCAGGATTTCGCCCATCCAGATTGGCCAGTCGCGGTGATCTTCAAGGTCGGCGCCGGTGTTGGGATGCAGGAACACCGTCAGGCCACGGCGGTTCAGCATCAACCACGGAACCAGGGTGGCGAAGGCATCGGCACGGAACTTGACCTGATAGCTCCACCTTGGGTGGGGCCCGACCAGTTTTTCGTGCCAGCGGCCCATTTCGATATTGAAATTCGCCTCAATCTCTTCGCGCAGGGCGCGCGCGGGCTCCCGGCTATCCGCATCGAAATAAACATGTGCGTGATAGTCCTGAATGGCACTAGCCCGCATTATTCATGGCGGCCACCTGGTTTGAACAGGACGCGCGGTATCT
>CAYWYB010000280.1:0-7389 GCA_964462145.1 uncultured Rhodospirillaceae bacterium
ACGGGCAGCCCGACAGACGGATGCATGCATGGTCGCCGGTACAGGTTTCGTCATCGACGCCAAACCGTGTTCGTATATCGCGCTGGCCGCTTTGCAGGCGGGCGGCGATTTCGGGCCGGATACGGCGCTGCCGGGCCAACTGGCATTCACTATCGGCCACGATGACGCGCAGCCCCTTGCCCTGTCCCGTCAGGGCCTTGCGCAAGGTTTTCATGACCCGCCCGACACGGTAGTTCGGTACCTTTCGCAGCCAGCTCGCGCCCAGGCTCTTGATCACATTTTCAATGGAGACGCCGGTAATGCGGCCGGCCTGTCCGCGCAAGGTGGAGGGCACGAACTGCCAGCCGGTGGCCGAGGTATATCCGTTCTTGATGACCATCAGCACGCCGTCAGCCTTGTTGAACAGGGCCGAGGAAACACCGTTGGTAACGCCGTTGTGCCAAAAGCCGCCGTCGCCCATGATCGATATCACCCGCTTGCCGAAATTCGGCGCCACGCCGGCGGCACTCGACAGCCCCAGGCCATAGCCCAGAACCGTGTGGCCCAGGTTGAAGGGCGGCAGGGTGGAAAAGGTATGACAGCCGATATCGCAGGAAACATGGGTCGGGCCCAGATCCTTCTCCAATATGCGGATGGCGCTGAAAAGGGGCCGTTCCGGACAACCGGTGCAAAAGGTCGGCGGCCGGGTCGGCACCAGATCGCCGAGCATTTCCGCCGCCTTGGCTTTGTACTGATCAAGCTGGCGGATCGGCGCGGTCGCCGCTGCCACATCGATGCCTGCCGGTTTTGCCTGATCGAGAAAGGCCGAGAGGCCGCGCAAGACCACTTCCGCCGTGTATTCACCCGCCATGGGGAGGGGCCCCTTGCCAATCACCTTGGTCTGTAAGTCGGCCTTGCGCAGGATGACGTTGACGGCTTCTTCCAAATAATCGGGCTGCCCTTCCTCGACCATGAAAATGGCCGATTTACCGGCGCAGAAGTCTGATACTTCGTCGGGTACCAGGGGGTAGGTGACGTTCAGGGCCAGAATAGGTATGCGGCTGTTGCCCGCCGCATCCGCCAGGCCGGCCTGCACCAGGGCGCGGAGCGTGGCGTTATAGAGGCCGCCCTGACAGATGATGCCCACATCATCTATGTCGCCCTCGAAATGATCGTTCAGGCGCCGCTCTCGAATGAAATTGATCGCCTCGGGCATGCGCACCTCGATCTTGTGCTTTTCCTGAGCGTAGGTCGAGGGCGGCAGGGTTATGCGGGCGAAATCGTGGACCGGCTCCTTGATCACGCGGTTACGGTTGAACTGGCCAACCTTGTTGTCCGAGGCTGGGAAGGCCCCATGCACATGGCAGGCCCGGATGCGCAGTTCCAGCATCACCGGGGTGCTGGAATGTTCCGATAATTCAAAGCCTTGTTCGACCATATGAACGATGGTTTCCAGATCCGGGCGCGGGTCCAGCAGCCAGATCTGGGATTTGGTGGCGAAGGCATGGGTGCGCTCCTGCAGGATCGACGACCCCTCGCCATAATCCTCGCCCAGCACGATCATGGCGCCGCCGGTGACACCGGCGGAGGCCAGGTTGGAGAGCGCGTCGGAGGCCACGTTGGTGCCGACGGTGGATTTCCACGTAACCGCGCCGCGCAGGGGATAGTTGATCGAGGCGCCCAGCATGGCGGCGGCGGCGGCCTCGGAGGTCGAGGTCTCGAGATGTACGCCCAGCTCGCTCAGCAGATCCTCGGCATCCACCAGGACGTCCATCAAATGGCTGATCGGCGCGCCCTGATAGCCGCCGACGTAACTGACACCGGATTGCAGCAACGCCTTGGTAACGGCCAGAATACCTTCACCATGAAAGGTCTCGCCCTGTCCCAGGCGTAGCTGTCTGACCTCTTTCGCGAACGAACGTTCCATGCCTATGGCTCCCCATTAGTCACCTATGCAAAGTGCGCCGCCAATAGGCCCCTGTCAACGCCGGACGATGGCGAATGGCAGCGGATTTCGCTGGTTTTATGCCTTTTTTAGATTATTCCTCGGGAGGTCGATCAGGTTACGCCGGCAAGGGGCCGAATTCGACTGAAACAAGTTGGGGGAGACCTGCATGAAACATTTTTTGCGCGCCAGTAGCGCGGCAGTTTTGGCGGTTGGAAATACGGTGGCCATGGCTGGGTCGGCGGCCGGTGGATGTCGGCGGCTTAACGGCGCCAGGCGGCGGCGCCAACCCTTGTAGCCGCCGCGAAAACCGGTGACGCAGACGGCCATTCTTGGCGGCCTGAAAATCATCGGCAAGAACTGCGGTGGCTGCCACAAACCGTATCGTGTGCCGAAAAAGTGAGAAAGGCGCGTCGCCAGGCCTTTAATCAGATTGATTTGGTGTATGGATGTCTTGGCATGAAAAAAATAGAAATAAATCAGCTCGGTATGCTTGTTTTTTTAAGAAATAGATTAAGTAATATGCGCTGATGATATCTAACGGCGAGACGCGAAAACAGACCACCACAGATCTTACCGCCAGCATACGCCGTGGCTATTGTCCGTGTTTCCGTAACCAATCTTGGCCGCAATTCGCCGTTGCTTATGCCGCCATTCGCCTAACCAGCCATGACCAGGTGGTGTTGCGAAACTTTACCCTAGACATCTCATCTGACGCCTAAGAGATTTATTGTCTTCGCTTGCATCCAGCAAAAAAATGCTGGGTCGTGTCAAGATCGTAATAATTTCCGGCCGCCCGAAAATTAGTCGACAACGACGATCTTATCCGCGGCGGTTTTACCGTTGCGGCCGGCGGTCAGTTCATACTCGACCTTCTGACCTTCGTTCAGGGTGGATAGACCGGCCTGTTCGACGGCGGAAATGTGTACAAACGCGTCCTTGGAGCCATCGCTCGGCTCGATGAATCCATACCCTTTAGTTGGGTTGAACCATTTAACTGTTCCTGTTGGCATTTCTTTTAGTCCCGGAATACTTCGAATTTTAAAAGTGCTGTAGACTTCAGGGGTTCAAGAATCGATGCCCGTTCGACCACAGAACTTCCACGATGATATATCGTAGCAGATATTTGACGATAACCGATGGGAATTTACATGGCGAAGGGAACAAGGCAAAGTTATTGAGTGTTTTTGTGGCGTTTTCATCGCAAAATGCGACAAATATGTCACAAAACGTTCTTTCTCGCGCCATGCGCCCAGGCTTGGGTGTGGGTTTTTCCATAGTGAAACGGGAGTTTATGATGGCCAGGCAAGTAATCGACATATCCATTTTTCTTGAGAATGACGTCATTTCCGATCCGCCGGGTTCTCAGCCGAGGATTGAATACATCGATCACCAGGCTTCGGTTCCCGGCATGACGGCATTTTTTCCCGGCTTGGAAAAGGACGATTTGCCTGATGGCGAGGGCTGGGCGGTGGAGCGTGTCGCACTTTCCACTCATAACGGCACCCATCTTGATGCGCCGTATCACTTCGCTTCCACCATGAACCGGGGGGAACGCGCCATAACCATTGATGAGGTGCCCCTGGATTGGTGCTTTCAGCCTGGTGTGAAACTGGATTTCCGGCACTTTGGCGACGGTTATGTGGCGACGGCGGTCGATGTGGAGGCAGAATTGAAGCGCATTGGTCATACCCTTTCGCCGTTGGAAATCGTTATCGTCAATACGGCCGCCGGGACCGCTTTTGGCGGCGACAATTATGTCGATACCGGTTGCGGCATGGGGCTCGAGGCGACCATGTACCTGCTGGAACGCGGCGTCCGTTTGACCGGTACCGATGCTTGGTCCTGGGATGCACCGTTCAGCTTTACCGCCCAGCGCTACAAGGAAAGTAAGGAAGCCGCGATCATATGGGAGGGGCACCGGGCCGGGCGCAATATCGGCTACTGCCATATCGAGAAGTTGCACAATCTGGAATGTCTGCCGGCCACGGGCTTTACCGTCGCCTGTTTCCCAATGAAAATCAGAGGCGCCTCCGCCGGTTGGACCCGCGCCGTGGCGATTATCGAGGACTGATCCTTATGCGCTGGCCGGGGCGGCGGTGGTGGCGATTAATCTTGCCGTTGTTGGCTTGTCCCGGCTTCGCGGCGGCTGGCGACATGCTGTGGTACCAACCCGCGCATCCGTTGTCGGCGCTGTCCGCCGATGGCGGCCGGATCGTCGCCAGGCTTGAGACCCCCAAGGGGCCGGAATTTTTCAAACTGCTGCTAAGCGGCGGCAAGGTGCATCTAAGTCTGCTGCCAGGCTATCGCCAACCCACCGAGGCAAGGCGGGATGACATGTTGCCCGACGGCGTCATCAGCCGGGGCCAGCGGGATATAGCGGCCGCCTGGCTAACCGGACCAACCCGGCGCTATGATCATGGCGTGCTGGGCGATGCCATCGAGGCCTCTGGCGTGCGGGCGCAGATGCGCGATGGACGGATTTTGTCCTTTACCCTGCCCATGGATTCCGTGTTCGAGGACCGCCGGGTGCGGCTGGTGGATCTGGACGGCGATGGCGGCGACGAATTGCTGGTCGTACGCTCCTACCTGGCGGCGGGGGCCGCGTTGGCAGTATTGCGGCCGGGGAACGATGCCTTGGCCCTGGTTGCCGCGACCGCGCCCATCGGCCTGCCTCACCGCTGGCTGAACCCGGCGGCGGTGGCCGATTTTGATGGCGATGGCAGGCTCGAGGCCGCCCTGGTGGTAACGCCGCATATCGGCGGCATCCTGAAACTGTTTGAATTGAACAAGAACCGCCCAGGTTCGGAGCGGCTGGCCGAGGAATGGTCGGCGCCTGGTTTTTCGAATCATGCCATGGGCAGCCCCATTCAGGCCTTGGCGGCGTCGGTAAATTGGGGGAAAGGGTGGGGCAAGGGACCGGTTTTGCATTTACCCAATGCCCGGCGTACCGGCTTGCGTCAGGTTTTTTTCACCGATGGCGGCTATCGCATACGGGATCTGGCCCGCCATGAGCGGCACATTGTCACAGCCCTGTTTGCCGCTGATTTGGACGCGGATGGCTGGAAAGAGGTGGTTTATGGCCTGGGCAATGGAGAATTGATGATCCTGCGCCGGCCATCGACGGGGAAAGAGCCATAATCCGTTCAAATGAACTGGTCGGGAAAGGCTCGCAAAAGCTTGTTTTTTTCGGCTATATCTGGTTATTGGCAAGGGGGAACGAACTGGTTACATTGCCTGACGCAACGGGCACCAAAGTCCAAGCGTCAAGTGGTGTCGGCGGTATTGATTAGTTTAGGATTTGTGAACCAGAATTGGCAGCAGCCCATGGCGGATTTCGCCGCTGGCGTACGGCATGGGCGGCACGAGACACGCGGAACCCCACCCATTATGCAAATTAGCGTTTGAGACATGGTAACGAGCACAGCAATTCAGCTTGAGCCGACCGGCACGCCACGTGAAGAAGTGGAATCGGTCGTCGTACGGTTTGCCGGCGATAGCGGCGACGGTATGCAACTAACTGGTAGCCAATTCACCCTGGCGACCGCCCTGGCCGGTAACGACCTTGCGACCTTCCCGGATTTCCCGGCGGAGATCAGAGCGCCTATCGGTACCACTTTCGGCGTGTCCGCGTTCCAGATCAATTTTGGCGCCCGCAAGATCGCCACCGCCGGCGATGCGCCGGATGTCCTGGTGGCCATGAACCCCGCAGCCCTGAAGGTCAATCTGGGCGAGGTGAAAACCGGCGGGACCGTGATCATCGATACCGGTACCTTCACGGGGCGGAATTTGAAAAAGGCCGGCTTTGATGCCGATCCCTTGGAAGATGGCAGTCTGGACGGTTTCCAGGTTCTGACCATGGATATTTCCAAGCTGACCACGGAAGCGGTGAAGGAACACGGTGTTTCCAACAAGGAAGCCCTGCGCTCCAAGAACATGTGGACCCTGGGGCTGATTTATTGGCTCTATGACCGGGATCGGGAACCGACGGTCAACTATCTGCGCGCCAAATTTGCCAAGCTGCCGAATATTGCCGAAGCCAACATCGCGGCCATGAATGCCGGCCATATTTATGGCGAAACGGCGGAATTGCCGGGCGATATGCGCGGCTTTACGGTGCGCCAGGCGGATATCGCGCCGGGCCTGTACCGCGCCGTCACCGGTGCCGAGGCCTTGGCCTGGGGCCTGGCCGCGGGTACCAAGCTGGCGGACCTGCGTTTGGTTCTGGCCTCCTATCCGATTACGCCGGCCTCGACCTTGCTGCATATTCTGGCGGGGATGAAGCAGTTCGACGTGGTCACCTTCCAGGCCGAGGATGAAATCGCCGCCGCCTGCGCCGCGATCGGTTCATCCTTTGCCGGCTCCCTGGGCGTCACCACGTCGTCGGGTCCGGGCGTCGCGCTGAAGACCGAGGCGATTGGCCTTGCAATCGGTGCGGAACTGCCGCTGATCGTGGTCAACGTACAGCGGGCCGGGCCCTCCACCGGGTTGCCGACGAAGACGGAACAGTCGGATCTGTATCAGGCCGTGTATGGCCGCAACGCCGATGCGCCCCTGGTCGTCCTGGCGGCAAGCTCGCCGGCCAATTGTTTCGACATGGGGATCGAGGCGGTGCGTCTGGCGACCAAGTATATGACGCCGGTGATGCTGTTGAGCGATGGCTACATGGGCAATGCCTCCGAGCCGTGGCTGATCCCTGACTTCAACGATTACGAACCATTCCCGGTGAAATTCGCCACGCCCGAACTGGCCGGCGATGAAGGCTTCCTGCCGTTCTCCCGCGATGACGAAACCCTGGCGCGGCCCTGGGCCCCGCCCGGTACACCGGGTTTGCAGCACCGTATCGGCGGTATCGAGCGCCAGGATGGCACGGGCAATATCTCTTACGATGCGGAAAACCATCAACGCATGACCGATCTGCGCGCCGCCAAGATCCGCGGCATTGCCAAGGACATTCCCGCACAGGGCGTGGAGCAGGGCAATGATACCGGCAGGCTGGCCGTGGTCGGCTGGGGCTCCACCTACGGGCCGATCAGCCGGGCTGTTGGGAACATGCGCGATCAGGGCTATGACGTCAGCCATATCCATCTGCATCACATCTGGCCCCTGCCAAGCAATCTTGGTGACCTTCTGGCCGGTTTCGATCAGGTTCTGGTGCCGGAAATGAACAACGGCCAGTTGGTCACGGTTCTGCGCGCCGAGTATTTGGTGCCGGCCGAGCCGATGAATAAGGTCAACGGCCAGCCGTTTAAAATTACCGAGATCGAGGACGCCATCAAAAGCCACCTTGATGGAACATCTGGAGAAGCGAAATGAACGCGCCAGCAAAGCCGACCGCGTTGAAGGCGAAGGATTTCGCCTCTGACCAGGAAGTCCGATGGTGCCCGGGCTGTGGGGACTACGCCATTCTAAAGGGCGTGCAAAAAGCCCTGGCCGATATTGGCACGCCGCCCGAGAACGTTGTC
>CAYWYB010000281.1:0-7359 GCA_964462145.1 uncultured Rhodospirillaceae bacterium
GGCCC
This sequence comes from uncultured Rhodospirillaceae bacterium, assembly GCA_964462145.1. Taxonomy (GTDB): domain Bacteria; phylum Pseudomonadota; class Alphaproteobacteria. The sequence goes on from CAYWYB010000281.1 coordinate 6, forward strand.
ACGATTGCTTGGAAATTCACTATGACGGCAATGACAAGCTGTTCCTGCCGGTGGAAAACATCGAGCTGCTGTCGCGCTATGGCTCGGAAGATGCCGGCGCCGTGCTGGACCGCCTGGGCGGGGCCGCCTGGCAGGCCCGCAAGGCGAAATTGAAACAGCATATCAAGGATATGGCCGATCAATTGATCAAGGTGGCGGCCGAACGGGTTTTGCGATCCGCCCCCGCCATTGAGCGCCCGGACGGTCTGTACGAGGAATTCTGTGCTTCGTTTCCGTTTGAGGAGACCGAGGATCAGCTGGGCGCCATCGACGATATTTTCACCGATCTGCAAAAGGGCACCCCCATGGACCGCCTGATCTGCGGCGATGTGGGCTTTGGCAAGACGGAGGTCGCCCTGCGCGGCGCCTTCGCCGCTGTCATGACCGGCGGGCAGGTGGCCATCGTGGCGCCGACCACGCTATTATGCCGGCAGCATTACCGGACGTTTTCGGAACGTTTCGCCGGTTTGCCGGTGAAAGTCCGGCAGCTCTCCCGCCTGGTAGGCACGGCGGATGCGGCAGCCACCCGCGAGGGCATTTCCAACGGCCAGGTGGACATCGTCATTGGCACCCATGCGCTGTTGGGTAAGAAAATCGCCTTTCAGAACCTGACCCTGCTGGTGATAGACGAGGAACAGCATTTCGGCGTGGCCCACAAGGAACGCCTGAAACAGCTGCGCAGCGACGTCCATGTCCTGACCCTGACCGCGACGCCCATACCGCGCACCTTGCAGATGGCTTTTTCCGGGGTGAAGGAATTGAGTCTGATCGCCACGCCCCCTGTGGACCGCTTGGCCGTGCGTACCTTTGTGATGCCGTTCGATCCGGTGGTCATGCGCGAGGCGATCATGCGGGAGCATTTCCGGGGCGGGCAGTGCTTCTATGTCTGCCCGCGTATTCTTGATCTGCCTGAGGCCGAGGAATTCCTGCGCACCCAGATACCGGAGGTGAAATTCGTCACAGCCCATGGCCGCATGTCGCCCAGCCAGCTGGAGGACGTCATGAATGCGTTTTACGAGGGCGCTTACGATGTTCTGTTGTCCACCACGATCGTGGAGTCCGGTCTGGATATTCCCAACGCCAATACGTTGGTGGTGCATCGCGCCGACCGCTTTGGCCTGTCGCAATTGTACCAGCTGCGCGGCCGCATTGGGCGATCGAAAGTCCGCGCCTATGCCTACTTCACCCTGCCGCCCAGGGCCCGGCCGACGGAGGCGGCGGAAAAGCGCCTGAAGGTACTGCAATCCCTGGATTCCCTGGGCGCCGGCTTCTCGCTGGCCAGCCATGATCTGGATTTGCGCGGCGCCGGTAACCTGTTGGGCGAGGAGCAGTCGGGCCATATCCGCGAGGTCGGCTTCGAGCTTTATAACCAGATGCTGGAAGAGGCCCTGGCCACCGCGCGCAGCGGCGCGGCGGGGGAGCTGAATACCGGCAGCCAGGATTGGTCGCCGCAAATCAACCTGGGCACCGCTGTCCTGATACCAGAGCATTACGTGGCCGACCTCGACGTCCGCCTTGGCCTGTACCGCCGTCTGGCGCATTTGGAGGACGAGGCGGATATCGATGCCTTTGCCGCCGAATTGATCGACCGCTTCGGTGCCCTGCCGGAGGAGGTCAAGAACCTGCTGGCCATCATTACCATCAAGCGCCTGTGCCGGGCGGCGAACGTGGCCAAGATCGATGCCGGCCCGGGCGGGGCCAGTGTCGTCTTCCGCAACGACCAGTTCGCCAATCCCGCCGGTCTGGTGGAATTCATCAATGACAACCGGGGCAGCGCCAAGCTGCGGCCAGATCACAAACTGGTTTATCAAAGGTCCTGGGGCGAGGCGGAAGACAGGCTCAAAGGCGTCAATTATCTAACCCGGCAGTTGGCCGGTCTGGCTCAATCCGCTTCGGCATCCGCCTGAGAGGCTTCGGGCGCTGATTTATCCTGCATGGCCAGATCGAAGACATGGGTTAGAACCGAAGGATCTTGGGCCCCTGAAATGGCATATTTGTGGTCGATCACGAAACAGGGCACGCCATTGATACCCATGCGCCGGGCCACGCCTTCCTCGGCCATGACCAGATCGCGGTCGGCGTCCTTTTCATAAAGTTCACGCACCAAATCGCCGTCCATACCGCAATCGGCGGCTATTTTTACCAGCGCCTCGCGGTCACCTACATCCACATCATCAATGAAATATTGTTTGAACAGGGCCTCGACCACGGCGTCATGGACACCGGCGGATTCCGACCAGCGCACAAGTCGGAGGGAATCAAAGGTATTCGGTTGCCGCGGTATGCTGCTGAAATTGAAGGTTAGCCCCACGTCTTCCCCGGCGGTGCTGACTGCCTCATAGATCCGGTCGGCCCGGTCAACGCCGCCGAATTTAGACGAGAGATAGTCCCGTCGGGCCATGCCGGCGGGGGGCATTTCCGGGTTCAGTTGAAAGGGCCGCCAGCCGGTCTGGAATTCATAGTGTGGGCGCAGGGCAACGGCCTGCTCAAACCGCCGCTTGCCGATATAGCACCACGGGCAGACGGTATCGGAAATGATATCAACGTGAATCATTCCGCATAATACCCGTCCTTTCAGTGAAGGTTAAGGCCCTTTGGCCGTGCTCGGGGCCTGGCCATTGTCCATTCAGTGCCGTGGCGCCATATGTTAGTTGTGGATGGAAAGCGATTACAACGACGGCGTTAATGCGGTATGATGCATCTGCATCCGAGCGCCATCGGGGAAGCGCTCGCGATCCCGCCGTCCGGGAATCGTGTATTCGTGATAAAGAATTCGGTTCGATGACGATGACAGTAGTGGAAAGCACAGGTCATGGGGAACGGCGCCCATCGCGCCTGGAATGGTCCATCGCCATTACCGGAAGCTTTGCCATGCATTCCCTGCTTGTTGGCGTTTTCGCCTTTGGCGCCTTGCAGCTAACAGAACCGGAACTAATTGAAATCTCTTTGGTTTTCGAAGAACCGGAAGTCAAACCCGAGCCTGAAGTGGATCAAAGTTCGCTCAAACCCAAACCAATTCCGGAAGAGAAGCAAGCAAAGCCGAAATTGGAAACGGAAGAAGCGACGCCGGCCTCCGCTAAACCAACCGCTAAACAAGTCGATAAACAAACGTTGGCGAAGAAACTGGACGAAGCCAAAGCAAATTCCGAACCCGAGCTCGAACCCGGGACTATAGCGAAATCTAAATCCGAGCCCGAAGCAGATAGCAGTCCAGATGCACCCGACCCGGCCGTGGCCAGGGACCAGTTAAAGCTGCAATCCAGGACGGAAAGGCAAGAACTTGCCTCTGCCGGAAATCCAGCGTCCCAAAAGTCTGAGCAGCCGGAGGTGAAATCTGAAAACCCTGCCGTCACGGATCGGCCAGGCATAATAGGCGCCGAGACGAACCTGAAGACCGCCGCTACACCGCCGTCGGGCCGTTCAGGCAAGGGCGCTGCGTCATCTAAAAAAGATGTCAAGAAATCCATTCGTGAGCTTGTCCCATACCTGGACCGTCCCGTCCGGCCATCCTTTGCCGCCGCGATCCGTGCCGTCAGAGATCATGAGTCGCGAATTACCGGTGAAGACGAGGGGCCGGAGGTAAAGCGTGATGAGCGCTACGAGCGGGCCGTCAAGCGGGCCGTCGAACGTTATCAAAAGGCCGCTGATCAGGGGTTTGTCATGGCGCAGTATAACCTTGCCCGGGCCCTGGCCGAGGGCCGAGGTACCACGCGTGATGTGGAAAAGGCAGCGGAGACGTTCCGCGAAGCCGCCTATCAGGGCAATGTGCCGGCTATGCTGCGCCTTGCGGAAATGCATTTGGCCGGTCTTGGCGTGCCGGAAAGCCGGGTCGAGGCGCAGGCTCTCTACTATGTCGCGTCGAACATTGGCAGCAAGGGCGCGAGACGGGCCAAGGTTCTGCTGGCGGCCCATTTGGACAACGCGCAACTGGAAAAAGCCAGAAAACGGGCGCGGGAACTGCGCGGCAAGATGCCGAAACTGGACCTGAGACAACAACGGCGCAGAGAGCGCGAATTGCTGGCTTTCGCCGCCGAGGGTGATCTGGACGGGATTCTTGAAGCCCTGGAGGACGGCGTGGATGCCAACGCTGTCAATGACAAGGGGCGGACCGCTGCCATTGTCGCGGCCTGGCGCGGCCATAGACGCATACTGCAGTCCTTGATTGATGCCGGGGTCGACATGGATGCGGCGGACAAATTAGGCCGCACGGCCCTATCCTGGGCGGCCATCAACGGCTATCCCGCCATCGCCGATATGCTGTTGCAAGAAGAGGCAATGGTTGATGTGCGCGACACCACTGGCTTGACGCCTTTGATCCGCGCGGCCTGGAACGGTCATACAAAGGTTGTGGGGGCATTGATCGACAGCCGCGCTGATATTGACGCCGTTGATGATTTTGGCTTCAGTGCTCTGCGCCGTGCCGAGGCGCAAAAAGAGGAGCACATCGCTGCCCGGCTTCGCGCTGCGGGCACCCGCTAGCGAAAGCCAATTGAGGCGATCGCTGAAGGCTCTAGGTAGCGCTGTTCTTTCCAATGATCAGCATGGCCCCATAGGGCACCACATTGAAGACCAGCCAGATGATTTTGAACAAGCCCAGGAGCACGTACATGACCACGGCGAACGTCTCCTGGGGCATGGGAAACAGTTTGCTTTGGATCTGGTACATCATGTCGGGGGCCGAAATGAAAACGGCGGTGGAAAGGATCAGCAGCAATCCGTTTATGACCGTACACCACATTAGAAACTCTGTTAGTTTCCGTATATCCATGATCTCCCTCATGCGCATGTTGTTTGAACAGAGGCGTCGTTGGGAATTTACGTGGTGTCCATGGTCAGCCGGAACCATACGGCAAAACGCCGCATGCCGATCTGTCGAGAATAATTTGGAATCTGGCCGGAAGTGGTTTAGCCGCCGGCGGCGTCAGCCTGTGCCCTGGCGATCAGGCTTTCCGCCGTGTCGCCGGCTTGCAATCCGGCGCAGCCGGTCTGCAGGTGCACCTTGACCGGTTCGCCCACATCCGGAAGCGCGAATTCGGTGAAATTGATCACCCCCGCGATGCGATGCAGTACCGGTGCGGCCGAGGCCATGTCGGTGTCGGGCAAAACAACGCAGAATTTGTCGCCGCCAAAGCGCGCCGGCAGATCCTCGGCCCGAACCAGACCGCCGATGGCGCCGCCGATTTGCCGCAATAGTCTATCGCCAGCTACATAGCCGTATTCACCGTTGAAACCGGTCATCTGTGCAATATCGAAAAAGCCGATAGCCAGATCCTTGTCGCGGGCCAGGCATTCCGTGATCTGCTTTTGCAGATGGGCATGCAGATAGCCGTGTCCGAACAGGCCGGTCAGGGCGTCGTTACCGGCATAATGACGGCTTTCGCGATAGACTTCCTGCATGGCCTGGCGATAACGCTGCTGTTTGACCAAATGCTCCAACCGGGGCAACAGACGCGTTTCCGCATCCGCCAGATTCAAAACATCCGAGGCGCCGGCTTCATAAGTCTGATCGTGGGCCGTGGCGTCACCTTCATGACATAGAACCAACAGTGGCATGTTGAACAAATTGGCGTGATGGCGCAGGTCGCGGCAGAGATTTAACAGCCCTTCGGCGTCATCGCCGCGAACCGCGACAACGGCATCGAAATCAGCCTGTAACAGCCGTTCTATGGCTTCATATGGGTGCGTGACCACGTCCACCGCCGTCACCAGTGATTTTTGCGAAGTGATCATATCCGTGACCGCGCCGCGCTGGCTGTCGTCATCGGCGATCAGCAGTATGCGGGAATCAGAAATTCTGTCCGGCCGTGCCACGTGCGCCGGCGCTTCCACGCCGTATAATTCCGAGGTTTCCGAGCGCAGCGCCAGTTCACCTTGCATGGTGACAAGACGGGCCAGGGTATCCAGGCGGGAAAACAGTTCCGCATCGCGGAATGGCGCGGGCAGGAATTCAATTTGGAGGCCGTCATCGTCCGCTGTTGCGGCATCCGTCGTGCCGATGACAATCGTCGGCATGCTGCCCTCTGGCGATAGGTCCCGCAGATCCTGGCGGAATTGACCGCCCTGGTCCGTCCGGGTCGCGTCGACGATGGCAATATCGGGAAAGCGTCCCGTCACGATACGTAGCGCATCTTCGCGCGAAGTGGCCGGTAATGGCCGAAAGCCATGCTGTTCAAGCTTGCCGGCTAAATTGCCGGCGTCGTCTGTGTCGCTGTAAAGCAGAACCCGCGCGTTCGCATGCATTTGCAAAATCTCCCCTAGGTGTTTGCAAGGTAACTTGTCACGGTTAATAACCCCTTTACGGATGCGACCTTTTAACGTTTGTGTTGGCCCGCGCTTCGGGCCACATTGGGACCGGATTTGTATTTGTTTTGAGCATGCGATGAGGACGAAAAATGGCGGATAACGGCTATAATTTGGCAGGCAAGGTCGCCTTGGTAACCGGTGCGTCATCCGGTCTGGGGCGACGGGCGGCGATGGCTCTGGCGGAGGCGGGGGCAAGGGTCGCCCTGACCGCGCGGCGGGTCGACCGTTTGCAGGCACTCGCGGCCGAGATTGGCGATGCCGGCGGACAGGCCATGCCATTCGCGCTCGATGTCCGAGATCCCGATGGTATCGAGCGGGTGGTGGCTGAAATCGAGGCCGCCATGGGGCCGATCGAGATATTGGTCAATAATGCCGGAGTTTCCGTCGTCAAACGGCCCGAGGACTTCACAGTCGAGGACTACGATTACATCCATGAAACCAACGTCAAGGGGCCGTTTTTTCTGGCCCAGGCGGTCGGGCGGGAGATGATCAAGCGCGGGCAGGGCGGCAAGATCATCAATATTTCCTCCATGATGGCCCTGCGGGTGTTGGGCAAATTGACCCTGTATGCCATGTCGAAAGCGGCGATTGGCCAAATGACCAAGCAGCTTGCACTAGAATGGGCCCGCCATGACATTCAGGTCAACGCCATCTGTCCCGGCTATATCGAAACCGAAATGAACCGCGACCATTGGCAGACGGAAGCCGGCCAAAGACAGATCGCCGGCATGCCCCGCCGGCGCATGCCGCAACCTGAGGTAATGGACGGTTTGCTGCTGCTGTTGGCCTCGGGAAAATCCGACTACATGACCGGTACCCTGATCCCCCTCGATGATGGCCAGGTTCTGATGTAGGCCATCACACGGCAATCGGCGTTGCGCTCCCTCCGTTAAGGCGGCGGCGCGCAACCGCCGCTGACAGGTCATCCATTACCGCCACGGATGTGTCCCAATCGACGCAGCCGTCGGTGATGCTTTGGCCGTATTGCAGGGGCTGGCCGTCGACAAGATCC
>CAYWYB010000282.1:0-7354 GCA_964462145.1 uncultured Rhodospirillaceae bacterium
GCTCCATGGCCGGCAGAGCCTGAGCATGTTTACCCTGCATATGCAGCGAGATCGCGACCATCAGGTGGGCAAAATCCTGCGTATCATCAAGCGCGACGGCACGCCGCGCCAGTTCAAGCGCCGCGGCGGTGTCAGCTTGCGGCGATTGGCTTCGCCCGACCATGACGAACAGAATATGAGCACTGGCCAAAAGAGCCGTGGCCATGACATTGCCGGGATTGCCGCTCAGGATTTCTTCTAGAATGGCCCGCGCCTCCGCAGCACCCTCAGCGGTATATGTCCAAATCGCGTTAATCGCATGGTACACCGCGTCCAGATCGCTGATTTCCGCCCTGCTCCGGGTGCCGGACCTTTTCGCTTCATTCAACGAGACCTGAGTGTCGGTGGCAATCGCGATACTGGCGGTGATTTCATCCTGTAGTTCGAAAATATCATCGAGTTCACGGTCATAACGTTCGGCCCAGACATGGCGCCCGGTTAGCCCATCAATCAACTGAACCGTGACCCTGATCCGATTGCCCGCCTTGCGCACGCTGCCTTCCAGGACGTATTGAACGCCCAGGTCACGGGATACCTCGGTGACATCAACGGCACGCCCCTTGTAGGTAAAACTAGAATTCCGGGCGATAACGAAGAGCAAACTGTTGTAACTCAACGCCGTGATCAGATCCTCCGACAGGCCGTCGGCGAAATATTCCTGTTCCGGATCTCCTGACATATTGTCGAAGGGCAAAACGGCGATGGAAGGTTTGTCCGGCAACGGCGGCGCCAACTCCGGATCGGGTGCCTTTGCCGGCACGGATTGCGCCCCTGGCACCCAGTGCCACAGACGGACCGGCTCGGCTATATTCTTCAGTGTTTGCCTGCCGCCGTCATTGAACCGTATCTCGAGCCTGCCATCGACGTAATCGTGGGCGGCGGCCGAGAGCGCTATGCCGCCGGGTTCGGCCCACCCTTCCAGCCGCGCCGCCAGATTGACTCCATCGCCCAAAAGATCGCCACCTTCCACTACGACGTCGCCAACATTGACGCCGATGCGAAAATCGATCCGCCGATCCGCCTCAACCCCAATATTTCGTCCCGACATGCCCTCCTGAACTGCTATGGCACAGCGCACGGCATCGACGGCGCTGGGAAATTCAAGCAACAAACTATCACCGGCAGTGTTGGCGATGCGCCCGCCATGCGCCTCAATCAAGGGATCAATCAGTTCAGCCCTATGCGCCCGCAGCGCCCGCAAGGTTCCTTCCTCGTCTTGTCCGACCAGGCGGGAAAAGCCGACAATGTCGGCGGCAACGATGGCGGCCAGTCTACGGTTCTCGCGCGGCACTGATACTCCTCCTACAAAGGGCTATTGTAATTCAACCGGAGGAGAAAGCTAGATGGACCAAATGCCCGTTAGTCATAGAAAAATTTCTTATGCTTATCTAGCCAAACACAAAATCTTGCATAAAGGGCCAACCGGAAATTTTGATAGTGCACGACTGCGGATTGTGGCCAAAATATTAGCAATACAAAAAATCAAGACAGGCTAAATTCTTCGAGCACTTAAATAACCGGAAGGGCCAGCCATCATGTCTCCGCGTAGCGCAATGATTTCCCTGCTGTCCAGCCTGGTGATTTTCATGACCTGTGGGCAGGTTCAGGCTCAGGACAAAGCGGCCCGCATCATGAAGAAGAATGATGCCAATCAAGACGGGCGGATCAGCCGCGAGGAATGGAAGAAGTCAAAATCATTATTCCGCAAACTTGACGGCAACAAAGATGGCGTCCTGAGCCTCGGCGAACTGAGTGCCAAATTCGGCTCCCCTGAGCAGGCGAAATCAGCTCCCACCACGAGAGCGAATAATCCGGTACCGGTTGAAAGCATCAGCAAACAGACACTCTGCGCCATGACGCGAAGCAGAAAATGCGAGCTGAGCATCGCGGTGGGCCGTGGCTTGTTCGAGACGGGTCTGCAGCCAAAATTCCCCGAAGGCCTGAATTGCCGGGGTATCGATGAAACCTGGGCCATGGACTATAGCTGGAAACGGAAACGGGCCGCTTTACACGGCGGCATAGACATGCCCGCGCCTTTCGGCACACCCATGCTGGCAACAGCGAATGGAACCGTGGTCGCCAAGTTCAAGGGCGAACGGAGTGCGCGTGGTCTTCAAATCGTCCTTCGCCACGGCCCCAAGGATACCGGAATCCCGCTTTGGATCTATTCCCTGTACTCCCACTTCGACAGCATGCCGGAGCTTGAGATCGGGCAAAGGGTGAAGGTGGGACAGAACCTGGGCCCAACGGGTAACACCGGCATCAATCCAAAGCTGGGATACGATGCGGGCAAACGCCGCCCGGCGATACATTTCGCAATTTTTTACTCCACCAGCCCGGAGTATACGATCCATCGAGGTCACGTTATTCCAAAGGATGGCTATTGGATGGATCCGAACGCGCTCTATCGTGGGCGCATGCCGCTTGATAGCACGGCCATGAAAGCCTTGCCCGAGACCGAAAAGCAGGTGCCGATACCAGTCGTTCTTAATGACGGCACGATGCGGCCAGCCGGTAGCAAGCTGGTCTGGCCCTATTCATGCTGGCACGATTGACGCTTAGCGTTCCCTGTTTTCCAACTCCATAAAACTATCGTCGACGGCCGGTTCTTCCAAGCCCTCGACGATATGCCTCAGAAAGCCTGGCGCCAAGGCCGATAGCAAATTCACCGACACCTTGGGCTTTATCAAATCGCCGCCAACCTTATAGGTGAAGGCAAAGACACCTTCGCCCTTGCCGCCGATCAGCAGATCGCCAAGGATCGGGATCACGCCGAGCACCGAGTTGATTGTGTACGAAGGCACGATGGTACCCTTGAATTTCAAACCCTGTTTTTCGATCTCGTAGTCGCCGGTGGCGATCAGGGCCAGCGCCGGGCCGACAGCACGGGCGTTCTCAATATGCAGGCGCCCATCCTGCAAGGAAAACGGGACATTCAGGCGGGTAAAGGCGATGCCTTTGTCGTTCAGCACATCGCCCAGCCCCTGCAATGAGCCCAGGGTCAACAAATTCGCCAATACTGGCGCCTTGACCACGCGGAAATTATCAGCCCGTAATTGGCCGTTTATGGCCTCCCCGTCCTTGGCCTCGGCGCCAGTACCCTCGGGCATCAGGAATTCAAGATGCATGGCGCCGCCACGGGCATTGTCATAGATGCCCAGGGCCCGCGCCATGCCGCCCGCATCGCCCGCGACAATGCTATAGCGGCGTCCGCCGGGTGCTGCCCGCACGGAAAAACCAACCGGCTGCCCGCCTGCCATCACCCCGCGCATATTGGCCGTTCGCCAGCGGCCTCCCGTCCGGGCGCCGCCGCCTTGCAGGTGCTGGACCACGACACCGTCCGTCAACAACACTTGGTCAATCTGCAGAGTGAGTTCCAAGGGCGGCTCTTTGCCACTCCCGGCATTATCTTGCCAACTTGGCACGAATGAGCGCAGATCGAGGCTGGGGCCCTTCAGATGCAGGCGATAGCCGCCATTGGGCAAGGTTGCCATATCGGCGCTCAGCCGAGTCGCGCCAAGGGCAATATCCTCGCAGTACAGGGAGAGCAGTCCGGCCTCGGCGGTCAATTTGGCACTGCCGCGCGCCGCCAGCCCGGCGCCCGATATCTGCCAAAAATCAATGACCATTTCGCCGCTGGCCTCGGCCTGAAAGGTCAATTTCATTTCCGCCGGCGCGGCTTTGGTTTTGTGCCACCCGATCTCGTTCAGGTCCACGGAAGCATGGGTCAAATCGAACCTGCCCGACCCGCGCCGGGTACCGTTGTCGTAAACGTCGACGGTCACGGCCATGTTCACATTACCTTGCAGCCGGGCCATGTCGAACAGCCCCAACTCCTCCCATTGCCTTTCGGCGACAACGCCATGGAAGCTCAAATGATCCGCCGGCGCGCCCTTCTCGGCGTGAAAGTCGCGCCGCCACGACAATTGCAGAGGCACGCCATTGACCGCCCCCTTGCCCGACATTTTCAAAGCATCCCGCTCCACGGCCAGGGTAAAAGTGCCAGATGTCAGGGCATATCCACCGGGCATTTGACGCAAGCTCACATCGGCAAGATTGGCGGCGGCGGAAAAGCCAATCTGATCCAACGTAAGCGTATCTTTCAAGGGGATACGAAATCGGGCCCGCGTTGCGGACGAGCCGGCGGCATCCTCCGGCTTGATGGCCAGTGCCTGGGCAAATTCCAACGGTTTGGCATCCAATAGATCCAGCGCCTGCCGCACGCCACCATGGGCAACAAATTCCACATCCAGAACCGCCGGCTTGGCCAAAAGCTCGGCTACGTGCAGGCGTCCATCGCTAATTTCCAGGCCGCCGGCGGTGGCTTGTTCCACAGTCAGTCTGAATTCCCGCCCATCCACATGGCCGCTGCCCTTGGCATCCCGTAGCGGCGGCAGCTCGCCGAAATAATCCGCCGCGGCACCCTGGAACAACCAATCCAACTGCACCATGCCGGCCCGCGGCTGGGCTCGCTCCAAATCACCGGGCTGAATATCAACGCTGAACCTACCCCTCGGCACCTGGCCTTCGTGAACATGGGCCAATACCCACTGGCGCGCATCGACGCCGAGGGTTTCGGGCCAATAGAGGCGCAATTTCTCCATGCTAACGTTTTCGAACTGGCCCTTGCCTTGCAGCGACATTCCCCCTGCCTGATCTCGCCGCCAGGCCCCGCCTGCCCGAATCGCCAGACCATCTCCCAGATCAAGATGCAGACGACTTAGGGTCAACTGCTTCAAATTGTCCGAGAATTGGCCATCGGCGGCCATCGCCGCCAGCGGCATGGCCTTGGAATTAAGGGCGGGCAGCAATATCTCCCCAGGCCCTGTCGTAATGTCAAAATTCAGGGCCTCGACATTGCCTTCAGGCAGGATCGACAGGTCCAAACTACCCGCCGCGACCACCTTCACGCCGCGCAGGTGCCCAAGAGCCTCGTTCCCAATAGTCTCGGCAAGGGCCGCGACATCGACCTCTGCGAAATTCATCGCCATGGCGATCGGCGCGGCATCACCGCGATACAGCGCGGAGATCCCCAAGGCCGCCTCCGATTGCCCGATGCGCAGACGTGTCGACAGACGCATGGCAACACCAATCGCATCCTGACGCAGACTCAAATCGGCCGAGGGCACCGCCAGATCAAGGCCGCTGATGGCATCATGAAGCGAAAGGTCCGCGCCGCGAACGCTTAGTTCGCTAAGCGCACCAAAGGCTGCCATACCAGCGCCTACGCCACCGTCCTGGCTGGGCGCGCCAAGCTTGGTTGGATCGAAACTGATACCCCGGCGCGCGGACGCACCGGCGGGACTATCGTTATTGGTAATCTCGATATGGCCATCGTCATGACGCAACAGACGCAGGCGCGGTTCAATCAATTGCAGGCCTACAACGCGGACCTGCCCTGCCAGCAAAGCCTGCGTATCGAAAGCGATCGACATACGGGGCACCGATATCAAGTCCACGCCCAGGCGATCCACGAAGCGGGCGCCGACGACCTTGACATCCAACTTCTTTTGCCAGCCCTCCCAACTCAACACCGCATCCTTGAAGCGCACCCGGAATTGCCAGGACGGGTCGTCCAGCAAGTCTTCCAGTAACGGCGCCAGGGGGGCCACCGACACGGGACCTTGCGACAACATGGCACCGGCCCCGATCAATGCCAGGATAATCATGGACAGAGCGGCCGCAACGACCTTGCCCAATATGCTGCCTGTTCGCTTTATCAAGATGGTTGGCCGAATTGCCTGCTGTTGGCCCATGGGAGGCTTCAGGTTAGCGGGAATGACGCGAAAATGGAAACAGCTCCCAAAGCGAAAGCGGCCCTAAGGCGATTATCAATACAGGAACATCGGTTTGCCCAACGCGTATCGCACACTGGGACGGTAGGCATCAATATCGTATAGCTCTTTCACATCAACCCGCTTCTCGCCCTGGATGCAGGTGTTCGCCGGCACCGTGGTGTAGTTACCGTCGCGCAACGCCATCATGACGCCGGATTTGCCGTCTTCAAGCTGCTGCATGGCCAGATTGGCGAAGATCGTCGCCACCATGCGGTCGAGGCTGTCGGGAGGTCCGGCCCGCATCAAGTAGGCCAGCTGCTGATTGATCGTTGCCACGCCGGTTTTCCGGGTCAAGATATCACCCATATGCCGACCTATACCGCCAAGTTTGAGATGGCCATAGGCATCTGCTTCGCCTCCCTCAATGATGCCGCCACCGGAAATCGTGGCGCCTTCGGAAACCACGACGATGGCATAGTGGGAGGGATTTCGGTTCCGGTCCGCCATGACCAAATCAGCCAGCCTGCCCATATCAACCGGCACTTCGGAAATCAGCGAGCGGTCGGCGTCCGCCAGATAGCCGCTGATCAGTGCGGTCTGGCCGCTGTTGCGGCCAAATAATTCAATGACCGCGATGCGTTCATGGCTGCCCGTGGGCGTTCTAAGCGCGGTAATCGCGTCAACGCCGCGGCTGATCGCGGTGGAAAAGCCGATGCAGTAATCGGTGCCGTAAACATCATTGTCCATGGTCTTGGGAATGGCCACGACCGCCAGGCCCTGATCATGCAAATGGGCGGCATAGGAAAGCGTGTCATCACCGCCGATCGCGATCAAGGCATCGATACCCAAAGCCTCCATCACCGCCAGTACATGGGGCGTGCAATCGACAACACCGTCATGGCCCACGGCATTTTTCGAACCCGCCAGAAACGCCGGAACCTCTTCCGGCTTGACCCTGCCCGGATGAGTGCGCGAGGTGTGCAGGAACGTCCCGCCCGTACGGTCAATGGTACGGACGATATCCGGCGTCAAAGGCTGTAGCCAACGGGTCTGCGGGGCATCGTCATCGGGGTTATAATGCAACGGCCCACCCCAGCCACGGCGAAATCCCAGAACCTCCCAGCCATGGGCCGCCGCCCGCGTCACCACCGCCTTGATGCACGAGTTCAAGCCGGGCACATCGCCGCCTCCGGTTAATATCGCCAGCCGCATATCAGCCTCCCCCAAAAGCCTTTGAGCCGAAACCCAGGACAGCCATTATTGATCATTTGGGTTCGTTTGGGAAAAGCGCTATGAAAGAAGCGGAATTATTTTGAGCAGCGGTTTGGAAGGACATGATCATGACAACGGACAATGACGTCAGAGTTTGTGAAGTTGGCTTGCGTGACGGCATCCAGGGCATTGATCAGTTCTTTCCCACGGACAAGAAGAAAGCCTGGATCGCGGCGGAAGCGGCCGCCGGCGTGGGCGAGATCGAGGTCTGCTCCTTCGTGCCGCCCAGCGTTTCGGGCCAGTTTGTGGATTGTGAAGAGGTCATC
>CAYWYB010000283.1:0-7351 GCA_964462145.1 uncultured Rhodospirillaceae bacterium
CGACAAGGCCGCTCAGGCGGAAGACGCCGAAGGTAATATCGAAAAATATCTGCATCAGTATGAATAGGGAGATGCCGATCAAGACCTTCAAAGGCAAAAAAGTGTAGTCGAACTGCGCCAACCAGTGGACGTAAGAATAACCGGTCGGGTTATAAGTTAGAAAAACGACCAGAAAGGCGACCGACAGGCGCGTCAAAACCCATCGTAATCCATACCGCGAATATTGCTTTTTTTTTCGCTTCTTCATCGACGCCTCGTCGCTCGGCGCATTTGCTTGCCGCCTTTGCTCAATGCCGCGCGGGCCGCTTGACCGGTTCGGGTTTCCGGTTGCGCTGCTTGCGGGTATCCTAGCATAATATCATGACCGTATTTGAAGGCGATGCCGGATTTGCGATTGCCCTTGCGCTTCAAATTAGTCGACGGTTGATAGGGCAGACACATGGTTGGGCCGGCAAATAGATCCAGGCCGCCGTGCGCGAATATTGATGGGACGATCATGACCTTCTTCGAAGACATACCAGCACCACGGCCCCGTTCAAGGCGGCGCGAGGCGGCGTAAATGCTTGAAACCTTCACCTTTTGGGGTTTCATAAGCCGCTGGCTGCTGGCGATGTTCATCGTCCTCGCAACCTATAACCCGAGTGGTTATTCCTATTTTCACTGGATTATCGAAGGCTCTGGCGAACATTGGCTCGGCAAGGTTCTGGTTGGATTCGCGATCGGCATTTCCTACGCGACATTCTTTCTGGCGGCGCTGCGCTCCCTTGGCATTTTCGGCATGGTGGTTTGGAGCGCACTGTTCATATCTATCGAGTGGTTCCTGGTTCGATTCTTCGAGCCGTTGACGACAGGGACCCTGGTGACGATGGCCTTGATCGTTATTGCCAGCGTTCTCGGAATTGGCGTGTCGTGGTCCTATATCCGGGCCCGCCTTTCGGGCCAGCTTGATACTAACGACGTGACCCTGCAGTAACCCCGCCCTGATCAGACCGTCTAGGGCTTGCCGCCGTAGGCGGTTCGGGCCAGTTGTCGATACTGCAGCTCCACATATTGCCCTAGTGTGCGCACGACCCGGGCCTCAAAAGTGCCGGCGGCCCGTTTCACGGCAGTGCGCAGGTCGGCTTCGAAGGTTTTCCGGCTGAGAGCTTCGTCGGCGCGGGTCAAAAGCCAGTCGACGGCGGCACTGGCGGAAGTGCCGATAATCAGGGCGCTGAGGGCACCACCGGCCAACAGACCGGCAAGCGCGCCAGCGGGCAGACCTACAAAAGGAACCGCGATACCGCCCGCTATCGCGGTCGTGACCACCGGCAACACCATATAACTGATCAATTTCGTCGCGAACGGCCGCGATAGACGAACGATGACCGTATCGACGCCGGCATCGAGGTTGCTCATCGGCCTGTTTTCCAGCAGGACGGCGGTAAGCTTTACTTCGTCCGCGGCATCGAAAGTTCCGCAGGTCGGCGCGAGAGTGGTCGCGGTTGCATCGTCTTTTGCCAAGGCGACCCACCCTGTTCCCGGGACGTTTCGTTCGATTTCGCGGGCCTGGCCGCGAACAAAGTTCTGACGCGCATCTTCCATCGGCCCACAGATTTGCAAAATTTCGCGCTGCACACCAGCAACGGCACGATCGACCAGCGCCTGCATCTGGGGTTCCAGTATTTCAAACCGCAGGACAACGCGGTCGTACTGTCCGCGGATTTCCTCGATCAATCTGGCATGAACGATATTCGGAAGGTTCTTGATCTCTCCGTCCAGGAGGCCCTGCCAGGTCCAGCCGAAGGCCTGGCCGAGCAGGATCCACGCGGTCCACCAATTGTACATCCAATCACCGTAATCGACGATGCGCGCCTCGATATCCGTCAGCGCCGGACGCAGCCGGCCGCGGACCCAGGCATCGGTCTCCCGGGTCAGTCGCGTTTTCGCGATATCAATGCGCTGCTGCTGTGCGGCCGCATAACGCTTATATTCGTCGGCGTTCACCTTGGCCCGCAGCAAGCTTCCGTCCCGTGCCGTCCAATGAAAGATGTGTTGCGGACCCTTGGCTTCGGCCCATGCGGAAGCCACCACGGCGACCTGTTCCCCTTCCGCGCGGGGCAAGGCAGGGTTGAGTTCCGACAGGCCCGGCTCCTCGACCAGGGATAGTAACACCACCACGCTGGCGGTAATGGCGCCAAGAACGAAAAACAGACCCGCGCGCGCCTTCGGAGTTGCGAGACGCTGCCGCAATCCATGCATTAACGCCTTGATACCGCCATTTATGATCGACGGCGGTTCCGGCGTATCGCTATCATCGTCGGCCATTTATTCGTTCGTCCCAGTTGTGATTGAGGCCGCGTGCAAGCCCAGGATGAAGCGGTAGCCAACCGCCCCCGCGTCGACCCGAGAAACGTCGCGGAGCATCGTGATGCCGGCATATTCTTTGATTGAAGTATCAATTCAATCACTAAATGTCTCTCTAAAAAGAAAATCGGTCGTCATGCCGATACCGGTAAGCCAACCGTTGGCAGGATGCCGGCCTCTCACTATCTCTTATGTAAGTGAAAGGTAATTGCTTGCCGGACACCGCAATATTGTTGTTTTTGTTCTTAATTTCACCGATGCTCCTTCGCCGGGGTATCGGCCAGGGTTAGTAGTACTGGGCGCGATGGAAGGGCTTTGAGGAGGCGTGGCGATGATTGGCTCCATGATCCGGACCAAGGAGACGCGGGTCGCGACATTTGTTGCAGCGCTTGCGCTCGCGAGTATATCGCCCGCCTTGGCGGGTATTGACGAGAGCATTGAAGCCGCCAAGGAAGGGCATTTGTTGGATGCCGCCAAGGAAATCGTGGCGCCGGTTCGCGAATCCCTCGAGGATGGAATTTGTGACGTGGTGGTTGCCGCCATGCCGCGTGTTGAACGAAGTATCGCTTCGGTCGAGGCTCTGCTGGCGGATGTGTACTATTTCGGCCATTTTGTACCGAAAGATTACGATGCCGCTGTGAAGTGGTATCTTCGCGCCGGCGACAAAGGCAATCCCCTGGCCCAGAGTACCCTTGGCGATATTTACTATTACGGCCGTGGCGTGCCACAGGATTACGAAACAGCAGCCGCGTGGTGGGAACGGGCCGCCAAGCAAGGTGTCGGTGGCGCCCAACTCAATCTCAGTGTGCTCTACGCGAACGGTGAAGGCGTCCCGCGCGATCTTGTTAAATCGCATATGTATGCAAATCTTGCCGCGGCCCAATTGCCCCTTGGGAAGGATTACGAGATCGCCATCCAGAACCGCGAATTCATCGCCGAGCAAATGTCGCCCGATGAAATTGCCGAGGCGCAGCAGCGCGCCAAGGACTGGCATCCGATCTTGGAGTTGAAAACGCACGGAGACCGGGTTGGCGCGGATCGGCCGAAAAATATGGAGCAAGTCCCCGATCACGGCGCGCGCTGTCGCTGGTAAAGGCCCGGAGTGCGTGTTACCGTCGTGCCATAACAAGGGCATACCTCCGGTCGACAATTATCTGAACGGCGTGGTGTTCAACACGGGGAGCGGCAAATGCGCAAATTTTCTCTGATCTTGATGATCGTCGCCCTTGCTTCCTTCCAAAAACCGGTTTTGGCACAGGAAAAGGCTGCCGCGACAGGTTTGACAGGGGCTGAGGTTGCCGCCCTTGTCATCGTTGGCGCGGCGGTGGCGGCCGTTGCGTGGTACGCCTTGGGCGGCGCAGTGGTGGCTGGCGAATTGCTGGCGACCGAGGGCGGTATAGCCGCCGGGGCAGAGATGGCCGGGGCCGAAATGGCCAGTGCGGAAATGGCCAGTGCGGAAATGGCCAGCGCGGAAATGGCCAGTGCGGAAATGGCCGGGGCCGAAATGGCCAGTGCGGAAGTGGCCAGTGCGGAAGTGGCCAGCGTGGAAGTGGCCGGAGCCGAGATGGCGGGATCGGAAATGGCTGGCAGCGCGGCGGCTGGTGAAGCGACCGGGGCCGAGATGGCCGGGGCCGAAATAGCCGGCGGTGAAGTTGCCGCCGCGGAAGGCGGCGCGGCCGGCGCGGAAATGGCCGGAGCCGAGGTGGCCGGAGCCGAGATGGCTGGTGCGGAAATGGCTGGTGGTGAGGCGGCTGGGGCCGAGATGTCCGGCGGTATGCAGATGGCTGGCGGTGAAGCGAGCGGTGGTGCTATGATGGAGGCGGGCGGCAACGGCGGCATGAAAATGGCAATGCCGCGATAGCCGGATTTTTCGACAACCGGTCCTAATTAGCCAGGGCGTGATATAGTTCCAAATTGCGGATGAAAGAGGCCTTAAATGACCAAAAAGATTTCAATATTCTTGATGCTGTTCGTTTTCGCCCTGCCGCTGCAAGCTGGTGCCAAGGAAAAAATGGTATTGGTGCAGCAATCGCCGCAAGGGGTCTATGACGAGGAAGGCTCTGTCGACCCAACGCGTATTTTGGCTATTGGTGCCGGGGTCATTCTGGGAAGCGTGGCTATCGGTTCGACGCTTAATTTTGCCGGTTCAAGTCTGGTCGGCGCTGTCGGCGGCGGCCTGATCGCGAACTGGTGGTACGGTGACGGCGACGACATCCTCACTCTCGAGCCGCGCAAATAGGCGGTCACGTCGGCGGGCGCTGGAAATAACCGTACCGTGCCTGCCCCAACCCGGAACCAATGATGACCGTGAAGCCTAGGCGTCTGCTTCCGCCTTTGATTGTTTTATCGACTGGATCTCTCATTACTGCTGTATCGTACAAATACCAACGACTGCTGGGGGCTCTGCTGCTGGCGGCGATGATGGCCTATCCCAGCGTCGGCAATGCGCAGTCAACGGTCGCGCCGGACGCCAATTTGGCCGACCTGAAGGCGGTCCGCATAACGGCGAGCCAAACCACGCCCGACGCCGTGCCGTGCGGCCTCGACCTGCGTTTGTTGATGCCGGTGGTTGAAAAGCGGTTGCAGGCCGGCGGCCTGGTAGCGACGAAATCGCCGAAGGCGGTTGTCACCTTTAGCCTCATGACGAGCCACGATCCAGCTGGCCGGCTTTGCGCCACCGCGGCGATGCTCGGTGTATATAAGATGGTCAATTACTTCGACGACACGGCCGGTTGGGTCAAAACGGGCTACGCCGTGCTCTGGCAGCGCGGCACCCAAGTTTTATCCTCACCGAGCGATCATCCGTTGGCCACGGAACGGACCTTGGCTCGACTGATCGACGATATGCTGAAGACCGGGCGCCAACAACGCCAGGTCGCGACCCCCGCCAACTGATCAGGCCGCATTCCCATACCGGCTTCTCCGCGTGAGGAGCGGTGGTGCGGGAAGATTGTCAATGGACCGGTATCTGGCGGCTGGGCCTGCTCGGTGCTATAGTTGGATCCATGCAAATGATCGAAACCGTTTGGGTGTGCAAATGGGCGCGTTGATGATTGTCTTGGCTGTCGTAATGGGGGGCGCCGTCTGGCAAATCGGTTCGGAGATGGGCGGTGAGTATCTGGCCATGTTCATTATCGAACCGGTGGATCTTGGCGCCAGCCGGCGTGTTCCGGACACGCTGCAAGACGGCAGGGCCCGGCCGGCGGAGATTATCGAAGGCAAGGTCACCAACATTCTGGCGGCGGCATATGAGCCGGGATCGAACGACGTTGCGCCGGCCCCCGCCGGCATCGTGACGGCGGCGCGGAAAGTATCGCGGCTGTCAGAGGCACCCAAGGCAGAACCATTTCAGGCCGAGAAAACAACCCAAGCCGAGAAAAGCAGCGCCAACGGCGAGGCGGGCGATGCAGCTTCGAATTTGAGCTTGAGGAAAAAAGGCAGCGGTATGGTGGACGCGGACGAGCGCGGCCCCGAACTTGCCGCGCTGTTGGCGTTGATCGGTGATACGCCGCACCGTCAGCTTGATGGCACGGTTTTTCTGCCAATCGCTGCACATCGGGTGTTCGGTCTCCGCACCGTGCTCGGTGAACAAGTCAGCGTGCCGTTGACCCACGAGTTGCCTGGCCGCATAGTCATTGACCCGGGCAGCAGTACATTGGTCCAAGTCAGCAATAAGGGCTTTATCGAAGCTGTCGATAATCGCTTCCCCTTTATTGGCCAGGCGGTAAAGCGGGGGGATCTGCTGGCGCAGATGCAGCCTATCAATGATCATCTTGAACAGGCCCATGCTCTTGAGCGTATTCAGGAACTGACCAATCATATCGATATGGCCCGCAAGCGCATGGCTCGGCTCGAGGAAGTGGTCTATGTCCGCTACCGCGACAGCAAGGTCGAGGCTCTGCGGGTCGAGATTATCGGCCTGCAGCGCCAGCTCGATGTCTTGCAGGGGGCGATCGAGATGCGATACGAGCTTCGGGCCAAGACCGATGGCATCGTCTCCAGGGTCGAAGCCCAGGTCGGACAATACGTCGAACAGGGCCAGACGATTTTCGAAATTGTCGATCCATCCAGGCTATGGGTCGAAGCGACGGCGTTTAAGCCCGAACAAGTGCGGCGTCTGAAAGACGCCTCGGCTTTCACAGCCGATGGCCGCAGGCTCAAGTTGCGCTTCATTGGCGGCGGTTTGCGGCTTCGCAATCAGGCGACACCGCTGAGATTTGAAATCATCGATCCGGCCGCTGATCTGACCGTGGACAACCCTGTATCCGTGGTTGTTCGCAGCCAGATCGGCAACATACAAGGTGTAAAAATTCCCAGAAATGCCTTGCTGCGCGGCGCCGACGGCCGGGAAATGGTTTGGGAACGCCGCTCGGCGGAACGCTTCATCGGACACCACGTTTCCAGCCGGCCAATTGACGCTGAAAGTATCCTGATTGTTGATGGTCTACCCGCCAGCGTGCGCGTTGTCGTGGAAGGCGCCGCGGCTTTGGACCAGGTTCGCTGATGACCGCAATGGAACCGATACTCGGAACTGGTCCTCAATGGAGGGCGGAGGTCTACATGTCCCGGATAATGGCAAAGGCGTGGGTGATGTTGGTTGTCGTGGTCTTTTTTGGCACGCTGCCGTCCGCGGCGCGGGCCGATGGAAGTCAATTGCGTCCAACCCTGGCGCCGAATTTTATCATGGCAACAGCCGGTGGCGGCGGTTTGCGGATGGTTCCGGTCGCCGCGACGGCGGAGATCACGGAAAGGCCTGGTGACCGCCAGAAAGAGCGGTTGCGGCAGATGAAGCTGTATCAAACCCTTGGCGTCGCCGGGGCCGTCGCGGTCGCCGCGGTGGTGGGCGGCGCGGTTGCCGGCCCTGCGTACGGCACCGCCGCCGGCGCAGCCGTTCTGATCAGTTATTTCATTTTGCCTTAGCGGGTTGGGAAACATGACCATCAAGTACGGGACCTAGCCCATATTATTCATGGTGGCCACCGAGTTTGAACGAGGCGCGCGGCATTGG
>CAYWYB010000284.1:0-7342 GCA_964462145.1 uncultured Rhodospirillaceae bacterium
TCTTTCAGAATACTTAGCTGCGGCCGGTATAAGGGTGCGTTATATGCATTCGGATATCGATACGCTGGAGCGGATCGAGATCATCCGCGATCTGCGTCTTGGCGTGTTCGATATCTTGGTTGGTATCAATCTCCTCCGCGAGGGCCTGGATATTCCTGAATGCGCTTTGGTGGCGATCCTGGATGCGGATAAGGAAGGCTTTTTACGCTCGACCACATCGTTGGTGCAGACCATCGGGCGCGCGGCGCGCAATGTGGATGGCCGGGTAATATTGTATGCCGACAAACGCACACAGAGTCTCGACCAGGCTTTGGAGGAGACCGAGCGGCGGCGGCAGAAGCAAATGGCCTATAACGAAGCCAACGGCATCACGCCGGAATCCGTGAAGAAGAATATTTCCGATATTCTGGCCTCGGTCTACGAGGGCGATCATGTCACGGTGGACACGGGTGACGCGGAACATGGCCATCTGATCGGCCATAATCTGAAAAGCTACCTGGAAGATCTTGAAAAACGCATGCGCGCCGCTGCCGCTGATCTGGAGTTCGAGGAGGCCGCCCGCCTACGCGACGAGTTGCGCCGCTTGGAGGAAATGGAACTGAAAGGCCTGACCGGCGAGGGCGAGACGGCGCGGCGCGGCGAAGGTGCCAAGAATGACGCCAAGAATAATTTTGGTGGCCGCTCCAAGGATGGTGCCGCCGGCGGCATCAAGGAGGCCAGGCGTAAACGCGGCGAAGGCTATGTCCCAAAAGAAATCGCGACGGAGATTACGCCCGAGATGCTGGAGGCCGCTCGAGGCCCCAAGGGCCGTTCCAGCGGCGGCCGGGCCGGTACGCGGGCCACCAAATTCCGCCGCAAACGCGGCTGAAACGCATTAACTGGCCTGCTTAAGCAACAGTGATGCGGCGGGGCGTTCCGCCAGGTTCGAGTCTGGAGCAGGAACACCGGCGCCAATGTCGACGAATTGGAAACCTTCCGGCAGGGGCAATTGCCTCGGTTGCGCCACTGGTCGATCGAGGGTGGTTTCCTCCAGTGCGGTGGCAATGCCGAAGATTTGCGGCGGCGCTGAGGAATCATCGGGTTGTACCGGAAGGGACACGATCTCTGATTGCACGGTCCGTCCCGAACTGTAGGCGATGGGGAAGACAAAATGCGAACCACAGGGCTGTTCGACCAGTTTAAGGGTACGTGCAATGCGGGGGCCGCGTTCCTCGGGGGTGGTGAAATCAAAATAGTTGAGGCCGGTCAACTCGACGCCCATGGCTTGGCACAGGGCAGTGCCGGCAAGACGGAACTTGGCGATATCCGGCGATATCACCTCGATTACCGAGACCAGGTGCAATTGTCTGGCGATATCCTCGATGCGCACGCTGGACCGTTTCGGCAGCAGATCGCCGCCGCGCCAGGCCTGCCAAGCATAGGCGAATGCGCGGCATTCCTTGGTGCGTATATCGTCAAGCAATTGCAAGTTTTGTTGCCCCATCGCATGCAGTCGTGAAAGCAATTATAAGACAGATATCTTAATAAACCATTGGTTGCCTAGAATTATTATTACATAGGAGGGAGATTAATAATGCGGATTTCACCCTTGGGTTTGGATCACGTGGTTCTGCGGATTGCGGATCTGGAGCGGTCATTGGCCTTTTATTGCGACATTCTGGGCTGTGTCATGGATCGGCGGCGGGATGATCTGGGGCTGTACCATTTGCGTGCGGGCAGGGCGCAGATCGACTTGGTAACCCTGGATGGCCAGTTGGGACAAAAGCACGGCACGCCAAGTGCCGATGGCCCGAACATGGATCATTTCTGTCTGCGTATCGAGACTTTCGAGGATCCCGGGCTGGCCGATTATTTGCGCGGCCATGGCCTGGAGCCGAGCGAGGTCGCGCAGCGCTTCGGCGCCGAGGGCGAGGGCCCCTCGCTTTACGTTTCCGATCCAGATGGTAACATCGTTGAATTGAAAGGCGCCGCGGACCATTAGAGCAACCTGCGTTCGAATGAACGCAGTTTGCTCTAGACTTGGCTTGCGCTAAATAGGGTCGGCGGCTGCGGCGGCGAGGGAGCGGGCGCGTTTTTCCAGCCACCAGGCATCGCGCGGCTGCCAGAAGCATTCGTAGGCCCCGTCGCCCATCAGCGCCAGGCTGGCTTGCAGCGGCCATTGCGGATTGAACAAGGCCTCGCGGCCGATGGCGACCAGATCGGCCTGGCCCTGTTGCAACACGCTCTCGGCAAACGCGGGCTCCATGATCAGGCCGACGGTCATGGTTTGCAGATCCGTGTCCTGGCGGATACGTGCAGCGAAAGGCACCTGGAAGCCTTGCTCCCTGGGCACCACCACGGGGGTGCCGCGTTGGCCGAGGCCACGGGAAGAGCAGTCGATCACGTCGATGCCCAATTGGTGCAGTTCTTGGGCCAGGATCACGGAATCTTCCAGGCTCCAGCCGCCGGGTTCGTCGTCGATGCAGGAGAGGCGGTAGAACAGCGGTTTCCCGTCCGGCCATTCGGCCCGCACCGCCGCCGCGACCTCCAATGCCAGGCGCATGCGGCCCCGCAGATCGCCGCCGTAGGCGTCATTGCGCTGATTGCTGATCGGCGAGAGGAAGGTGTGGATCAGGTAGCCGTGGGCGGCATGGATGTCCAGAACCTCAAAGCCCGCTTCATGGCAGCGCCGGGCCGCGGCGCCATGTTCGGCCACGGCCTCCGCGATCTCCGCCTCGCTCATGGCGCGTGGCGCCGGCCAGCCGGGATTGGCCGGCAGCGGCGAGGGTCCCATGGTTTGCCATGGCGCCTCGCCCCTGGTTTCGCGATCCGTTTCGGTCAACGGCATATATCCCTGCCAGGGCCGTTGCACCGATGCCTTGCGTCCCGCGTGCAGAATTTGCGCCCCTGGCGTAGCACCAAGATCGCGCATGGTTTTCGCCAGGCCCTTCAGTGGCGCGATGAAATCATCATGCCAAACGCCCAGGTCGCTGTAGGTCAGGCGTCCTTCCGGGGCAATACACAGGGCCTCGGTAAACACCAGCCCGGCCCCGCCCATGGCCAGACGTCCATAATGCACCGTGTGATATTCCCTGGGCCGGCCGTCCGGACCGGCGGCATACTGTTGCATGGGCGAGATCACGACACGGTTTTTCAGCGTTACATTGCGCAGGCTCAACGGTGTAAACAGCAGCGGGTCGGTCAACTCAGGTACATTAGGCATTTCAGCTAAGGGCCTCCTCTGCCGCCTTGGCCAGGCGCAGGACCCTGCCTTCGTTGTGCCCCGCCGTCATCAGGGACAGGCCGACCGGCAATTCACCGGCCCGCTGGCAAGGCAGCGTGACGCCGCAGGTTTCCATGATGTTGCCCAGACGGGTGTTGCGGGTCATGGCCATGTTGGCTTCATCATAGGCCGCCGGATCATGCTCCAGACCGGCAATGGGCGGGGCTATGCGTGGCGTCGTCGGGTGCACCACCGCCGTGAAACCCGCCACCCTGGCACGGAAATTGGCGGCGATGGCCCGCAGCCCGATATGGGCGGATTCCGCATCAATGGCCGTCAAATTTTTTGCCAGATCAAAGCGCGAGCGGATGCCCCAATACATCTCGTCGCCCCGGCTTTCCACCAGATCATGCCACATGGCATAGGCCTCCGCCGAGATGATGTTGCCGTGTTTCGCCACCACCCCGAACGCTTCGGCGAATTCCGGCACCTCGGCCTCGACGATCTCGGCCCCTGCATTGCTCAGGCTGTCCAAAGCGGCGGCCATGGCGCCCGCGACGGTATCGTCCAAATCGTCAAACATGACGTCCGTGGGTTTAAGTAGGCGAACGCCTTGTAGCGAGGCGCCGGACAGATCAAAGGCCTTGGTCTGGTTCAGCACCGCGAAGATGGCGTTGGCGTCGGCCACGTCGTGGGTCAGGGGGCCAATGGTATCAAAGGTCGGCGACAGCGCCAGAATGCCGTCCAGGGGCAATACGCCGATGGTCGTCTTCAGCCCGACAATGCCGTTCAGGGCGGCGGGAATGCGGACCGAGCCGCCAGTGTCGCTGCCGATGCCGGCGGGCGCGAGACCGTTGCTGACCGAGACGGCGGCGCCGGACGAGGAGCCGCCCGGCACCCGCTCTATCTCTGCATCGGCGCCATTCGCCGGCGTGCCGAACACCGGGTTGATGCCCAGGCCGGAATAGGCGAATTCCGACAAAGTGGTCTTGCCCCGGCAGATCATGCCCGCCAGTGTGGCCCGGCGCAGCAGCAGGGCGTCGCGCTCCGGCACCCGGTTTCGCAGCAGGGCGGAGCCGAAGGTGGTTTCCGTGCCGGCGGTGTCGGTCAAATCCTTCCACGACATGGGCACGCCGTCCAGGGCGCTTTGCCGCAGGCCGGCCTTGGCCCGCTGCGAGGCGGCGGCGGCCTCTGCTCGCGCCCGGGCCGCCGTTGTCCGGATATAGACCCGGTGTTCGGGATCCTGCGCCTCGATGCGGGCGAGAAAATGCTCGGTCAAATCGATGGGATCAATTTGACCATTCTGAATGGCGGCGCCCAGTGCCAGGGCCGTCATTTCGTGCCATGCTGTATCATTCATAGTGTTAGATTATCTCGTGAATGGAGACTGGACAACTGAGACTGGACAATGGTTCAGCTTGGCGCGATACCTGATGGCAATGGTGAACAAAAAACATATTCAGACGGATGTCCTGATTGTCGGCGGCGGCATGATCGGCTTGAGCCAGGCCCTGGCGCTGGCCAGCGCCGGTTTGCGCTCGGTAGTGGTGGAGCGGCAGGAGGCGAAGGCGCTGACGGCCTCGGAACATGATGGCCGGGTTTCCACACTGTCTTATGGCTCGGCTGCCTTGTTCGGACAAATCGGTGCCTGGGAGCATATGGCCGACCATGCCGAAGCGATTGCGGAAATCCGTGTAGCCGATAATGACGCGCCGCTGTTCCTGCATTTCGATCACCGCGAGGTCGGTGACCGGCCCTTTGGCTTTACGGTAGAGAACCGCTATATCCGCCTCGCCCTGCACAAGGTCCTGGCCCAGGCCGACGATATCAACCTGATCGCCCCCGGCGATGTGCTCGATTTAAAGCGGGATCAGGGCGGTGTGCGGGCCGAACTGGCCGATGGCCGGGTTATCCGGGCGGCCTTGGCGGTGGCGGCGGAGGGGCGTAATTCACCCCTGCGCGAGGCCGCCGGCATTCGTTGTTTAAGCTGGCAATACGACCAGACAGCCATTGTCACGACGGTGCGTCATGAGATCGGCCACGGCGGCATCGCGGCGGAATTGTTCCTGCCCGCCGGGCCGTTTGCGCTGTTGCCCATGCGGGGCAACCGATCGGCTCTGATATGGACCGAAAAAGGACGCGATGTGCCGCCGCTATTGGCCCTGGACGATGCGGCCTTCAATGCCGAGATCATGGCCCGGGCGGGCGATCACTGGGGCCGGATTGAATGCGATGCGCCGCGTTGGAGTTATCCGCTCGGTTTACAGAATGCCGAACGTTATATCGATATCCGCCTGGCCCTGATCGGCGATGCGGCCCATGGCATGCATCCTGTTGCCGGCCAGGGCCTGAACCTTGGTCTGCGCGATGTTGCCGCCCTGGCCGAGGTGCTGATCGATGACGCCCGTCTGGGACTGGATCTTGGTGGCGGCGAGGCCTTGCGCCGCTATCAGCAATGGCGCCGCTTTGATGCCCTGACCATGCTGATGATGACCGATGGCCTGGTGCGCCTGTTCTCCAACGACATAACACCGGTGCGCCTGGCGCGGGTTCTGGGCCTGGGGCTGGTCAATAAAATCGGCCCGGCCAAACGCTTTTTCGAGCGCCATGCCGCCGCCATGACCGGCGACCTGCCCAAGCTGATAAGGGGCGAGGCGCTGTAGGGGCCTATTTATCCAGAATAAGTCGAAGCCTTCGCGCCAGCGCCGTCTTGACGAATGGTTTCTGTATTAGCTCGACGTCAGGATCAAGGCGGCCATGATGGACGATGGCATCATCGGTGTAGCCGGACATATATAATATTTTAAGCTCGGGGCGGTGAGTAAGAGCGGCGGCGGCGATGTCCGGACCCGCCATGCCCCCCGGCAGGATGACATCGCTCAACAGCAGATCAATTGGAGTGTCGGACTGCCATAGTTCCTGTGCCGACGGCCCGTCGAGGGCCTCAAGCACGGCGTAACCCAGATCGCTCAACAGTTTGACGACGAGCGAACGAACATCGTCATCATCTTCCACCACCAGCACGGTTTCGTCCGGCCTGGCCCTAGGCACGTCCATGGCGAGGCCAGCTTTAGTCAGATCATTCTCGCTCTTCGCCCTAGGCAGCAGGATTTTGAATGTGGTGCCGATATCAATCTCGCTGGAGACGCTGATGTGTCCCGCTGATTGCTTGACCAGACCGAAAACCATGCTCAGGCCCAGGCCCGTGCCCTGGCCGATGTCCTTGGTGGTAAAAAACGGTTCGAAAATTCTCTCACATATCTCCTCCGACATGCCGCCGCCGTTGTCGCTAACCAGCACCATGACATAGTCGCCTTCTCCTACGTCTAACTCTTGCGCGGCGACCGCATCAACGGATCTGTTGGAAATTTCGAAGGTTATGTTGCCGCCTCCCGGCATGGCATCACGAGCGTTCAGCGCAAGGTTGAGGATGGCTTGCTCAAGTTGCGCCTGATCCACCATACAAGGCCACAGATCCGCGTCGGTCGTCAGCGATGTGGAGACGGTTTCGCCAAGGCTGCTTTTCAGCATGCCGTCCATGTTCCGGATCAATGCCGCCAAATTAACCGAGTCCATTTTCAGCGGCTGGTGTCTGGCAAAGGCTAACAGGCGGTGGGTGAGATCGGCGCCGCGCTCGGTGGCCCGGGTGGCGGGCTCAAGAAATCTGAAGCCCTGGTCATCGGCTGAAATTACATCTGCAAGAAGATCGAGATTGCCTTGGATTACCGCCAGAATATTGTTGAAGTCATGTGCCACCCCGCCGGTTAACTGGCCGATGGTTTCCATCTTCTGCGCCTCGCGCAGCAATTCTTCCTGTTCATGTAATTTGGTTGCATCGACAAATAGAAGCAGGGAGCCCCCATCTGACGTGGTGAAGTCGTATTGATCCTGCCAAACCTCTGTATCCCGCATGCGTTTTGCGCGTACCGGACCGTGCTTCTCCTGGTGCAGGGCCATCCGTTCACGTACCCATTCGTCAACGCGCCCTTCGGCTTCTGGCGCCTTACCGCTAAAGGCGATTTCGCGGACAATTTCTTCGAAGGTCGGATTTTCAAGCTTGGAATTTGCAGGCGACCAGTGTTCCTCCCGATGCGTGGCATTCTGGAAGACGAGCCGGTCGTCCTTATCAAAAAGAACAAC
>CAYWYB010000285.1:0-7330 GCA_964462145.1 uncultured Rhodospirillaceae bacterium
GCCCGCCGGCTGCGCCGCCGCCGCGCCAGGCGGTCGCCCAGCACATCCTGTTCCGAGATAATCGCCAGATCAGCCGTCTCGACGCCGTTTTCCAGGCCCAACACAACCATGGCCGGGGCGGCGGGCGGCAGGGCCATGACGGCGGGCCAATGGTCGACGGCCTGCACGCCTTCAATGCCATGATCGTCCAGCAGCAGGCTCATACGCTCAGCGGAGCCCTGACTGATGGCGGCAAAGACGATGCGGCGGCCCAACTGGCGCTGTTCGTTGACGTGGCCGCGCAGAACGTCAAAGACATTGACCTCCTCCTGGGCCCGCTCGGCGGCGAAACCACGGCCCTGGCGACCCGCAAAATCGATGACCTTGGGGCTTTCCGGCGCCGAAAACGGCGAAAATATGCCGCCGGGCCGTTCCGCCAGGGCATCGTCCCAGGCGCGGCCATCGAGAAACAGGCGCGCGGGCGGCACGGGTTTGTACAACGGCGCGCCGCCATAGGGGTTCTTTTGCGCCTCGATCCGGGCCTCGTAATAATCTTCGATCTGAGCCAGGCGGTCGTCGCGGGCCTCCATGGCCTGATGGTCCAGGGTAACCGCGCCCGCATTCACATAATCGAAAATGCTTTCCAGGCCATCGTGAAACAGCGGCAGCCAATGCTCCATGCCGGAATGACGCCGGCCCTCGCGGATCGAGACATACAACGGATCATCGTCGGTCACGGCGCCGAACAGATCGCGGTAGCCCTGGCGGAAGCGATTAATGGTTTCTTCGGTCAATTGCACTTCCGAGACCGGCACCAGGTCCAGGGCCTTGCCCTCGCCAATTGTGATCTGGGTCAGGGGGTCGAACAGGCGGATGCTTTCCAGGCTGTCGCCAAAGAAATCCAGACGTATGGGCGTTTCCGCGCCGGCGGGATAGATATCAACGATACCGCCACGGGTGGCGAATTCGCCCGGCTCCATCACCGTGCCGCTGCGGCTGTAGCCATTGCGGACCAGGAATTCCAACAGCTCCTCCACCTCGACCCTGGCGCCGGGCCCGGCCTGAAAGACCGCGCCCTCGATCGAACTGCGCGGCGGCAGCCGTTGCAACGTGGCATTGACCGTGGTCAGCAGGATCGACGGCGCCTTGGGCGGTGCCTGGCCCACCAGCCGCGCCAGGGTATTCATCCGCGTGGCGGAGATCTCGGGATTGGGCGAGACCCTATCGTAGGGCAAGGTATCCCAGGCCGGCAGGCGCAAGACGTGTGTGCCGGGGGCGAAAAAGCCAATGCCCTCGGCCAGGGTAGCCATGCGCCCTTCGTCCCGCGCAATATGAAGCAACCAGCCGCCGCCGGCACGTGATTGCGCCTGGGCCAGCTCCGCCAGGCTCAGGGCATCGATACCTTCAGGCACGCCGGCAAGTTGATATCTGGACCTACCAGATAGTATTTTATCGTGCTTTTGCAATAGATTACGGCGTTATTCTAAAGTCTAAAATCATCTTCATAATGTGATTGTCATGCTCCGGCGGCGGTGCCTCGCGCCGGGCCAGCCAGGCATAGATATCGTGCTCGTTTTCGTTCACGATGGCTTCGTACAGGTCCAGTTCGGCCTCGGTCATATCGGCCAGATGCTTGGCGGCGAACTGGCCCAGCACCAGATCCAGTTCCTTGGTGCCCCGGTGCCAGCTATGATAGCGCAGGCGCTTGCGCCTGATCTCGGTTGTCTCGCCCGTGGTCTTGTCAGCTTTGCCGTCTTTGGTGGTCATGGCTCTTCCCCGTTTCCGCCTCAGGATATAACGTAGACCCAACGCTCACGCCAGCACCGGAATCCCATGCGGCCAGAAATCCTGTTCACATTGTTCAAGCCGGTCACCGCCCTGAAGGGCGTGGGCCCGCGCCTGGGCAAATTGATCGAGAAGCTGGCGGGCGGAAAACTGATCGATCTGTGCTGGCACCTGCCCACGGGGCTGATCGACCGCCGCTTCCGCCCGAAAGTCGCCGATGCCCCGGACGGCGCCGTTGTCACCCTGAACGTCACCGTGGACGAGCATCATCCCTCGCCCAACCGCCGCCTGCCCTACAAGGTTATTTGCAGCGACGACAGCGGCAGCGTCAGCCTGGTGTTTTTCAACGCGCGCGAGGATTATCTGCACCAGATCCTGCCCCTGGGCGCCGAACGCGTGGTTTCGGGCCGGGTCGGCCATTACGGCAAGGAAATCCAGATGGCCCATCCCGACCATATGGTCGACCCGGAGAAGGCCGACGAACTACCCCTGGTCGAGGCGACATACCCCCTGACCACGGGTCTGACCGCCAAGCCCCTGCACAAGGCGGTGCGCGGCGCCATCGATCTGGCCCCCGACCTGCCCGAATGGCAGGACAAGGCTTGGCTCGCAAAACAGCACTGGCTGCCCTGGCGCGAGGCTCTGCACAGCGTCCATGCCCCCGACAGCATGGCGGCGATGGAGGCGGATGACCCCGCCCGCCGCCGCCTGGCCTATGACGAATTGCTGGCCAACCAGCTGGCCCTGGCCATGATCCGCGCCGCCGCCCGCAAACGTTCCGGACGCGCCATCACCGGCGATGGCCGTCTGCGCGAGGAACTGACCGCCGCCCTGCCCTACCAGCTGACCGAGGGGCAGCGCCAGGTGCTGCGCGATATCCAGGGCGACATGGCGTTGCCCCAACGCATGCTGCGTCTGTTGCAGGGCGATGTAGGCAGCGGCAAGACCGTGGTGGCGTTGTTGGCCATGCTGGCAGCGGTGGAGACCGGCACCCAGGCCGCCTTCATGGTACCGACCGAGATTCTGGCCCGGCAGCATCTGGAGACCCTGACCGGTCTGTGCAAGGACCTGAAGCTGCGCATTCAGATCCTGACCGGTCGCACCAAGGGCCGGCCACGGCAGGCCCTGCTGGAGGATCTGGCAAACGGCCAGATCGACATCTTGATCGGCACCCATGCGCTGTTTACCGAGGATGTGATTTTCAACGATCTGGCCCTGACCGTGATTGACGAACAGCATCGCTTTGGCGTGCATCAACGCCTGAACCTGGGCGACAAGGGTGCTGCGGCGGATATTCTGGTGATGACGGCGACGCCGATCCCCCGCACGTTGAGCCTGACCGTCTATGGCGACATGGATATATCGCTGCTGCATGGCAAACCGGCGGGACGTAAATCGGTAGACACCCGCTCCATGCCCCTCTCCCGCCTGGATCAGGTGGTGGCCGGCGTGGGCCGGGCCATAAACAGCGGCGCGCGGGCATTCTGGGTCTGCCCCTTGGTGGAGGAGAACGAACAGCTCGACCTGGCGGCGGCGGAGGAACGCCACGGCAGCTTGGCGCGGATTTTTGGCCCCGATCAGGTCGGCCTGGTGCATGGCCGCATGAAGGCCAAGGAGAAGGACGCAGCCATGGAGGCCTTCGTCGAGGGCCGCACCAAGGTCCTGGTCGCAACGACTGTCATCGAGGTCGGCGTCGACGTCCCCGAAGCCACCATCATGGCCGTGGAGCACGCCGAACGTTTTGGTTTAGCTCAACTGCACCAACTGCGTGGCCGCGTAGGCCGAGGCAGCGAGCAAGGCCACTGCCTGCTGCTCTACGCCGAACCCCTGGGCGAAACCGCGCACGCGCGCATCGCCATCATGCGCGAAACCGACGACGGCTTTAAAATTGCCGAGGAAGACCTTCGTTTAAGAGGCACCGGCGAGCTATTGGGCACCAGACAAAGCGGCTTCCCTGAATTCCGCCTGGCCGACGCAATGGCCCATCAGGATTTAATGGAAGTCGCCCGCGACGACGCCCGCCTGATCCTGGACAAGGACCCGGATTTGGAGACGGAGCGCGGCCAAGCCTTGCGGGCGCTGCTGTATCTGTTTGAGAGAGATGCGGCGGTGAAGCTGTTGCGGTCGGGTTGAGCCGAACTGCCTCGGTAACTTCATCGTAACCTAATATACCTAGCTTGGCGCCATGACCGAGAAACTCCTGGATATATTGACAACCGATTGTTGCCGCGACTTCGCCGCTGCCTGGGACCGTTGGCGCGGTGACAAGTTTGCGCCGAGACGTCGGGATTTGGCAATCGGAGATATTGCCAGACATCTTGCCTGGCTTAGCATTTTGGATGTCCGTTCCCCTGAAGAGATGATCTTTCGTCTGGTCGGGACGGCGATCAATGCCACTCGCGGCCGAGAGTTCACCAATATGTCACTGCGTGATCTATCCCGCGACCAAGATTGGCCCAAGCGTTCCCAGTTGAACTGGGCATTGGTGGGACAGCCCTGTGGGCTCTATTTTCGCGTACTCTTCGAATACACGATCGGGCCCGCGGTCTGGACGGAATATCTTGTCCTGCCGGTTTTGGCCGACGACGACGGCGCCCCACGGCAAATTTTCACCATTCGCCAGCCGCTTGAAGATGTCCGCCTCCAGCTTCCGCAATTACAGACCGACTATAACGAGATAGGGATCGATAACCGGTATATTGACGTCGGTGCTGGTGTGCCCGATGGCTCAACCCTGCCCGAAGACTTACCCCCCATCAACTTTTGAGCCAGATCACCTTTTTTGAACTACGGCAACGGTTTGCCAATACGCCCTTAGTTCCACATTCAAAGATCCACCCCCCGCTTGTCCATCGCCCGCTGCCATTTTGTTTGCATGTCGCCGTCGAAGACGATGCCGTCGTCGGGGCGGACCGTTTCCCAGCTGCCACGCTTGATCTCGGCCTCCAACTGTCCCGGCCCCCAGCCGGCGTAGCCGATGGCAAGGAAACCCTTGGCCGGGCCCTTGCCTGCCGCCAGGGCGCGCAGGATGTCGCGGTTTCTGGTCAGCGATACCTTGCCGGTGACCGTCATAGTGCCGCTGCCGGTGTAGTCACTGGAATGGAGGAAATTCCAGTGCGTCTGCTGCACCGGCCCGCCGTATTGCACGCGGATCTCACGGTCATCGCCGGCCTCGTTGTCCGCCTTGTCGTCCGGGGCCTCTTCTCCCAGCATTTCACGCAGCACTTTTGCCGCCGGCTGTACCGAGATCGGGCGATTGACGATCAGACCGAAGGCGCCTTCGTCATCATGATGAGCCATAAAAATGACCGACCTGGAAAACCGCGGGTCCCGAAGGCGCGTCGTGGCGACAAGCAGCCAGCCGGTCAGATTGCCGGCTTGGGCCGCATCGGGCCTGGACACTTCCGAACGGGGCGCCTTTGCCTGAACGCCCGCCAGACTGCTGCCCGCCAGCGTGGCCGCGACCACCAGACAGACCAGTTGCCGGATGAAAAATCCAATGTTGGCGCCCCTTCGCATCATCCGGCGAGCCTATCACGGGAATCAAAAGCGGCGCTTGCCTTTTGCTGATGCACATTGCTGCTCCCCGATTGTTTGCATGGTCTGCCGCACCTATATTATCGCCAGCCGAAGGGGGAGACGGAGATGATCTGGTTGGTTCTAGGCGTCGCGCTGTGGTGCGCCGTGCACTTGCTGCCCAGCATTGGCGCCACAATCAAAACCGCGCTGGTAGCGCGGCTCGGCGCCAAGGGCTATAGGGGCATCTTTTCCCTGGCCGTGGCGCTTGCCCTCGCCCTGATCGTGATCGGCTGGCGCACGGTGGGGCCCGACCCGGTCTATATCCCGCCCGAGGGGGCCGACCACCTAACCAGGGTGCTCATGCTTTTAGCCTTTATATTGGCTGGCGCGGCGCAGTATCCGAGCAGGATCAGGCGGCT
This sequence comes from uncultured Rhodospirillaceae bacterium, assembly GCA_964462145.1. GTDB lineage: Bacteria > Pseudomonadota > Alphaproteobacteria. Next base: position 5,703 of record CAYWYB010000285.1, read on the forward strand.
TATCCGCCATCCCCAGTTGACCAGCGTAGTCGTCTGGGCCGTGGCGCATTTGATCTCCAACGGCGATAGCCGCTCACTGGTTCTGTTCGGCGGCCTTGGCCTTTGGGCCTTGCTCGAAATACCGCTGATCAATGCCCGGCAAGGTGCCTGGGCAAAGCCCGACGCACCACCGCTTTGGAAGGAAATACGGGGGATCATTATCTCTCTGGCCGTCCTGGCCGTGATCCTGTTCTTGCACCCCTATTTCGCGGGCGTCTCGCCTCTGCCCGCCTAGCGATCCGGTTCCCCTTGACCGCCAACCGGGTTCACCCCGATAAAGGCGCGGCACAAATACAAGGGAGGCAGGGCATGCGTTTAAAAAATAAGGCCGCGATCATTACCGGCGCGGCATCGGGCATGGGGGCATCGACTGCCAGAATATTCGCCAACGAGGGCGCATCGGTTCTGGTGACGGACATGCTGGAAGACGAAGGCGTCGCACTGGTGGCGGAGATTACCGAGGCGGGCGGCACGGCGCAATTTCAGCGCCTTGATGTCACCTCCGAAGCAGATTGGGACGGCGCCGTGGCGGCGGCGCTGGCTGCGTTCGGCAAGATCGATATTCTGGTCAACAACGCCGGCATCAGTGGCGCCCAGCCCGACCGCCTGAGCCTGGATACCTGGGACCAGCAGATGAACATCAACGCCAAGGGCGTGTTCCTCGGCATGCGCGCGGTGATACCCGTGATGCAAAAGGGCGGCGGCGGTTCCATCGTCAATATCTCGTCCATTTCCGGCTTCGTCGGCCAGGACTATGTGCACATGGGCTATAGCGCGGCCAAGGGCGCCGTGCGCCTGGCCACCAAGGCGGCCGCCGTGCAATACGCCCCCGACGGCATCCGGGTGAATTCCGTGCATCCGGGCATCATGCCGCCCATGCGCACCTCGCAACTGACCAAGGATCCCGAACGCCGGGCCAAGATGCTCGCCGCCATCCCCATGGCCCGCGAAGGCGGGGTCGAGGAAGTCGCCTACGCCAACCTGTTCCTGGCCAGCGACGAGGCCAGCTACATCACCGGCATCGAGGTGCCCGTGGACGGCGGCTATCTGGCGGTCTAGACGCCGGCAAACCAAACACAGGAAACCAAAATGCCCGATATCGAATATTTCTACTCCGCCCACTCCGCCTTCGCCTATCTCGGCTCCGCCACGTTGATGCGGATCGCCGAGGCAGCGGACGCCAGGATCATCCACAAGCCGGTTGATCTGTTGCGTGTCATGGTGGAGTCAGGTGCGGGATCGACCCGGGAACGCGGCGACCGTCACCGTTCCTACTATTTCGGGCGGGAGATCGAACGCTGGGCCGAATGGCGAAATGCTCCGGTGGTAACGGGCATGCCGACCCATCATCACAACGACACCACCTTGTGCAACGGCATGCTGATCGCCGCCATGGAACAGGGCCACAATGTGGATCAGCTGGCGCACCGGATGCTGGAAGCGCACTGGCGCGACGACGCCGATCTGGCCGACCGCGATACCCTGACCCGGCTGGCGAACGAGGTCGGTCTCGACCCTGCGCCATTGCTTGCTGCCGCCCTATCGCCGGAAACCAGCGCGATCTATCTGGCCAATACGGAAGAGGCCAT
>CAYWYB010000286.1:0-7305 GCA_964462145.1 uncultured Rhodospirillaceae bacterium
CGGGCAAAGGCGAAACTATGGGCGATGGTCATGCCGGCGCGGAGCGCGCCTTCCTTTTCCGACTGCGGCCCGGTCATCACGCCGGGGGTATCCATCAGGAATATGATTGGCAGATGAAAGGCGTTGCACAAATCCATGAAGTGGCGATGTTTGGCGCCGGCGGCCGCCGTGATGGCGCCGGCCATGACCTTGGGCTGGTTGGCGATGATGCCCACCGCATGGCCATTCATGCGCGCCAGGCCAGTGATCATCATTTTGGCGTAGTCGGGCTTGATCTCGAAAAAGCTGCCCCGATCGACAACTTTGTTGATGATTTTCATCATATCGTAGGGGCGGCGCTTGTTTTCCGGCAGAATGCCGGCCAGGTCCTCATCCCGGCGGTCGGGACTGTCTTCGGGTTCCACGTACGGGGGATATTCATAGGTGTTGGTCGGCATATAGGAGAGGTAGCGGCGGATCTGGCGGATCGCGTCCGCATCATCCACCGCCCGGTTGTCGCCCACGCCGGAGACGCGGCAGTGCAGGTCGGTGCCGCCAAGTTCTTCCTTGGTGACATCCTCGCCCGTGCCCATCTTGACAAGCGGAGGCCCGCCAGCGGCCAGCATGGCCGTGCCCTCGACCATGACGATGAACTCCATCATCGCCGGCAACAATGAACTATCGCCGGCGCAAGGTCCCAGAACGCCGGCGATCTGTGGCGTGACGCCGGACAGTTTTGCGATGTCCATAAAATGATGCATGGGCGCCAGGCCTTCGCCGATGAACTCGTCCGTACGCGCGCCGGCGCCGTCGAACAGCCAGACAATGGGCAGCTTGTCCCGCTGCGCCAGTTCGATCATGCGGGTCTTTTTGATGAAGTTGTTGATGCCGAGGGAGCCGCCCAGAATGGTGAAATCCTCGGCCACTACCGCCGCCTGCCGGCCCTCGATTTTGCCGAAGCCGGTGACGACACCGTCGGCTGGGGTCTGCTTGTTGGGAATGGTGGTGACGGGGGTATGGACATGGGTCGCCAATTGCCCCAATTCCTCGAAGGCGCCATCGTCGAACAGCAGCGCCACCCGCTCCCGCGCCGTCAATTTGCCTTGATTGTGTTGCCGCTCCACCCTGGCGGGCCCGCCCAACTCCAAAGTGGCCGCCTGTCGTTGTTGTAATTCCGCGATCAGATCGTCCATCGGGTCCTCGCACCACGCTTACAGCATCTCTATCCGCCGCCATGGTGCCCGCGCTCAAGCCCCAGGGCAAGAGGTCAAGTTGGGGATCAGTTTTGATGTTGCCAAGTTGGACGGCGTCCGGCGCCTTGTCATGGCGGGTTTTTGCTATAAATGTAGGCGGTAGGGGCAATATGGGGAGTTGCGGTCATGTATACGGCGACGACGCGGGATATTACGGTGCGGGTGCAGCCGCAGTTCCTGGCCGAGCAATCGGATCCGGGCGCGGATCAGTATTTCTGGCTTTATACCATTGAGATTGAAAATGGCGGCGCCGAGACCGTGCAGTTGCTCAACCGGCACTGGATCATCACCAATGCGGCCGGCCATGTGGAAGAAGTGCAGGGGCCCGGCGTGGTCGGTGAACAGCCGGTGCTGGGGCCGGGCGAAAGTTTCCAATACACCTCCGGCTGTCCCCTTAGGACACCGTCGGGTGTGATGATGGGAAGTTACGAAATGGCGGGCCCGAACGGTCCGGATGGGCCCCATTTCGAAATCGATATCCCGGCCTTTTCCCTGGATAGTCCGCACCAGGCGCGTCAGCTGAACTAACCCCGTTTGACGACCTGAACCGCTTCGAAACCTTCGAATTGCGGCGGGCCCAGGTAGATGCTTTTGCCGCCGTTACCCTTGTTGCCGGCATTGGCGTGGGCCTTGCGGAAGGCGTCGGACTTGGTCCAGGCCTCGAAATCTCCATGGCTTTGCCACAGGGTGTGGGAGGCATAGAGGGTGTGGTCCTCCGCCTCCGGTCCGCGCAGCAGATGGAATTCGATAAAGCCCGGAACTTCACCTAAATGGGTGTCCCGCTCGGCCCAGATGCGTTCGAAATCCGCTTCCGCACCTTTCGTGACGCGAAAACGGTTCATTGCGATATACATCTTTATGTCCCCCACATTCCCCACCGGACCCCACCGGCGTGGCCCAGCGTTTAGCCGTCCATGATGGCGACGTCCTGGCCCTCGGTTATGGCATCGCCTTCCTTGACCAAAATTTCCTTCAAAGTGCCGTCCGAAGGGGCCACAACGGGGATCTCCATCTTCATGGATTCGAGCACGATGATCGTATCTTCTTCCTCCAGGGCATCGCCAATACTGGCCTCGATCGCCCAAACCTTGCCGGTAATCTCTGACTGAACCTTAATATCCGCCACAATCGTCTCCTCAGGAATGTATGGGCCCGATCCTACCCACCGGGGCAAAAAAGGCAATGCGCCTTTGCCGCCATGGATCGTGTCATTTGCTCAGGCTTGCCGTGCCATGTCTTGGAATTGATCTAGATCATACGCAAAAGCGGTTTTGAGGGCCATGTTATTGGAGGAAGTTAAAACGCGCCGCTGGTAACAGTCCAACAAGGGGCGCCGGGCCTTCGATAACATGGGCCCATATATATGGGGCTCTCATCCGGAAGGGGATGGGTTATTAAAACGACCGACCTAGTGCGCTTTGCCTCCGACCCTGCATTCGCCGTTGATGACGATATGCGGGTTGTCGGCTGGAACGAGGGCGCCGCCAGTTTGCTGGGTTATTCCAGTACCGAGGCCATGGGTCAGCGCTGCGGCCAGGTACTGCAGGCCTTTTACCCCACCGGCGAACCGCTGTGCTCCATGCTGTGCGAGGGTCGGGCCTGTGTGGCGGTGGGGGAAAAATGGAACATGCCGGCCTGCCGCATCCGCCACAAAAGCGGCGAGATGATTAGCGCCGGGATCTCCACCCTGGTGATGCCGCCGGACGTCCGGGAACAAGGCGACAGTGACGCGGTAGCGGTGATTTTTTTGCGGGAAGCCGCCGGCCAGACCAATGTGGTCGCGCCCATATCGCCATTGCGCATTTTCGCCCTGGGGCAATTCGGTCTGGCCATTAATGGCGAAGGCCTGGATGTTGAAAGCTGGAAGCGCAAGCAGGCCGCCGTGGTCCTGAAATGCCTGGTCAGCCAGTTGGGCCGGCCGGTTCATCGGGAACGCCTGATAGAGTGGCTGTGGCCGGAGGCCGATGAAACACGCGGCTGGCAGCGGCTGAAGGTAACAATGTCATTTTTGCGGGCGAAACTGCGGGATGGCGGCGCGGTGGCCGATACCATCGAGACGGTGGGGCAATCCTATTTGCTGCGGCGTGATGCGGTTTGGGTCGATTCCGATACTTTCGCATCTTTGGTATCGGCTGGCTGGGGTCTGTTGAAAGAGGGTGACCTTGGTCAGGCCCAGGCACGATTCGAGGAAGCGGAAAGTTTGTACCGGGGCGACTATCTCGAGGATGAGCCCTATGCCGAATGGTGCGCCGAAGAGCGCGCGCGGCTGCGCGAAATCCACCTGGAACTGCTGGCCGGCATGGCGAAATGCTATGCCGAGGAGGGCCTTTTCATGGAGGCCACGCGGGTTTGCCGGACGGCGCTGGCCAATGATCCCTGCCGCGAAAGTTTCCTGCGTGCGCTATTGGAGAACCTTGTCAACCTTGGCAGGCCCGATTGGGCCGAGGCGCACTACGCGACATGGTGTCGCAGTCTGGACGAGGAGTATGGCTTTCAGCCTACCCAAGAGACCGTGCAGGCCTATCAGCGCCTGATCGGCGATCGGGCCATCGAAACTCGCTGATTTTCAACGTTTACTGTAACTTCTCGATATGTCTGCAGAGGCTCTGCAGGGGCGATGTTACTGGCGTGTTACTCCCTCATGGTATCTCATTTTACATATGCGGACGATGCTGGTTTGCCGCAGTTTCCTAAGTGTTACTGGAGCGTAACCGGTTCGTGGTGGGCTGTTACTGAACTCGCCCCGCCGGGGTGGGAAAAGCAAACGTAACGGCAGATGCGAAATGGCTGAACCGGGAACTCCGGGATCGTTCGTGGCACGTATCTGGTTGGAAGGAGAACCGGGAAATAACCCAACTTGGCGAGGCCACATCCGGCACGTCCAAGGCGAGGAAGAGGGTTATTTCCAGAACCTGATGGAAATGAAGGCATTTCTGGAAAGGATCAGCGGTGTTCCCCTACCAATTCATGATGGGTCGAAAACGGATGATTAAGACGGGCAAGCAAGGGGCGAAAGCCTCATGGCTTGTGTTTTCGGAACGGTCGTTCTTTTGTTGAGAGGTTTAGCGATGAATAGAAAAGTCTCGTCAAGGATCGCCCAAGTGTCGATGCTTATGACCTTGGCTATCGGTGCTGCGGCCATTGTGCCAATTGGTTCCGTGGCCATGGCGGCCGACTTCGGCCCCGTGAAGCCGGCGAAGGTCAACGCCAAGAAGGCAGCTTTGGGTAAGCGGCTGTTTTTTGATGTGCGGTTGTCGGGTGACGCCGCGATTAGCTGCTCCACATGTCACATTCCGGCCAAGGGATTTAGCGACGGCTTGCCGTTGGCTAAGGCCTATCCTGGCTCGGAAGGTTTCCGAAACACGCCGACCCTGATCAACGCCGCGCAAAAGGCGGCTTGGTTCCACGATGGCCGGATCGGCACCAACCTGAACGATGTAACCCGGGAATCGATCACCGAAACCTACACCATGAACATGGACATGCGCATGATGCAGGAGCGGGTCAAGCAGGATCCGATCTATGTCAAAATGTTCAAGGAAGCCGGCTATGGTGAGCCTTCCAATGGTTCCATCCGCAAGGCCATTCCGGAATATCTGAAGACCCTGACATCGCGCGGTGCGCCGTTCGATACCGGCAAGATGACGGATGCCGCCAAGAGCGGCTTTGATCTGTTCAAGGGCAAGGCCGGCTGTGCGCAATGCCATTCCGGACCCCGCTTCACGGATGACCAGCCGCATAACACCGCCGTGCCGGAGAATCCCGATATTTGGTCGAACCCCCTGCGTCACGTCACGTACGTCTCGTTCGCCAAATTCATGGGCCTTGAGAACTATATGAACCACCGCCGCGATGTGGGCGCCAATATCCGCCTGCAAAAAGCGGATGGCTCGAACGTGGGCACGTTCATGACGCCAACCCTGCGCGAATTGAAGCAGACGGCGCCGTACATGCACAACGGCATGTTGAAGACATTGGCCGACGTCGTCGCTTTCTACAATCGTGGCGGCGGCAACGATGCCAACAAGGACCCGCGTATCAAGCCGCTTGGTTTGAGCTCTGAAGAGCGGGCCAATTTGGTGGCTTTCCTGGAATCCCTGTCAGGCGATGCTCTGACCGGACCGGAGCACGTCTGGAAGGACAAAATCAACGTGAACTACGTTGCCATCCAAGACTGGCTGCAGAAGAAGAATTAGGAGCAGGGCTATGAAAAAGGGCAAGAAACTCTCCCTCGCGGTCATCGCGATCGCTTTTGGTCTTGGCTCCACTGCCTCGGCCGATGTCAACCCACCGCTGGCCGCGCTGCCGCCGGTGCCGGTGCCAAAGGATAATCCGCAAACGGCAGCGAAAATCGAACTCGGCAAGCTGCTGTTCTTCGATTCACGTATTGGCGGCGACGCATCCGTTTCCTGCGCCGACTGCCATGCGCCGAAACAGGGTTGGGGCTTCAATGACCCGCTCTCCCGCGGTTATCCGGGCGTGATCCATTGGCGTAACAGCCAGACGGTGATCAACTCGGCCTATCTGGGCAAGTTGTTCTGGACCGGTTCAGCCAAGTCGCTTGAGAACCAGGCGCCCTCCGCCGCGCTTGGCGCGGTGTCGGGCAACGGCGAACGGGACATGGTCGAGGCGCGCCTCGCCTTCATCCCCGAGTATGTCAAGCGTTTCAACGAGGTATTCGGCGACGATTGGCCCAAGGTCAACAATGTCTGGAAGGCCATGGCGGCGTTCGAGCGTACGTTGATCCACGACAACACGCCGTTCGATAAGTACATGCGCGGTGACAAGTCTGCACTTAGTGCGCAGCAGGTGCGTGGCCTCAAACTCTTCGAGGGCAAGGCCAATTGCATCGAATGCCATAACGGGCCGCTGCTGACCGATCAGAAGTACTACAACCTCGGGCTTCCAAGGGCCGAGGAGTGGTTGGACAACGGCATGGCACAGGTCACCTTCCGCTACGAGCAGTACGCCAAGGGCGTGACGGAAAAACTGTATCGCAAGATCAAGGATGATGCGGGCTTCTACTACCGGACCAAGCAAAAATCCGACATGGGCAAGTTCCGCACACCACCCCTGCGTTACACCGCTTACACGGCGCCGTTCATGCATGCCGGTTCGTTCTTTGATTTCGACGAAGTGGTCGATTTCTACAACGACGGCGGCGGCAGCAACGAATTCACCGATGGCACGATCGCCTCGAACAAGACGCCGTTGCTGAAACCGCTTGGTCTCACGGACGAAGAGAAGGCTGACCTGGTCGCGTTCCTGGAATCCCTTAGTGGTCCGGAGATCAAGATGGCGACGCCGAAACTTCCTCCCTATGCCCCGCTGCCCCCAGCGTCCAATTGAAGGGTACGACAATAATGACAAATCAAGTACAGATGCCTGAACCCGGCGCGCGCAAGTTGCCGTCGAAGAAGGATCACCCAGCGGGCAAATGCCTGATGTCACGGCGGAAAATGCTGTTTTCCTCCGGCCTGGCAACGGCGACGGTCATGGTTACCGTCAACGCAGGACCGGCAGCAGCCAAGGCCCCGGCCATGGTGGCAACCTATCCCCGCAAGAAGATCGCTAAGTTGAGCGAGTTGAAGACCGACCAGCCGGTTGGTTTCGAGTATCCCGACGATGGCGCTTATGCGGCGTCCATGCTGGTCAAGATGGGTACCGAGGCCGGCGGCGGCATCGGGCCACAAAAGGACGTGGTTGCCTTCAACTACTTCTGCACCCATCAGGGTGGCGATCTGTCGGGCACCTATAAGGGCGACACCAAGGCCCTGGGCGCCTGTCCGCTGCATCTTTCGACCTACGATCTGACACGGCACGGCATCCTGATTTCCGGCCAGGCCTATCAAAGCCTGCCGCAGGTGCTGCTCGAACTCGATGGCGACGATATCTATGCCGTCGGCGTGTTCGGCTTGATCTTCGGCCGCTATGACAACCTGCAGGGATAGGAGATAGAGTAATGGCTACGCCTTATTACATTCCGGAAACCAATGTGCCTCTCCCGCCCAAAAGCGCCGAGGTCATCACCACCGCGTGCGACTATTGCATTGTCGCCTGCGGCTACAAAGTC
>CAYWYB010000287.1:0-7297 GCA_964462145.1 uncultured Rhodospirillaceae bacterium
CCACGTCATCACCTGCATGCCGTCCTATCACGGCAGCACCATCGGCGCCCTGGGCCTGTCGGGCGATCCCGCCAACGAAGCCTTTTTGAACGGTTTTGGCCATGACCACCCAAAGGTGCCGGCGCCGCTCAGCTATCGTTTGCCGGATAATCATAGCGTGGAGACCAACGCCCTGGCTTGTGCCCAGGCGCTGGAGGAAAAAATTCAAACCTTGGGTCCCGAAACGGTGCTGGCTTTCTTGATCGAGCCCGTGGGCGGCCTGGCCTCCGGTGCCGTGGCGCCGCCCGAAAGTTATCTACGCCAGGTCCGCGAAATCTGCGACCGCCATGGTGTCGCCCTGGTGTTTGATGAGGTTCTATGTGGCGCCGGGCGTACCGGGCGCTTTCTGGCCAGCCACCACTACGATGGCATCAGGCCAGATTTGACCATCCTGGCCAAGGGGCTTTCCGCCGGCTATGCGCCGTTGGGCGCCGTGCTGGCGCCGGCGGAGATGGTTGATTGGCTCTCCGAACGGCTTGGCTTCGGCTATACACATACCTATAGCGCCCATCCGGTCTCGGCCGCCGCCGCGTTGGCGGTGCTGGACCGTTTCGAGCGCGAGGATCTGGCCGGGCAGGCTGAACGGGTTGGCGCCTATCTGCGGAGCAAGCTGGATGCCCTGGCCGAACGCAGCGCGATTATTGGCGATGTGCGCGGCAAGGGATTATTGATTGGTATTGAGCTGGTGGCGGACAAGGCCACGAAGGCGGTCATTTCCGCCACCCCCGGCCCGACGGACACGATACGCCGGCGGGGCCTGGAACAAGGGTTGCTGATCTATGCCCGGCGTACGGCGGGCGGGCGCTATGGCGATTGGATCATGGCGACGCCGCCGTTGATCATTACCGAGGCCGAGTGTGACGAGCTGGTGGCTAAGTTGGAAATGACCCTTGCGGCGGCGGAAGCTGACTTCCGCGCCGCCGGGGCCATCACCTGAGGCTGTAATTTAGGCGTTGGGCTGGTCTTGCCCCGCTCCGGGTGGTTCAGAAGGCCGGCTTTTACGGTCGTCCATGAACTGGTCGAACTCCGCCTTGTCCTTGGCGTGGCGCAGCTGTTCCAGGAAGCTCTCGAATTCGCTCTGTTCGTCCTCCAGGCGCTTCAGGGTTTCCTCGCGATAGGCGTCAAAGGCCGAATTGCCGCTCGAGGCGTCCGAATAGTGTTGATCTTCGGTATTGTCGTGCCGCTTGTTGCGGCGCCGAGAATAATGCCAACGGCCCGGTCCGCCATGTTTCCAGCAGTGCATGCGTCCACTCCATATCAAATAGGCCAGAATTGCCAATCCAGCCGGCCAAAAAAGAATAAAGCTGAGGATCATGACAGCGATCCAGGCGCCCTTTCCGTGCTCGTCCAGTTTTCTTGTCAGTTCCATCTGATCCTCATGTAAATAGTCTTCACATTAATCAAAATGGGGAGTGTCAATAATCTTTCAAGGGGAAGACGGCAAAAATGTATCAGACGCCGTTCAGGCCAAGCCCATCCAGATAAATCAGCATGTTCGCTTCCAGCAGATCCTCGGGCGGCATGGGAATATTGCGCCGCGCGCCATCACCGCGCCCGAACAGGGAGGCGATACCATGGGCCATGCTCCAAACATGCAGGCTCATCATCAATGCGGGCGGACGCTTTCGCTGCGGCAGCTCGGCGATCAGCGCTTCACAGGCCTGACGCAGGATATTGAAAGCGCGGTCCGTTGCCAGGGACAGCTCCCGGCTCGAACCAGGGGGCAGGCGGGCCTCGAACATGGCGGCGAAATAGGCCGGTTCGTTCCTGGCGAAGGCCAGATAGGCCTGGCCCACGGCCTTGAAGGCGGTCATTGCATCCGGTTGGCCATCATTCCAGCCGGCGGCAAGCGCGTCGGCGAATTTGTCGAAACCGCGCCGAGCAATATCGGCCATCAAGGCATCACGATCACGAAAATGCCGATAGGGCGCGGCGGGTGAGACGCCGACGGCCCTGGTCACTTCGGCAAAGGTAAAGCCGGCCGGGCCAACTTTCTCAATTAGGTCGAGGGCGGCCTGCACCAGTGCCTCGCTCAGGTTACCATGGTGGTAACCGCGCCGGCTGCTTCCCTGACTTTTCGATTTGCTCATGTAAACGAGTTTTACATCATCGGGACGGCGGGTGCACGCTTATGTGATGCGCACGGGCAGGTGTTTGATGCCGCGGATGAAGTTGGAATAAATCCGCTCCGGCTGGCCGGTGATCTCGAATTGCAGATCGCGCTTCAGAATTTCCTGCCAAAGTATCTGCAATTGCAGCTCCGCCAGACGGTCGCCGACGCAGCGGTGTATGCCGGCACCAAAGGCCAGATGGCGGCGCGACTTCGTGCGTCGGATATCAAATACATCCGGGGCTTCGATGGCGTCTTCGTCCCAGTTGCCGGAGACGTACCACATGATCACCCGGTCGCCTTTGGCAATATGCTTGCCGGCAAGTTCCGCATCCTTCAGGGCGGTACGGCGCATGTGAATGATGGCGGATTGATAGCGGACGATTTCAGGTACCAGGGTCTTGATCAGGCTGTGGTCGGCGCGCAGGGCGGCGAATTGATCGGGATTGTCGCACAGCGCCATGAGGCCGCCCGACATGGAATTGCGCGTGGTGTCGTTGCCGCCGACGATGAGCAGGACGAAGTTGGCGATCAGATCCATGTGGTCCATGTCCTTGGTGTCCTGGCCTTGCGCCAGCATGGAAATCAGATCGAAGGCGGGTTCTCCCCCATCTTCTATCTGGGCCCGTTCCCGCCATAACCGAGCGATGTATGCGCCCATTTCCTTGAACACTGCCATGCGTTCCTCGTCCGATCGGACGGGCGCATCCGGTGCGTCGAAATTGGCCGTGGCCACATCCGACCAATAGGTCAGCAGGCGACGGTCTTCCCAGGGAAAGTCGAACAGGGTCGCCAGCATCATCGTCGTGAGTTCAATGGAAACCCTGTCGACCCAGTCAAAGGTTTCGTTGCGGGGCAGGGAATCCAATACTTTTTCGGTGCGCTCGCGGATCAAGGCTTCCATATTCCGCAAGTTGCCCGGCGCAACAATCGGCGCGACGGCCTTTCGTTGCTGCGTATGACTGGGCGGGTCCATGGCGATGAAGCTTGCCATTTCCTTGCCGAACGGATTGTCCCGGATCGTTATGCCGCCCAGGTGCGAGGCCGAGGAATAGGTCTCGTGGTCCAGTTCCACTTTCATGATGTCGTCGTACTTGGTTACCGACCAATAGGGGCCGAACTCGCTGTCAGGGCAGTAATGCACCGGGTCTTCTTGGCGCAGGCGCTTGAAGTAGCCGCGAAAGTTATCCTGTTGATAGATCGCCGGATCGCTGACATCGATCCGGGAAATCGCCAGGCCGTTAATTTCGGCGTCCGATAATATGCCGGTCTGCCCCATCGAAAAGTCCCCCCATGTAAGTCAGGGGGCAGATGAGCAGAAAAACGGGGGTAATGGCAACTTATTCGTGAACCGATTCTTTTGGCCGCATGGGATCGGTCAGGACGAACAATTTTGGGTCCAGCTTTTGGTTGACGCGGATATCGGTCAGCGACAGCGCCGTGACGCCGCCCTGGGCATCCTTGATCTTCCATTGCCGTAGCAATAGCGGCGGTTCGGTGAAGGTGACGCCCATCCAGCCCTCGTCCGGCAGCTCCCGGTCAATGATCTTCAGGCGCAGGACGCCAAGGCCTTCTTCTATCTCCACCACCTCTACCTGCTTGCGCAGGTTTACCGGCTCGTCGACCAGCACGCCCAGGGGCGTTTCGTACAGCGGAAAGCGGTTGATCTGCTCCAACTCCCGGTCATGCAGCACCAGCCAGACACCATCGGCGACCAATAGCAGCGGCGAGGGGGCGTCATACTCGAAACGCAGCCGCCCGGGCCGCCGCATGTAGAGTTGCCCGTGCACCACATTGCCCGCGCTATCGACCTGTAGAAACCGTGCCGAAAGGCTCTTGACCCCATTCAGATAGGCTTCCACGCGGGCGACGACCGCATCATGGTTCGCGCTAGCCCCGGTGCCCTTGGCGGCAACGGGCGAGCCCAACGCCAGGGGCATCGCGGCCATGCTTAGAGCGCCGGTCAAAAGCCGGCGTCGGTTCAGGGTTCCGCCCATCACTGGCGTCTTGTCACTGGCGTCTTGGTCAAGTCAGCTGTCCTCGTCGGGATTGCGCACGAGAATTTCGCGCTTGCCCACATGGTTGGCGCGGCCGATCACGCCTTCCTGTTCCATCCGGTCGATCAGATCGGCGGCGCGGTTATAGCCGATTTTCAACTGCCGCTGCAAAAACGAGGTCGAGGCTTTTTGGTTCCGCGCCACCACTTCGACCGCCTGATCGAACAAGGCGTTGCCGCTGTTTCCGCCAGCGGCGGTGCCGTCGGGCTGGGCGAAACCTATTTCGCCGCTCCCTTCCGCATCCTCGGTCACCGCGTCGAGATACTCTGGCCGGCCCTGGCTTTTCAAATGCTTGACCACGGCCTCGACTTCATCGTCGCCAACGAAGGGGCCATGTACCCGGCTGATGCGGCCGCCACCGGCCATGTACAGCATATCGCCCATGCCCAGCAGCTGTTCCGCGCCTTGCTCGCCCAGGATAGTCCGGCTGTCGACCTTGGCCGTGACCTGGAAACTGACCCGGGTCGGGAAGTTCGCCTTGATGGTGCCGGTAATGACATCCACCGAGGGCCGTTGCGTCGCCATCATGACATGAATGCCCGCGGCCCGTGCCATTTGCGCCAGGCGTTGCACGGCGGCATCGATTTCCTTGCCCGCGACCATCATCAGATCGGCCATTTCATCGACGATGACGACGATAAAGGGCATGGGCTCGGTATCGAGCAGTTGATCCTCGAACACTGGCTGGCCGGTTTCAGCGTCAAAGCCGGTTTGTACCGTGCGCTTTAGTTCCTCGCCGCGCTTCGCTGCTTCGGCGATGCGCTGGTTATAACCATCGATATTGCGCACGCCCAGGCTGGCCATGGCGCGATAGCGGTTCTCCATCTCGCGGACGGCCCATTTCAGGGCCATGATCGCCTTACCCGGATCGGTGACCACGGGGGTGAGCAGATGGGGGATATCGTCGTAGACGCTCAATTCCAGCATCTTCGGATCGATCATGATCATGCGGCAGCGTTCGGGCGGCAGGCAATACAGCAGCGACAGGATCATGGTGTTGATAGCGACGGACTTGCCCGAACCGGTGGTGCCGGCGATCAGCAAATGCGGCATCTTTGCCAGATCAACCAGCACCGGCGCGCCGGAGATGTCCTTGCCCAAGGCGAGCGGGAGCATCAGTTTGGACTTTTCGTAGTCCGTGGTCGAAAGCAGCTCGCGCAAATAGACCGTCTCGCGGTCCTGGTTCGGCAGTTCTATGCCGATGGCGTTGCGCCCCGGCACCACGGCGATACGGACGCTGCGGGCGGACATGGAACGGGCGATGTCGTCGGACAGGCCCACCACGCGCGAGGTCTTGGTGCCTGGCGCCGGCTCCAATTCATACAAAGTGACCACCGGGCCGGGGCGGACCTGGACGATACGGCCATGCACGCCATAATCATCCAGCACGGTTTCCAGCATGCGGGCGTTCTGTTCCAAGGCGCTTTCATTGATCGCCCGGCCGCCACGGGCCTGCTGTTGGCGTTCCGGCGTGGCAAGCAGATGCAGAGCGGGAAGCTGATAATCCTCGCCCTCGGACAGGGCCAGGGCGGGTTGCTGTTCTTTTTGTGCGCGGCGGCTTTTGCGCACCTTGCGCTTGGGCTTGCTGACGCGGGCCGAGGTTTGTTCGGGGGCAATTCTGTCGCCAACCTGTATGGTTGGAGCCGGCGCTTCCAGCGCTTCGTCTTCGGTCAGCAGGGGCGGTTCACGGCGAAACATGGGATGCGTCGCAGCCTGGCGGCCCAGACGCTCGGCGGTGGCGGCGGCAAACCGGGCTGCGCCCAAGGTGCGCATCAGACCGGCGGCGCCCGCTTTCGCCAGGGCCAGCCATTCGGCAAGATGAATGCCCAGCAGATACAGCAGCATCAGCGTAGCCGTGAGATATAGGGCCGCGATGACCAGGGGCGACTGTGGCGTCAGGCCCAGCAGGGCCAACGGTGGCGTCCCGGTCCGTAACAACCAATCGCCGCCATAGCCGCCCAGGCCGGCGGCCTGCGGCCATTGTTCGGGGGCCGTGATGGAAGCCGCGCAAGCAGCCGCGAGGAAAAGGCAGGGCAGGCTTAGGAACAGGCGCAGACCATACCAGGGCAGGCCTCGGTGCGAGGCGATCCGCCAGGCCCAGCAGGCCATGATGCCGACCACCGCCATGCTGGCCAGGCCCAGGCTTTGCAACAGCAGATCCGCGGCATAGGCGCCCGGTGCGCCCAGCCAGTTGGCCGGCGCACTGGCCGTGGCGACGTTCAGGGCGCCGTCGTCGGGATGATAGCTGGCCAGCGCCAATGCCAGGGCCGTGGCCAGGGCGAACAGAAACAGGCCGGCGGCTTCCACCGCCCGCCGCCGCATGAACGCCGCCGCGCCCGGCGGCAGCAAGGCAATCTTGCGCGGCGTTCCGCTATGCTGTGACATCTCGATTTTCCCTCAAAAATCCCGTCATACCTGCTCCCCTCTCGTCACTTACCGCGTCTCGTTACAGCGTTTGGGCCAGGCGGCCCAGGGCGTCTGCCATCACCGTCTTGTCATGCACCATGGCGACCCGGATATAGCGGCTGCCGGGGTTTTCTCCGCTGCCGCCATCGGCCGATAGATAGGCGCCCGGTAGAACGCGGAGTGCGGCGCGGGTCCATAGTTCAACCGTTGCCGCTTCGCCATCACCCACATCCAGCCAAAGGAAGAAGCCGCCTTCGGGGCGGTAAAAGCCAAAGCGGTTGGACAATATCCGCTCGGCAAGATCGAACTTTTCCACATAGAGGGCCCGGTTGGCCGCCACGTGTTCTTCATCCCGCCACAATGCCGCCGCCGCCGCGTAGACGGGCAGGGGGGATGGGTTGCCGCCATATTCGCTCAAGCGGCGGAACAGGGTCAGCATATCCGGATCGCCCGCCACGAAGCCCGAGCGCAGGCCGGCCACGTTAGAGCGTTTTGATAGGGAATGGAAAACCAATACGCCGGACATATCTCCATCCCGCGCACAGACCTGCAAGGTGCCGGCGGGAGGCGTGGCACCGTTATAGATTTCGGCATAGCATTCATCCACCACCAGGGTGAAATCGTATTGCCGCGACAGGGCGACCAGGTTCTCCAGGTATTCCAAGCTGGCCACCGCGCCTTGCGG
>CAYWYB010000288.1:0-1562 GCA_964462145.1 uncultured Rhodospirillaceae bacterium
AGCACTAGGGCGATGCGTTCGCGGATTGGCATCTTATCGCGGCTGCGCAGGCGCGCCATGGCTTCCTCGCCGCCGCCCATTGCGACCTCTTCGTGCAATTCATCAAGGGCGGCGAGCATCTTCAGCATGCCGTCCCGGTTTTCTTTGTACGCCTCGGACCGGGTGTCCAGGGTCGAGTCTAAAACTGGCATTGGGTTACTCCGAAATTACAGAAATCTAGCGGCTTAGGGCATCGCCCTCTTTCCAGGGCGACAGCTGGCCCGCATAGACCGACGGTCCCTTGCGGAAATGCGCCGCCTCCTCCAACGTCTCCACAAACGGCATGTTGGCGGGATAGAGCCGCTCGCCCCGCGGCAGGGCGCCGGATTTGGAGACATGGCCCCACAGGGAATGGCCGACGACTTCCTCGGCCACGGCGGCGGCCTCGATCAGCTTGTCCAGGTTATAGCCGGTTTCGATGCCCAGTTCGTGGCACAGATTGACGAAATCCTCGGTCGGCACATGGCCCGCCGCGCGGCCATTGCCGCAATAAGGGCAGCCGCCCATGCCGCCGATGGAGGTATCGAATTCCGTCACGCCCAATTGCAGCGCTTCGTAATAGCTGGCCAGGGTGGCACCGCGGGTGTCGTGCAGATGCATGTGGAAATCGGTGATCTCGGGGTAGCGTTCCTTGATCGCCACCAGGGTCTCGCGCACCGTATGGGGCATGTTCCAGCCCATGGCGTCGAGGAACGAACACTTGTTCACCTTGATGCCGGCGGCGTGCCATTTGCCCATCAACAGATCCAGCAGTTCCATGCGCTGGGCCAGAGTGAACGGCCCTTCGAAGTTGGAGCCGAAGGGATTGCCCAGGCCTACGCCGCCGAATTCGGCGCCAGCCTCGCGCGCGGCCTCGATGGCGGCATCGACACCTGCGATCTGCTCGGCCTGGGTGCGGTTGTAGTTGCGCCGGGCAAAGGTGTCGCAAAGCTCAACATTGGTGCGGAATTTCTTGCCGCGCACATCGATCTTTGGATAGTAGCTGTCGGCCCGCTCGAAACCGCGTTGGTTGAACACGGCAGCGGTGTACTTGATGCCCGGTTTCGGCACGAAGCGTTCGGCGATCTCGTCGATGCAAGCCATTGAAGGCGTCCATTTAGGATGCGCGAAAGAGCCGATCGAAATGACCTTGGCCCCGGTCTCGCCCAAGGCATCCAGCAGGCGGAGTTTGTCATCCACCGAGATATCGGCGCTCTCGATCTGCAGGCCTTCACGCATGGTGTCATCGGTGATCGTCACGGATTTGGGCAGCAAGCTCATGGCGTATCCTTCTCTTGATCCAGCGGCGCAATTTACCAGGGCTTCCCACCTGAGTCGAACCGGTCCAATATTCCTGGCGGCGGCGCGGGAATAACGGCGCGGGGCCATCATCCGGTACGAGAGGATTGTTTTGATGAGTTATGACTATTTCCAAGTGGATATCGAAAATTTTGTTGCCCTGGTGACGATGGACCATCCACCGGTCAACGCACAAAACCGGCCATTCCGCGATGAATTGACGGCAATCTTCGATGAATTGAGCG
>CAYWYB010000288.1:1572-7297 GCA_964462145.1 uncultured Rhodospirillaceae bacterium
ATTATCCTGACCGGGGCCGGAAAAGTCTTCTCGGCCGGCGCCGACATCAAGGAACGCCAGGGCATCAAGGTGGGCGCCGGGTTCTACCGCCAGCACAACCGGGTTACCCGCGAGAGCTTTTACTGCATCCTGGAATGCGAGAAGCCGGTCATTGGCGCCCTGAACGGCGCCGCCCTTGGCGCCGGGCTGGCGCTGGCGGCCTGTTGCGACATCCTGATCGCCTCGGAAAATGCCGTACTGGGCATGCCTGAGATCGATGTGGGACTGATGGGCGGGGCCAAGTACGTCAACATGCTGTTCCCCCGCTCCAAGGCGCGGCGCATGCTGCTGACGGGCAAGCGGTTCGGCGGTGCCGAGATGTACCGCATGGGCGTGGTCGAGGATTGCGTGGCGCCGGACAAGCTGATCGAAGCCGCGATGGAGATCGCCAACGAAATCGCCGCCAAAAGCCCCCTCGCCATCCGGGTCACCAAACAGGCCCTCAATACCACCGACAACCTGGGCCTGCGCGATGGCTACCGTTACGAGCAGGAACTGACCGTGGCCATGTCCAAAACCGACGACGCAAGGGAGGCGCAGGCCGCCTTCGTCGAAAAGCGCCCGCCCGTCTTCAAGGGCAGCTAATCGCGCTATTCGTCGATGTGACGGTAGCCGAAGGCATCGCCCCGGCTGATGATATGGCCCATGGTGGGCGAGGCGAAATGGGCCGGTGCGATCAGGGTGTCGGTATCGGCATGGCGCTCGATAAACGCACGTCTGGTGGCGGTGGACTGGACCGGATCCTCGCAGGCACGGCTTGACCATTCGGGGCGTACCAGCTGCAACGGATGATGCATGACATCGCCGCACATCACCGCATTGCAGCCCTGCGATTGCAGGTTCAGGACCACATTACCAGCGGTGTGCCCCGGTGCCGGCTCGAACCACATGCCATCATCAAATTGGTGATCCATATCCACCAGCACCGCCTGCCCCGCCTCCATCACCGGCAGCACACTGTCATCATAGACGTTGGGCACGGGGCCCTCGGTGCCGTCCAGGTGGCGCTGCTCCCAGAACTCGTATTCCTTGCGGGCAAAGATGTATTTGGCATTGGGAAAGGTCGGCACCCAGCGGCCATTGACCAGTTTGGTGTTCCAGCCCACGTGATCCACGTGCAAATGGGTGCAGAGCACGAAGTCGACCTCTTCCGGCTGAACGCCGGCGGCGGCCAGATCGGCCAGATAGGGCAGATTAAGCTGGTCGAACATGGGCCGGCCCGGACGCGGCTTGTCGTTGCCGACGCAGGTATCGACCAGGATGGTGTGGCGCGGCGTGCGCAGGATGTAGGATTGGATGTTCAAGATGATCTTATCGGTTCCAGGTTCGATATAGCGCGGATACAGCCAATCCCGGTTGGCCTCGATCACCGCCTGCTCGGCATCGGGAATAAAATCCTGTACGGGCAGGAATGGTCCCTCGCTTTCGATCACACGGCTGATTTCGAACTGACCAATATTCAACATCTGAACCTCTATCCCTCAAAATCTGCTAACATGGCGCCGCCGCACCGGGAATTTGGAGCCTACAGGATAAATGGTTAGATCAGCACGGGGAATTTGCAGCCTCGCTCTCCTGTCCGCGCTCGTATTCGGCGCGACCACGGCCTTGTCCCAGACCCTGCGCCCGGCCCGCGCGGTCTATGATCTGAAACTGAACCAGGGACGCGACAACGGCGGCATCGATACCGCCAGCGGACGGCTGGTCGTCGAATTGCTTGAAAACTGCTCCGGCTACATCCTCAATCAAGCCTTCATCACCCGCATCACCAGCAGCGAAACGCCAGAGATGATCGGGGATATGCAGGCCTCGGTCTGGGAAAGCCGCGATGGCCGCGCCATGCGCTTTACCATGGTGAATAGGATCAACGGCGCCGCGATCGAACAGGAGCAGGGCAGAGGCAGCCTGGATCAAGACGCCGCCGGCCAGAGTAAGAGTCTGGGTGTCTGGCAATTGCCGGCCGCGCGGGAGCTGGCCTTGCCCAAGGGCACGCTGTTTCCCATTTCGTACAATCGCGCGGTACTAAAGGCGGCGTTGGCCGGCCGCCGCGGCTTTGAAGTGCCCCTGTTCGATGGCAGCAACTCGGCCGGCTATTATCACGCCTCGGTATTCATCGGCGACAGACTGAAACCGGCGCAGCGAAAGCGCAGCAGGCTGTTGGCCAAGGATCTGGCCAGCTGGCCCATACGCCTAGCCTATTACCATCATGACAGCCAGATCGGCACGCCCCAGTTTGAAGTCGGCTTCACCTTGCACGGCGACGGCATAGCCGATGACCTGAAGCTGGATTATCCGGACTTCGGTTTGACCGGCCAGCTGGTGGAGCTGCAGTATCTCGAGCAGCCAAACTGCGAATAAGGTTTCAACGCAGACCCCGGCCCTTGCCGATGGCTTCCGTGCCGAAACGTTCGCGCACCTTGTCCAGGGCCCGTTCCGCATCGGCCCGGCGCCCGCCGCCGGGATCGGCCAGGGACAGAGGGTCGGCCTCGGCGCCATCGACCAGGCCGCTCAAACCGACGCCCAATAGACGATAAGCCGTGCCATTGATCTCCTTGGCCAACAGCTCGGCGGCATGATGATAGATGGTGTCGGCCAGTTGCGTCGGATCGGGCAGACGGCGGCTGCGGGTTAGAATTCGAAAATCGGCACGGCGCAATTTCAAGACCACAGTGGTGCCGGCCAGCTCGGCGCTTTTGATACGCCGGGCCACGCGGTCCGCCTGGCGCCAGAGGATCTTCTTCAGCTCTTCGCCATCGGCGATATCGTCATGGAAGGTGGTTTCCGAGGAAATGCTTTTGGTGGGCCGGTTGGCGCTAATTCGGCGCGGATCCTCGCCACGCACGAACTGCGCCATGCGCTGCCCCATGGCGCCATAGCGGGCCAGCAGCTCATTCTCCTCTATCGCCTGCAACTGCGCCACCGTCGTGATGCCTTCCTTGGCCAAGCGCCGTTGCAGGGCCTTGCCCGCGCCCCAGATGATCGATACCGGCTGCGCGGCCAGGAAAGCCGCCGCCTCGGCCCGGCCAATCACCGCGAACCCCTTGGGCTTGTCCAGATCGGAGGCGACCTTGGCCAGGGATTTGTTATAGGACAACCCGATGGAGGCGGTGACCCCGACCTCGGCGACGATGCGTTTGACGATTGCCGCGGCGGTGGCCGCTGGGGCCTGGCCATGCAGCCGCTCGGTCCCGGTCAGATCAAGGAATGCCTCGTCCAGGGACAGCGGTTCCACCAAGGGGGTGTAATCCTTCATGATGGCGCGGATCTGATGCCCGGCGGTGGCATATTTCGCCATGTCGGGCTTGATCACCACGGCTTGCGGGCAGGCCTTGCGGGCCTTGAACATGGGCATGGCGGAGCGCACACCGAAAGTCCGGGCGATGTAGCAGGCCGCCGAGACAACGCCGCGATGGCCGCCGCCGACGATCACCGGTTTGTCGGCCAGGGAGGGATCATCACGCTTTTCGACACTGGCATAAAATGCGTCGCAATCCAGGTGCGCGATGCCCAGGTCGAGCAATTCATCATGGCGCACCAGACGCGGTGAGCCGCAGGAGAGGCAGCGTTCAGGCGCGGTATCCCGCGCGGCAACCGTCAGACAGTCGCGGCACAGGGCAGCCATGACTACCCGCTCGCCCCGGCAGGCGGCCAGAGCCAAGCCGCCCCACGCACGCCGGAGCTGTCGCCGTGTTTAGCCTGAACCAGCCTGGTCGAAAGCTGGTCGGAAAAAGCGAATTCGCCCCACAGCCGGGGCACGTTTTCGTACAACCGTTTGATATTCGAGACCCCGCCGCCCAGCACGATCACCTCCGGATCCAGGATCGAGATCACCATGCCCAGGGATTTCGCCATGCGCCGCTCGTAACGCGCCATGCAGGCCTCCGCCACTTCGTCGCCCTGGGCTGCCAATTCGGCGACTTCATGGGCCTGTATAAAATCGCCCGCCGCCGCTTCATAGCTCCGGCTCAAACCAGGACCCGAAAGAAACGTTTCGATGCAGCCCCGCCGGCCGCAATAACAGGGCGGGCCCGGCCGTTCATCATCCTCCGCCCAGGGCAGCGGCGCATGGCCCCATTCGCCCGCGATCAGATTGGGACCTTCATGCAGGCGTCCGCCCAAAACGATCCCGGCGCCGGTGCCCGTGCCGATAATGGCGCCAAAGACACTGTCCGCACCTCTGGCCGCGCCGTCGCTGGCCTCGGACAGAGCAAAGCAATTGGCATCGTTGGCCAGCCGCACGGGCCGGCCCAACGCGGCACTCAAGTCCTTATCGAACGGCCTGCCGATCAGACAGGTGGAATTGGCGTTCTTAATCAGGCCGGTCGCCGGCGAGACCGCACCGGGTATGGCCACGCCAACGGGCACGCCAGGCGCCTGCCCGTCCGTAACCTGCCCCAGCAAACCGTGGATAGCGGCGACAATACCATCGTAATCACCCTGGGGCGTCGGCACCCGGCGGCGCTGCAATTCGGCGCCATCATCCCCCAAGGCCAGGGCCTCGATCTTGGTCCCCCCCAGATCAACACCAAGGCGCATGGCTTAAAAACCCTGTTCGCTCAACCGTCCCTCGATAAAACGGCGGACACCGGGCCAGTCATCGATGCGCACATCGGCGTCCTCCGCCTGGCCGAGCAGATTGCGCAGCCGATGGTCGGCAATGAAATGCAGCCGCGTCACCGTCTCGGCCTTGCGCGCGACGGAAGAAATATTGTGCGGAATATCATCAAGGAAAAAGATCGGCGCCTCGTGCCGGTCCGCCAGGTAGGCCATAGCACTGCCTTTCCTGCCAATATTCGCCACCAGGGGATAATCCATGCCGTTCTTGACCCAAGCCCGGCGGCGGGCCGGTATCTGATCCAGGGGCACGTTCGAGAGAACCAGGATCTGCGCCCGCTCGGACAAGGCCGACAACGCCTCGGCCGCGCCGTCCACCGGTTCGATCTGTTCCGTGCGCTCGGAGAAGAAATCACCAATAAGTGATTTCACCATTTCCGCCGAGACCGGTTCCCGGGTCTTGGAATCCCGGATATTTCCGCTCAAGGCAAATGACTGCAAGTCCATGAAATGGCCGTTATCGAGCAGAAACCCCTCCAAACTGCGTACAAAGGCAAAAATCACCTCGTCCGCATCACTAACGATCAGGGGCCGTTCCGGCGTCAGGCTCAGGGCCTCTAACTGACTTAAAACTTCATCGTGCAAACTATCGCTTTCCACCTTAACTCCATTCCTCATATTCGCCGCCGGCGAGGCTGCGCCGCGCTTTCGCGGGTTCTTCCGCCGCAATTTCCATTGCCTGACACATTTCCAGAAGTTGGCCCTCATTGCCAAGAAAGAAATCCAAGATTCCCGCCAACATGGCCGGATCATCGGCGCGCTGGCGTATATCCGCCGCATCACTGCCGCTAAGGTCCATGAACCTTTGCAGTATATCTTCGTCGCCAACCAGAAAAGTCAGCGCCCGCAATGCTATAATTTTAGCCTGCTCTTCATTCATGATAGTATCTTGCATTAATCATCGACGCGGCGCAGCATTTCATGCTTTGTTAACCATGTTCGGTGAAGGCTATACCAGATATTAACTGTCGCAATGGATAATACCGCAAAACAGGCTAAAATGGCCGCCCCAGGGACTTAGCCCGAATTATTCATGAGAGGGCGCAAGATTGCTGGCGAGCGTAGATTAACC
>CAYWYB010000289.1:0-7295 GCA_964462145.1 uncultured Rhodospirillaceae bacterium
CTATCTGCCCAATCATCGGGTGGTCGGTATTTCCAAACTGGCCCGCCTGGTCGAGGTCTATGCCAAGCGCCTGCAGATCCAGGAGAAAATGACGGCACAGATCGCCAATACCATCCAGGAAGTGTTGCAGCCCCTGGGCGTCGCCGTGGTGATCGAAGCCTCGCATCAATGCATGACCACGCGCGGCGTACACAAGCCCGGCGCCGCACTTGCCACCTCGCGCATGCTCGGCGCCTTCCGTAAAAGCGCCGCTACCCGGCGGGAGTTCCTGGCCATGATCCGCGGTGGCGCCGGCAGCCTGGACGATTAAGGCAGTGCATGGCCGCGCCTGAAGGGACGAACAACGGCGCGGCCCTGACCCTGCTGGGTACTCCCTGTCTGTTGTGGGGCCTGAACTGGCCCATGCTGGCCATCGCCCTGGCCGAGGTCGACGCCTGGACCCTGCGCGCCCTGACCGTGATACCGGCGGGCCTGGCCCTGTTGGCCATGGTGAAGTTTCAGGGCAAGTCCCTGGCCGTGCCGCGCAGTCTGTTGCTGCCATTGGCATTGGCGGCGGCCCTCAACATCACCGTGTTTCAGATTTCCCTGGCCTATGGCATCCAGTTGATGAACAGCGGACGAGCGGTGATCGTGGTCTACACTATGCCGCTTTGGGCCATGCTGTTCGCGGTCTGGTTCCTGGGCGAGCGCCTGACGGCGATGCGCGGCACCGCCCTGGTGTTGGGCCTTGCAGGCATGGTGGTGCTGCTGTCACAGGATCTATCCGCCATGCGCAACGCACCATTGGGTGTGGCGTTATGCCTACTCTCGGCCATCGCCTTCGCCGGCGGCACGGTCGTGATCCGACGGTATGACTGGCAAATGCCCGTGGCCCTGATCGCGGGCTGGCAACTGGTTCTGGGCGGTATTCCAGTAACGCTCGGCGCCACGGCGACCTTGCCGCATGTGCCCTGGGCCTCCATCAGCACCGAAGCCTGGTTGAGCATCGCCTATGGTCTGGTGCTGGCACAGATCGTGCCCTACTTTCTGTGGTTCAAGGCAGTGCAGAACTATCCCGCCATGCTGTCAGGTCTGGCCACATTGTCGATCCCCATCATCGGTGTCTTTTCCGGCGCGTGGATGCTGGACGATCCCCTGGGTTGGCGGGAACTACTGGCGTTAAGCGTCGTCTGCGCCGCCCTGCTGCTGGTTTTGCTGGAGCCTAAACTTTACAAATCCTCGTAACGGCCTGTTTCGGACGAGCGGTAGACCGCTTCCTCGATCTCCAGATTGCGCAGATAATCCCGCGCCGAATTTTCCAGCGCGCCAGCACCATTCAAATGTTCAAGGACATGGGCCTGAAAGGCATAAACGCTGTCACCGGCAAACCCCACATCGTCCCAGGCATAGTCATGCTCCGTTTCCTCGCCGCCATGAGGCTTCCACCAGAGCCTGCCCCGCCCGTCCAGGCGGAGCACCCCCGCCGCGCCCTCCAGCCACATCTCGCCCATGGTCAGGCGGGTGTTGTCGGCAACGTGCTCGTTCAGGCGGTTGCCGTCGAACAGCGCCGTTTTGCCGCCGTTGAAGTCGAGCATGATAACGCCCGCGTCCTCGCCCGCGATTGCCGGATTAAGGCGGCGCAGGCGGGCCATGACGCCGGTTGCCTCGCCCAATAGATAGCGGAAAGTATCAATGAAATGGATCGACGTTTCATGCACCAGAAAGCGCTGCATCTGCTGGAAATAAGGCTGGCGATCCAGATAGGCCCGCGCACCCTGGCCATCGCCTGGCCGCAGGCGAAAAGTGACGCCGTGCAAATCGCCCAAATGACCCTGCCCAATCAGGCGCCGCATTTCCCGGTACCAGGGCTGAAAGCGGAAGTTTTCATGCACCACCAACAAGGTGTTGGCTGCCTCCGCCGTTTCCACCACCGCGACGGCCTCATCAAACGTGGGCGCCAAGGGTTTTTGACAGATCGCCGGTAGGCCACGGGCCGATACCGCCGCGACCAGTTCCAGATGCGAGGCCGGCGGCGTGGCGATATCCACTAGATCGGGCGACGTTTTCTCCAACATCTCATCGATGTCGGCGAAAGCCGGCACCCCGTATTTTGCCGCCGCCTCCCCTGCCCTGCCGCCATCCTGGTCTGCGATCGCCACCAACTCGGCGCCCGGCAGGCGGTTCCAGGCATCATGGTGAAACTGGGCGAAATAGCCCGCGCCGATAACCGCGACCCGCACAGCCATGCCTCAGCCAGCCCGCAACAGCTCGATCACCGTCTTGGCGACCTTGTCGGTGCCGTCGCTGCCGCCGGCATCATAGGTGCGGATCATGCCGCCGGAGATGGCCTTCTCCATCGCCCCGTCGATCAGCCTGCCGGCCTCGACACAGGCATCGACATCATGGCGCCGGCCCAGCCAGTCCAACATCATGGCGGCGGACTGGATCATTGCCGTCGGGTTGGCCCAACCCTTGCCGGCGATGTCCGGCGCGGTGCCATGGGCCGGCTGAAAGACCGCCATGTTGTCACCGATGTCACCCGACGGCGCGAACCCCATGCCCCCCACCAAGGCCGCGGCCTGATCCGAGAGGATGTCGCCGAACATATTCTCCGTCACCATGACATCATAGATCCAGGGATTGCGGATCAGGTTCAGGGCGGCGGCATCCACGTACAGATGTTCAGCCTCGATATCGGGAAAATTCGCCGCCCGTTCATCAAAGACCTTGCGGAAAAACGCCATGGAGGAAAAGACATTCGCCTTGTCGATCAGGGTGACCTTGCCCGGATAACCATCTGCCTTGCGCTGGGTTGCCAGGTTGAAGGCAAAGTCAAACAGCCGTTCGGAGACATCGCGGGTAATGACCATGGTGTCGCGGGCCTCGCGGTCCTCGATCACGACGCCCTTGCCGCGCGCCGCGAACAAACCTTCGGTGCTTTCCCGGATCAGGATGAAATCAATATCATCGGCGCGGGGATCGGCCAGTGCCTTGGGGCCATTGGGGATCGCCTTGCAGGGCCGCAGGCCGGCGTAGAGGTTGAAGTGAAAGCGTAGATCAATTTGCGGCGCGATCTCGGTGCCGTCGGGATAGCGTACATCGGGCAGACCGCAGGCGCCCAACAGAATGGCATCGGAGGCCTCCGCCGCACGGATCGACTCCTCGCTCAACGCGGTGCCCGTATCCCGATAGAGCCCGGCGCCCGCGTCGTGATGATCGTTGATCAATCGGAAACCGCCAACCTTGTCCTGGGCCGCGGCAAGAACCGCCTGTGCCGCAGCCATGACCTCCAGGCCAATACCGTCGCCCGGAAAGACAGTTATTTTCAGGTCTTTATCGTTGCTCACAAACGGACTCCCCAATGCGATGGTGCGAAGCCCGGCACCGGGCTTTGGAAGGTATAAAGTTTTGTATCCAGCAGATTGCCCAGATAAGCAGTGCGCCGGTCCGGGCCGCCAAAGGCGATGGACGAGATCGACTGCATAACATCTGTCTTGATATTGTCCATATGAGAGCGGCCCATTTCGCCGGCCAGATAGGCCGCCTCGACAACCGCCAGCTGTTCGGGGTCATTCTCCTCGATCACAACATGCTGCTCCCCATCCGGCGTGACCCGAACGACCCGGTTCGAGACCACCGAGGTCATCCAGAAGGCGCCGTCTTCGTCAAAAGCCAGACCGTCTGGATAGGTGCCATGGCCGTATTCCACGAAGGTTTCGCGTGGGCCCAAACTGTTGTCATCATTGATGCGATAACGCGAGGTGCGCCGGGCCATGGTCTCGTTGACATACAGCCAATCGCCGGAAGGATCGACGATGGCCTCGTTGGTATAACCGATTTCGTCAGCCACGATCCGGGCGCCTTTATCATCCATAAGGATAATGAAACCGTCGGCGACGTCGGGACGATAGGCCAGGGCGCGGGGATCGTGGCGTGTGGAAATGGTAATCCAGATGCGTTCGGCATGATCAACGCCGACGAAATTGGCCGACGGCAGGGCCTGGCCATCAAGCTCCACCAACAAGGGCATCACCGCGCCGCTTTGCGACAAGCGCCAGGCACCGCCGCCCTCTCCATGCAGATCCGCCAACAGGAAATCGCCGGATTTGGTCAGGGCAAAGCCATTGGTCATCACCGGCGGCAGGCCGTCCGCGCGCTGGCCCAGGATATCCCGGCGGCTGCCATCGGTCCCCATCACGCTGACGCCGCCGCCTGCCTGCGATGTGATGACCGTGCCGTCGGCCAGACAGAGCACGCATTCGGGCCGGTTCAGGCCATCGCCGAAATAGCCAAGATCATCTGGTTTCAGTTGGAAGTTTTCCGCGCCCGCATTATCCACGCTCATTGTGTTCTCCTGCATGATTTTCAGGCTATTATAGTCCTCTCGTCCGAACGGCCCATCCCCATTCCTTGTATTGGTATCCGGCATTATGCGTGACGTTTTTTGGCCCCTCGCCGGCACCACCTGGATGCAGACCATCACCTCCGTGATGTTCCTGACCGTGCCCGTGCTGGCCCCGGCCCTTCTCGACGACGTTGGTTTCGCCGCCTCTCATGTGGGTTTGTATACCTCGCTGGTGTTTCTGGGTGCCATGCCGGTATCCCTGTTCATGGGCGCCCTAACCGCCCGCTTTGGCGCCATGCGGGTGATGCAGATCGGCATCCTGACCTCGGCCGCGGCCCTGTTGCTGTCCATCACTACCATGCTGCCGCTTATCCTGGTCTGTGGCTTTCTATTAGGCATGGGCTATGGCCCCAATACGCCGGGCGCGGCCCATATCCTGTCACGCGTGACCCAGCCCAAGGACCGCCCCCTGGTTTTCTCGATCAAGCAAAGCGGCGCCCCCTTAGGGGGCTTCGTGGCCGGCTTGCTGATCCCCTGGGTCGTCGTCGGCGCCGGTTGGCGCGAGGCCCTGATGGTCTCTGCCGCCCTTGGCGTGCTCACCGTTCTCATGGTGCAGCCCTTGCGCGCCAGTTCGGACGATGACCGGCAACCGGGCCGGCCCCTGTCGGTCAGTGGCGTTTGGCGGCAGTTGCGCTTGCTGGCCGGCCATTCCGGACTGCGCCGGCTGACCCTGGCCGGCTTTATCTTCGCCTGCGTGCAGTCCTGTATGTTCGCATTTCTGGTGACCTACCTGGTGAACCATGTCGGTCTGGACCTGGTCAGCGCCGGGGTTGCTTATTCCTGCATGCACGGCATTGGCGTCGGCGCGCGCATCGCCTGGGGCTGGCTTGCCGGCCGGTTTATCCGCGCCGCCGTGGTGCTGGCGCTATTGGGCATGGCTTCGGCCAGCTTTGTCATCATGCTGGCACATATGGATGCCGCCTGGCCGTTCTGGAGCATTGCCGCCGTCTCCGCCGCCGCCGGTGCCACCGCCGCCGGCTGGAACGGCGTCTTTATCGCAGAGATCACCCGCGTCGCGCCCGTCGATCAGGTCAGCGCGGCGACCGGCGGCAGCATCTTTTTCACTTATTTTGGCCTGGTCGTGGGGCCGGCGGTTTTCTCCGTCCTGGTCACGCTCTCCAATGGTTATACGCTGCCCTACTACGTCATCGCGGGCTTTATTTTCCTTGCCGCGTTATCAATTTTGCCACGCCGGGACAGGCCGGCATTAAGCCGGCGATCTTGATAGACAGGTAACTTTTTTCTGCTATAACGCCGGCCATGATGATGGCAGCAGCAAAATCAGATGAACGTGAGTTCGATCAGGAAGATCAGCCTATGTTCATGGTCATGGGCGGCGAAGTTCGGGATCCGCGCGGAACCGAGTTCACCGACCTATCGGCCCTGGATATAAAAGGCATCTATCCCACTTACGACGAGGCCTTCAATATTTGGCGGGGCGCCGCCCAGGCCACCGTGGACCGCGCCTTTATCAAGTATATGATCATCCGCCTGCGTTAGAGCGGCGGCGTACGGGATAGTTGATCAGCTTTTTATCTTCGTCTTCCAACACCAGGGCGGCGACATCTAGAAAGTGTGCCGATTCAGGATGGCCTATACGCCGAAGCCGTTCGGCGAATTGGCCAATACATGCCTGCAGCAGTTCAATCGAGTTATCGCTGTGCACCCCATTTGGCATCTCTGCCTCAATGAATACGGGATCGGATTTCTTCAGCATGGCAAGCGCCTCCTCCCAAAGCTAACTTGCGCAACGTTAGTACAATTTTTTTGTACTTTTCAAATAAAATAACGCTGATAATCTCTGATTGGCACTATTTACACTCTGGGCTTGTTTAGAAGTACGATAAACTCGTACTATTCTGGTTGAGCTCGTGAAACCGCATAAAAGGGGTTGCCAGATGAATATCGGCAATCGTATTCGACGCTTCCGCAAAACCATGGGCCTGACCCAGTCGGAACTGGCCGCAAAGCTGGATTTGACAAAAACCGGCGTGGCCTCGTGGGAGCAGGGACGGGCCGAGCCGCCACTGTCGCGGCTAACCGCGATCGCCGCCGCGCTGGACGTCGACGTTCATGATGTTGCCTTTGGCAGACCACGGGAAGTCGCGCCGGAACAACCGGATGCGGAAATAATGAGCATAGCCGTGGATCGGGTGTTGGCCTTGGACGAGGCGGCCGTGGGGACGCGGACACGGGCGGAGCTGGCGCAACTGATTTGCAATACGTATGTCATTCTATCCAAGACGCCGGGCATGCCGAAGTTGGTATTGATCGACGAATCCATCCGGGGCATGCTGGCGGAAGCTGAGGATAAGAGCCAAAATGACGGTGATTAGTCTAAGTGACGTCCGCGCCAGACGCGAGCCCATGTACCAAGAGCTTTGCGGCAGTAATCTGCTCGACAGCGATGCCCTCGCCCTTGCCGCGCCATGGAAGTCAATCGCGGCCGAATCCTCGCCGACGGAAAAATTTCGCCATCTTTTGGACAGCGGCGCCCTGGCCCATCGGGCTGCCGTCTACCAGCGTCACGGCAACGACATCGATGAATGGCAGACCGTTTATTGGCGCGGTGATTTCAAGTTTTCCGGCGAGAGTTTTCTCGCACGCAGATTGGGGGAGATGCGCGGCTATGCCCCGGTGATAGACATTGCATTGAACTCATTTGCCGACCTGGCCAAGGAGAAGAAGCCAGCGTTTCATCTGATCTCCGGCCTCATCCATGGCGAAATGGTCACCTACACACGCCTGTGGATGCCGCTGCTGGATGAAAGCGGCGAGATTACCCACGTGGTCGCCCAAACCTCCGAACGCTTGTCCTAGACCATTTTCGAGATTGAACTACCCACCCGCTCCCCCTCCCGGCCACCCCCAGGGCGCCTTTGGGAGTATAATCCTGTGGGTGGCCGGGAGG
>CAYWYB010000290.1:0-7184 GCA_964462145.1 uncultured Rhodospirillaceae bacterium
CTCGGGCGGCATCATGGAAAGTTTCGAGATGCCGTCGGGCCCCGGCGTACGGGTCGACAGTTTCGGTTATGCCGGCTACCGCACCTCGCCCAGCTACGATTCATTGCTGGCCAAGCTGATCGTGCATGCACCGGGCAATGATTTTGCCGTCCTGGCGCGAAAAACCTATCGGGCGCTGTGTGAGTGCCGCATTGCCGGTCTGTCCAGCAATATTCCTTTTCTGCAAAACCTCTTGTGTCATGCCGAATTCCAGGCCGGCGAGATCAACACGCACTTTATCGACACCCATCTTGATGCCCTGGTTAGTGGCGCGGCGCATCAGCGCATGTTTTTCGAACCGGCCAGTGAACCGGACACGGATGCCAATCTTGTCGGCGTCAAGGTCGATGCCTCCGATCCCCTGGCGGTCCTGAGCCATGGCCGCTCGGAGGTGGCGCCGGCGGTAACCGAGGCGACAGAGAACAATCTCTCCGGCCCTGATGGCACCGTCGCCATTCCCGCGCCCATGCAGGGCACCATCGTCAGTATCGACGTGGTTGAGGGCGACGACGTTTATCCGGGGCGCCAGGTGCTGATCATGGAAGCCATGAAGATGCAGCACGTGATCGAGGCCGAGATCTCCGGCGTCGTGCGGCAATTGCCCATTGGCCCTGGCGATACCGTATTCGAGGGCCATGCCCTGGCCTATGTGGCCGAGCAGGACGTGGTGATACCGGATGCCGGCGAAGTGGCCGAAGTGGATCTGGATTATATCCGCCCCGACCTGGCCGAGGTCATGGAGCGCCAGGGCGTTACCCTGGATGACCGCCGTCCCAACGCGGTGGCCCGGCGGCGCAAGACCAATCAACGCACGGCGCGGGAGAACATCGAACAATTATGCGATGAAGGCTCGTTCACCGAATACGGCTCGCTGGTGCTGGCAGCCCGGCGGCGCATGCACAGCGTCGAAGAGTTGATCGAGCGGACCCCCACCGACGGCCTGATCACCGGCCTGGGCCGGGTCAATGGCCGCCATTTCCCGGACGAGACCGCCCGCTGCATGGTGCTGTCCTATGATTACACGGTACTGGCCGGTACCCAGGGCAAGAACAACCACAAGAAAAAGGACCGCATGTTCGAGATTGCCGAGAAGATGCGCCTACCGGTGGTCTTCTTCACCGAGGGCGGCGGCGGCCGGCCCGGAGATACGGACATGATCTTTTCGGCCAACCTGCATGTTGGCGCCTTCCAGCTGTTTGGCAAGCTGAGCGGCCTGGTGCCCCTGGTGGGCATCACCTCCGGTCGCTGCTTCGCCGGCAACGCGGTGATGCTGGGCTGTTGCGATGTCATCATCGCCACGCAAAATTCATCCATCGGCATGGGCGGCCCGGCGATGATCGAAGGCGGCGGCCTTGGCGTCTTCCGCCCCGAGGAGGTCGGCCCGATGTCGGTGCAGGTGCCTAACGGCGTGGTCGATATCGCGGTGGAGGATGAAGAAGAGGCCGTCGAGGCGGCAAAGAAATATCTCAGCTATTTCCAGGGCACCATCGAGGAATGGGAATGTGTCGATCAGCGCCTGCTGCGCCAGGCCATCCCCGAAGACCGCCTGCGTATCTATGATGTGCGCAAGGTGGTGGAACAGATGTGCGACACCGGCTCGGTACTGGAACTACGCGCCGGTTTCGGCCTGGGCATGGTCACCGCCTTCGCCCGCATCGAGGGCCGGCCCGTGGGTATCATCGCCAACAACCCCAATCATCTGGCCGGCGCCATCGATACCGATGCCGCCGACAAGGGCGCCCGCTTCATGCAGATTTGCGATGCCTTCGATATTCCCCTGGTCTTTCTCTGCGATACGCCGGGCAACATGGTCGGGCCGGAGGCGGAGAAGGAGGCCCTGGTCCGCCACTGCTGCCGCATGTTCGTGATCGGCGCCAATGTCACCGTGCCGACCTTTACCATTGTCCTGCGCAAGGGCTATGGCCTGGGCGCCCAGGGCATGGCGGGGGGCGGCTTTCACGCTCCATACTTCACCATTTCCTGGCCGACCGGCGAATTTGGCGGCATGGGCCTGGAAGGCGCGGTCAAGCTGGGCCGCCGGGCCGAGCTGGAGGCCATCGAGGATCCGGAAGAACGTATGGCCAAGTACGAGGAAATGGTCGCCGCCATGTACGCCCAGGGCAAGGCCATCAACACCGCCGCCTTGTTCGAACTGGATAACGTCATCGACCCTGCGGATACGCGGGAATGGATCATGGCCGGCCTGCGTGCATCCCCGCCCGCGCCGGCGCGGGAGGGCAAGAAACGTCCCTGGATTGACGCGTGGTGATCGATGCCTGGTGACTGGTGATCGTCGGCCTGCAATAAGCTATAGTGCTATCAACATTCGCGGCACTTGGGAGAAATAACCATGCAGGCGCAAAACACGGCATCGGAACCTAACGTCCGCCAACTCACCGCCGACGATCTTGACGCCGCCGTCGCCATAGACCGCGCAATTGTCGGCCATTCCCGGCGCGGCTATTTCGAGAAGCGACTGGCCGCCGCCCTGCGCGATCCCGACGGCCATATGCAATTCGCCATCGATGGTGCTGATGGGTTGGAAGCCGCCGTATTGGCCCGCGTGCAAAGTGGCGAGTTTGGCCGCGATGCGCCGTCCGTGATGTTGGAGGTCATCGACGTTGCCCCGGCCCAGCAAAATGCGGGGCACGGCACCGCCTTGTTAGGGGCCTTGGAAGCGGAAATGCGCCGGCGCGGCATTGCCGAGCTGCAAACGACCATCGCCTGGACCGATCATGTAATGGCGAAATTTTTCGCCGCCAGCGGTTTCGCCAAGGCGCCGCGCCATGTCATCGCCGCCGCGGTCGACCCAGGCCACGGCGCCGGCATTGGCCCCGATGACAATGGTGCTGAGGGGGATGATGATACGGACGATGACGGCAACAACGAGCAGGCCGACAATTTTCAGGCCCTGCCCCGCGACCGTATCGACGTGGCATCGTTAACGGCGGCGGATCTGGATGCCCTGGTCGTGATCGACGGCAAGCTGACCGGGCGGGACCGGCAGCCCTATATGGCGGCCAAGTTGGATGAGGCCTTGCTGGATTCCGGCATCCGCATTTCCCTGGCGGCCAGAAGCGACGGTATCGTCGCCGGCTTTGTCATGGCGCGGCTGGATTTTGGCGATTTCGGCCGCACGGATGCGGTGGCGGTGATCGATACCATCGGCGTGCACCCCGATTTTGCTGGCCGGGGTATCGCCCAGGCGCTGTTGTCGCAACTGATGGTCAACCTTAACGGCCTGCGCGTGGAAAGCGCCGAGACCACCATCGCCCTGGACGATTTCGAACTGCTGGGCTTTCTCTATCGTTCCGGCTTCCAGCCCACACAGCGTATCGCCCTGGTCAAGCGGGTGGATTAGACTTCCCGGTCAGGAGATTGAAGCCATGGACAAACCATACGAGCAAACCGAGCTACAAAAGGCCAAGGAGCGCTGGGAGGCCGAGCGCCTGGACCCGGCCCTGGCCAAGGTCAGCCGCCCGCGCATGCCCTCGGACGTCAAGCAGGAACGCCTGTACACGCCCTTGGACGGCGATGGCCGCGACTATGAAAACGACCTGGGCTTTCCCGGGCAATATCCCTACACCCGCGGGGTTCAACCCTCCATGTATCAGGGCCGGCTTTGGACCATGCGGCAATACGCCGGCTTCGGCACGCCGGAGGAAACCCACGAGCGTTTCAAGTACCTTTTGAACCAGGGCCAGGGCGGCCTGTTGGTGGCCTATGACCTGCCCACGCAACTGGGTTTTGACAGCGATGACGAACGCGCCAAGGGCGAGGTTGGCGTGGTCGGCGTGGCGGTGGACAGCCTGGCTGATATGGAGACGATCTTCTCCGGCCTGCCTCTTGAGAAAGCCAGCCCTTCGTTGACTATGAACGCCGCCGCCAATGTGGCCCTGGCCATGTACGTGGCCGTGGCGGAAAAGGAAGGCGTGGCCCCTGAGCGTATTTCCGGCACCACGCAAAACGATATCCTGAAGGAATTCATCGCCCGGGGCACGCAAGTGTTTCCACCCCGGGATTCCCTGCGCCTGACCACCGATGTGATCGAATATTGCACCGCCAATCTGCCGCGCTGGAACGCCATCAACATCTGCGGCTATCACGTGCGCGAGGCGGGTTCGACCCTGGTGCAGGAAGTCGCCTTCGCCCTGGCCAATGCCATCACCTATCTGGAAGCCTGCCTGGAACGGGGCATGGATATCGATGCCTTCGCGCCGCGCCTGGCCTTCAATTTTTCCGCCTCGGCCAATATTTTTCAGGAGGCGGCGAAATTCCGCGCCACCCGGCGCATGTGGGCAAGATTGCTGAAGGACCGCTTCGGCGCCAAGGAAGCCGCATCGTTGATGTTCCGCACCGGCGCCGGCTCGGCGGGCAGCACCCTGACGGCGCAGCAGCCGGAAAACAATATCGTCCGCGTCGCCCTGCAGGCCCTGTCGGGCATTCTGGGCGGGGTGCAGTCGTTCCACAGCGCCTCGTTCGACGAGGCCCTGGCCATTCCCACGGAGCATTCCGCCCTGGTGGCCCTGCGCACGCAACAGGTGCTGGCCCACGAAAGCGGTGCGGCGGAGGTCATCGACCCCCTGGGTGGATCATACTATGTGGAGGCCCTGACCGATCAGATTGAGGCGGAGGTGAACCTGTACATCGCGCAAATCGAAGCCGAGGGCGGCATGTTGCAGGCCATCGAGGACGGCCGCGCCCAGGCCCAGATCGCCGATGCCGCATTCGCCCAGCAGCAGCAGATCGACGCGGGCGAAAAGGTCATGGTCGGCGTCAACCAGTTCCAGGACGACAGCGACCCGAAAATCGAGCTGCACCGCCCGAACCCGGAAATCGTCGCCGCGCAGATTTCAAAGCTGCAAGCTCTGCGGAAAGAACGCGACAACGGCGCGGTCCAGGCCGCGCTGGCCCGATTGGAAGATGAAGCACGGGGGAAAGGCAACCTGATGTATCCGATTTTGGAGGCGGTGCGCGCCTATGCCACCATCGGCGAGATCTGCGGCGTGGAACGGGCTGTTTTTGGCGAATACCAGGCGGCATCAATATAAGAGCATTGGACAGCGTATGAGTACGGAACGCCAAACCCCGATCAGGGTGCTGATCGCCAAACCCGGCCTGGATGGCCACGACCGCGGCGCCAAGGTGCTGGCCCACGCCATGCGCGAGGCCGGCATGGAAGTGGTCTATTCCGGCCTGCGGCAAACCCCGGCCATGATCGTCAACATCGCGGTGGAGGAGGACGTGGATATTGTTTGTGTCTCCATCATGTCCGGCGCCCACCTAACCCTGTTCGCCGAGATCATGGAATTGCTGCGGGCCGAGGCCGGCGACAGCATCCCGGTATTGGGCGGCGGCATCATCCCCGGCGAGGACATCGTGCGCTTAAAGGAAATGGGCGTGCGGGACGTGTTCACGCCGGGCGCGTCCATGGCTGCGATCACGAGATGTATAGAGGATTTGGTGCCAAGCTGAGCCGTTTCTTACATCGCGTTACATTCAGTAGAGATTTACGAAGATGCCAACAATGGCAGTGCTTCGTCTCCCTGCTCAAGCGCAAGCTTTTCGGCCTCCCAGTCTTTGTAGGTTTGTTCTGTGCCTTTAAGCTTCCATGCGATCGGTCCAGCCGTCGCTCTTCCATTAACAACTGCCCCGGCAGCACTTGTGCTGGAAAAGGCGTAGTTTTCTGTGAATACCCGGTGCTTCTTCTCTTCCGCTAGCACTCCTTGGGCTACGAGCTCGTTACATAGTTTGGCATAAGAAGTGTGGTCGGATCGAACGCCAACCCACTCCTTTCGCGCCATGGATCCTGCCTGCACAACAAATTCACCGTCCGTCAATTTAGCCGTTGCGTGGATGGCTTCCTTCTTCAAGAACGGTTCGAAAACGGGCACTGGTTCCGTATCGCTGCTGCTGCTTGCGTCAGTACGTGGTCGGATGTTTTTTAGGAACATATCAACCCGAAGTGCCGGCAGGAGCATCAACAGATATTCAAGAAATGCCTCCATGTTGGCTTGTGCAGCTTCGGATAAAGATGGACGCGCAGGACTATTACCGTTTTCCAGTGGCGTCCGAGCAACAGCGCGCGCTTCTTCGATCAATCGGGCTTCCAGATATTGGACATGCGCCTTATGCAAATTGTTGGCCGCCGAAGTGATCAGAATTGCTGTAGTCCACCAATCCTTTCTAAGGTCATGGCTCTTGATTCGCTTTGCGATATTTTCGCCTTCGCCGATATAGGCGAGAGATTCACCGTCATTTTCACCAAGCAGCAAGTAGACACCTGTAAATTCCGCCTCTGCTCTTTTCAGCGCCTCACCCAATTGTACGCGTGGTGTCATTAACACATGGCCAGTCCAATTGAAGACCTCGGCCGTCAACATGCCATCGGGTTTTCCGTCAATGAAAAAGAGCTCTAGGGAGCGGCCCTGAGATGGGTTAGCCATCTTCATTCCTTCCAACTATCAAGCGTGCTAACTTATGGTATAATTTAATATGTATATATGCAATTTTTCTTCATTTTCGGTGAAGGCGGGAATCTTGCACTCTCACCTTCCCGAAATAGACTCGCCCTTCCCCCCTGGGCTATACACGGGGCTGGTAATGATGGGATTGGTGATATGGCGGACGACAAGCAAACCCCCGAGAGTTGGCGCGAGATGGCGGCGAAGGAGCTGCGCGGGAAATCTCCCGATGATCTGACCTGGCAGACGCCCGAGGGCATCGCGGTCAAGCCGCTGTATACGGTCGCCGACCTGGAGGGGCTGGAGAACCAGAACAACCTGCCCGGCGTGGAACCCTTCCTGCGCGGCGTGCGCGCCACCATGTATACCAACCGGCCCTGGACCATCCGTCAGTACGCTGGCTTCTCCACGGCGGAGGAATCCAATCAGTTCTACCGCAAGGCCCTGGCCGGCGGGCAGGCGGGACTATCCGTGGCATTTGATCTGGCCACCCACCGTGGTTACGATTCCGATCACCCGCGCGTCGTCGGCGATGTGGGCAAGGCTGGGGTGGCCATCGACAGTGTCGAGGATATGAAGATCCTGTTTGATGGCATCCCGCTGGACAAGATGAGCGTGTCGATGACCATGAACGGCGCGGTTCTTCCGACCCTCGCCAGCTATATCGTGGCGGCGGAGGAA
>CAYWYB010000291.1:0-7165 GCA_964462145.1 uncultured Rhodospirillaceae bacterium
ATACATGAAGACTGGGCCCTGGGTCTGGAAGATGTGCTTGATGTCCTCGAAACAGGTTCGGGTCATCTCGACGAACGGCGGCGCGGTAAAATCCACCGCCGGCTGATGCATGGCGTTCAAAATGCGTTCGGGAATATTGGTTGGCCCGGGAGTGTGGAGAAACTCCCGGCCACGTCTAACTTCGCTCATATTTCCTCAGCTTCCCGGAACGATGCCCGGTTCAAGACTTTCGATGTGACGGCAGATATCGCCGGGGCGGGTCAGCCAGATCTTGTCGCGCTGATCGGTAATATGTTTCAAAGCGCGCCGTAATTGCCGGATACGGAATGGCTGGCCCACAATGAAGGTATGCAACGAGATCGGAAATACCAGGGGTTGATGCGCGGATTGTTCCATCATTTCGTCGAAATTGTCGATGATGCAATCGGCATACTGGCTTGGCGTCATCTTGTGCAGGACGATGGCCCGATTGTCATTCAATTCCACCGGATAGGGCATGGCGAGGATGCGGCCATTGCGGGTCTTCATCCAGATCGGCTGATCGTCGCAGCACCAGTCCATGTTGTAATGATAGCCGGCCTCGGCCAGCAGATCCAAGGTGGTCTCGCCCTGTGACAGCCAAGGCGACATCCAGCCCGTCGGCTGGGCGCCCTCATTGGCGATAAAGGCGTCAGTGGCGGTTTGGATCAGGGCGCGTTCTTCGTCCTCGGCGCGGCCGCCTTGCTCTTCGGAATTGGTGATGCCATGACCCAGGAACTCGTCGCCCCGTTGGCGCAGGCGTTCGGCGACCTGGGGGGCATGGTCGTAAATCGAGCTGTTGAGCTGGGCCTGAATGGGAATATCCAACTCGTCGAACAAATCCATCAAACGCCAGAAGCCAACCCGGTTGCCGTAATCCCGCCAGGAATAGACGCTCTGTTTGTTGTTCATGCCGGACGGCGCGATGGCGGACTCGACGCTTTTGTCCCAGGCGAATTGCTCCACGTTCAGGGCGATATAGACCGCCAGGCGTTTGCCCTCGGGCCAGGAATAATCGGGCCTTTGGTCGATGGGGAAGAAATCATAACGTCCGTGATGGGATAGCATTGCTGGCTCCTCGTTGGACTATAGGGGCGGGCGGCGTTTGTGCCATTC
This sequence comes from uncultured Rhodospirillaceae bacterium, assembly GCA_964462145.1. Lineage (GTDB taxonomy): Bacteria > Pseudomonadota > Alphaproteobacteria. Next base: position 1,135 of record CAYWYB010000291.1, read on the forward strand.
CGTCGCCCCTTCGTAGGCGTTGGCGATGCGGTAGATCATCGCCTCGTCAAAGTTCTTACCGATGATCTGCATGGCGAGCGGCAGGCCATCATCGTCAAAGCCGTTGGGCATGGCCAGGGCCGGGTTGCCGGTCAGATTGAAGGGCGTGCGGGCCTGACGGGGATATTTCAGGGCGTTTTCGTCCGGGTCCTCGATGGCAAAGGCCGCATCCATGGACGAGATCGCGATGACGCCGTCCAGATCACTAATAGTGCGGTTAAAGGCGGTGGTCAATTTTCGCCGCAGACGCAGGGCATCGACATAATCGCCGCCGCCCAGGAAGGCACCCGGCAGCACCCGCTGCAAAAACAGCTCACCATAGTCACTGTGCCGTTCGGCCAGCCAGCGGCGGTGAATGGCATAGGTCTCCGATAACAGAATAACCCGGTTGCAGGTGGCGAATTCGACCAAGGGTGCGGTCTCGATCTCGACCACCTCGGCGCCCAGGCCCTGCAGCACCCGCAGGGCCTCTTCCAGGGCTTCCGCCATGGCCGGGTCGGCGATCAGGTCGCGGTTGTGGAAATGCCGGATAACGCCGATACGCAGACCTTTGACGCCCTGGTCAAGCTGGGCGGTATAATCCGCCGTGGGGACGTCGGCGGAGGCCGGGTCGTCCGGATCATGGCCGGCCAGGACATTCAACATCAGTGCGTTATCCGCCACGTTGCGGGTCATCGGTCCAACATGATCAAGCGAGTATGACAGCGGCACCACGCCCCGGCGGCTGACCCGGCCATAGGTCGCTTTCATACCGACGATACCGCATGAGGTCGCGGGATTGCGCACAGACCCGCCCGTATCGGTGCCGATGGCCATGGGCACGAAACCAGCCGCCACCGCCGCGCCGGAGCCCGACGAGGAACCGCCCGGCGAATGATCCCGGTTCCACGGATTTCGGGCCGGGGGCCAGGGCAGATCAAAGGACGGCCCGCCGATGGCGAATTCATGGGTCGCCGTCTTGCCGATCAGAACGCCGCCCGCCGCGCGCAGCTGTTTGGTGACCGTGGCGTCTTCGGTCTTCGGTGGTTGTTGGGCTAGAACTTGACTATGCGCCGTGGTCGGCAGGCCGGCCACATCGACGATGTCTTTCAGGCCAAAGGGAACGCCATGCAAGGGACCAAGTGTTTCGCCTGCCTTGACGGCGTTGTCGGCGGCCTCGGCCTCGCGCAGGGCACTGTCGGAAAGGACCCGCAGGAAGCTGTTGAACTGCCCGTCATGGGCCGCGATATGATCCAACAGCCCTTGGGTATAATCGACGGCGGAGAGGTCGCCGGCGCGGACCAGCGCGGCGGCCTCGGTCAGGCTCAGGAAGGCCAGATCCAGGCCTTGCCTAGACATTGTTGTCCGCCTTGAAGATGTGGCTCGGCTCGTCCGTGACATCGTCGGGACGCGGCAGCCGTTCCGCCATCAGGCGGGCGGCATCGTAGGCCTTGCGGATCAAATCCGGATTTTCCGCGTGGATTTGCTCCAAACCCAGATGTTTGGCCAGCTGCTCCAATGCTTCGTCGTCAAGACCATCCGTACTCATGTCAGTTGCCTTTCGTCACGTAACCTTGGTGGATATCTTCGGAAATTCGGGCTTCGTCGCGGGATTGAGGCGAACCATAGCCGCCGCCGCCCGGTGTGGCGATCAAAATGCGATCACCCTTTTGCAGCAGATGCTGCGCCCGGTTATCCGCTTCCGTGCCATTTATTTCCACCGCGCCGACCTCGCCATCACTGCCACCCGCCAGTCCGGGGGCCGCATGGCGGGTGCGTTCGGCCATGAAGGTCACGGCGATAGGGCTGTCGGACAGGCTTTCGACCAGCATGTCTTCGCCCAGGCCGCCCCGGTATTGTCCCGCGCCGCCTGAATTGGGCCGCAGACGTTTATAGTGAAACAACAGCGGTGCGGATTGTTCCGCCACCTCGACCGGCGTACAGGAAAGATTGGAAGGCCAGGAGATGGCGCTTTCCCCGTCCGAACCATGGGTCGCGCCCATGCCGCCGTTGAAGAACAAATTGGTGGCATAGGGCTGCCCGTTGGGCCGCACGCCGGATTGGGTGCAGTTCCACAAGGGCGATCCCGCCGCTGCCATCACCCGTTCCGGCAGGACCTCGGCCAGGGCGCCAAAGGCCAGGATAGGGACATAGTGACCGGTGCTGGCACGCGCGCCGACGGAGGCGGGGGGCAGGGGGTTAAGCAGGGTGTTCTCCGGCGCGCTTACGGTGATGGGACGTAACATGCCGGAATTGTTGGGTACGTCCGGCAACAGAGCGCATTTAATGGCATAAGCGGACATGGCGTAGGTATAGCAAAACGGGCAGTTTATGGCCCTTTGCTGAACGGGCGATGTGCCGGCGAAATCGAAATGGATGGTGTCGCCCTTGACCTCAAGGCGCAGGGCAAAGGTAAACGGCGCCTCGGCCCGCAGTCCGTCGGTCAGCATCTCGTAGTCATAGACACCGTCGGGAACTTTCTCGATAGCGGCCCGCATGGCAGCTTCCGTGCGTCCGTTCAGCTCGCGGCTCAGTTCCACCAGATTTTCCAGAGCGTATTCCCTGGTAATGGCCAGAACCCGGTCCTCGATCAGGTAGTTGGCGGTGATCTGGGCGTGGATATCGCCCTCGGTCTGATCCGGGGTGCGGACCTGGGTGCGCAGCAGTTCAAAAAAGGTTTCGTCTGGCACGCCGGCGCGAAAAATTTTCAGCAACGGAATATGAAAACCTTCCTCGAAGATTTCCCGTGCCTCGACCGAGCGGATGCGGCCGCCGATATCAGGCATATGCGAGGCCGTGGCGGCGAAGGCGATCAATGTTCCGTCCTTGAAAATCGGCCGGACCACGCTGCAATCATTCAGATGGCCCGTGCCCAGCCAAGGATCGTTGGTGCAGATTACATCGCCTGGTTCCAGGCCGTCGCGCCCGAAACGTTCCAGGGTATGGCGCACCGTCGCCGGTAGGGTGCCGATGAAAGAGGGAATGGAGCCGCTGTTCTGGGCTAGCAACTGGCCGTCCGCATCGGTCAGAACACAGGCAAAATCGTTGGCTTCGTTCGACAGAGTTGAAAACGAGGTCCGTACGATGGCCTTGGCGGCCTCGTCGACGGAGGCGATCATGCGGTTCCAGATCACTTCCAGGGTGACGGCATCGAAGGTACTCATGCCCCGTCCTCCGGCAAATCAATTATCAGGTTACCATTGTCCGAGATGTGAAAGCGGCCGCCAGGTCCTATCACCATGGTCGATTCCGCCTCTTCGACAACCGCCGGCCCCTCGACGATTTCATTGATGACCAGGGCGCCACCGTCATAGATAGCTGTCGTCACCATACCGTCGGCTTCAGGAAAATAGACCGGCCGTTGCCCGCTTGGCATCGCCGATTGGCCGGAGCCTTGGGCCAAGCTATCGCCGGATGCCGCTACCGGCGCGGTCAGGCGCACGCGAATGGCGGCTATGGCCGCCGGCACGTTTGGCGGCGGACGAGTGAAATGGGCCTGATAGGCATCACCATAGGCGGCCAAAAGACTGTCGCGGCTGTCTGCCGTGTACGGTCCGTCCGGCAGGTTCACAACCAGTTCAAAACCCTGGCCCACATTGCGCATATCGGCCAGGCGCTGGACCCTGGCCGCATTGCCGTCCATGCCGGTATCGATGATGACCTGGCGGGCGGCGGCTTCGAGTTCCTGATAGGTCGCCTCCAGCGAGGACCAGTCCAGCTCGTCCAGGGCGGCGGCGAAGGCGGCGGTGCGGTCAACCCGCGCCGGTGCCAGCAACAGGCCGAAGGCGGAGGCAACGCCTGCATTGCGCGGGCAGACGATGCGTTTGATGCCCAGCTTGCGGGCCATGTAATAGGCATGCACCGGCCCCGCGCCACCCGTGGCGACCAGGGTATAGGTGCGGGGGTCGCGCCCCTTTTCGGCGATATGCACTCTGGCGGCGGAGGCCATGTTCTCGTTCACCAAATCATGCACGCCCCAGGCCAGTTTCTCCGCCGGCAGCTCAGCCTGCGCAGCCAACTGTTCCAGGGCCTTGTTCGTTGCATCCAGGTCGACGTCTATCGCGCCGCCCGCGAAGCCTTCCACGCCCAGAAAACCCAGGGCGAAATCCGCGTCAGTGACCGTTGGCGCGGTGCCGCCCCGGCCATAGGCAACAGGCCCCGGTACCGCGCCGGCGCTGTCGGGCCCGGCCTTGAGCAGGCCCAGGGCATCGATACGGGCGATGGAGCCGCCACCGGCGCCAATCTCGATCAACTCCACGGTGGAGATACGGATCGGCAGGCCGCTGCCCTCGGCAAAGCGGCGTTCCCGCGCGGCCTCGAAACGATAGGCAATGTCCGGTTCCTCGCCGTCGATCAGGCACAATTTTGCCGTGGTGCCGCCCATATCGAACGCCAGAACATGATCCAGCCCCTCGGCCCGGCCAATATCGGCCGCTGCCAGGGCCCCGGCGGCGGGGCCGGATTCCAGCATTTGCACCGGTGAGCGGCGGACCTCGCCGACATGGGTTAGGCCGCCGCTGGACAGCATCAACAACAGCGGTGCGGTGATCTCTTGCGCGCCCAGGCGGCTGCCCAGGGCATCGAGATAATCCCGCGCCAAGGGTTTGACGTAGGCGTTGGCGACGGTGGTCGAGGCGCGTTCGAATTCGCGAATTTCCGGCGCCACGTCACTGGACAGGCTGATCGAGATATCGGGCAGCAATTCCGCCATGCGTTCGCCGGCGGCGCGTTCATGGCTATCATTGCGGTAGCTGTGCAAAAAGACGATCGCCAGGGAGTCGACCTGGCCCCCGCGCAATGCCTCGGCAACCTTGGCCAGGCTGTCATCGTCGAGGGCCTGGTGAACGCTGCCATCGGCCAGAATGCGCTCGCCAGCCTCGAAACGAAGGTCGCGGGGGACCAATGTTCGGGGCTTTTTGGCGGCCAGATCATAGAGGTCGTATTTCCGCTCCCGCCCAATTTCGAGAGAGTCGCGAAATCCTTCCGTGGTCAACAAAGCGGTGCGCGCGCCCTTGTGTTCGATCAGGGCGTTGGTGAACAAGGTGGTGGCATGCACCACGCGCTCAATCTCCGGCGCTGAAATGGCTTCCTCCGCCAGCACCTGATCCACGGCGTTGAGCACTGCCTCGGCCGGATCACCGGGCGTGGTCAGGGTTTTGCGGGTCAGGCGTCGGCCATCGGCCAGATCGAACAGCACCACGTCGGTAAACGTGCCGCCGATATCAATGCCCATTGCATAGCGGTTCATGATTTCGGACTCTTACAAATTGCCTCGAAGATGGCGGCTCAGGGGCGACCCAGCAGGGCCTGGCGGAAACGGCTTTTGTGCCAGGAGGCATCCCAGACGGTTGGCATCTTGGGCGGATCGTTGACGGCCACCTTCAGCAAGACAAAGGCGGCGCCGTTGGTATTGCGTAGCATTTCGCCGGCTTCGTCCAGCTCGCTGCTTTCGCGCACCGTGCGCACGGCGCCAATGCCGCCGCCCTGGGCCATGACGGCCAGGTCCGTGCCCAGGCCCGTGTGGCTGCGTTGAAAGCCGGTCTCGCCGTAATGTTCGTTATCGACACAGATGATGCCCAGGTTGGGCGGATTGGCAATGGCGATCGTCGCCAGGGTGCCGACGTTCATCAGCAATTCGCCGTCGCCGGTCACCACCAGTACGCGCTTGTCGGGCTGTGCCAGGGCCAGGCCAAGGCCCATGGAAGCCGCCGCGCCCATGGCGCCGCCAAAGCCGAAGACGCGCGGGTCATCGCCCACGGCGGCCGTGACATCGCCCTTGGCGCCGGCCAGACCAGCCACGATCAGGACATCATCACCCATGCTGTCCAGCAGGTGTTTGACCGCCACACGCCGGTCCAGGGTGCCTGTTGCGGTTTTACCGGCGGCGCGGCCGCCATCATTTGGATCTGCCATCACTTACCTCGCTGCAAATACTTTGGCGCCGAGCAAGCGCTGTCCGAGCAGGACCGCGACCGGCATTTCACTGGTGAAGGCCGTGGTAATGGCCGCACTC
>CAYWYB010000292.1:0-7162 GCA_964462145.1 uncultured Rhodospirillaceae bacterium
CCTCGGCCAGGGTTTCCCATTTCTCCATGGTGTCCCGGATCGCCACACGGAGAGCCTTGATATTATCCAGCGGGATTTCCGGCGGGATCGCATCCAAACCCAGGGCATGCAGTACATCACCATGGCTGCGGCGCAGTTCAACATAGGCCCGGTGCTGATCCACCTCCGAACGCAGTTGCCGGGCCGCCACATCGACCACATCAAGCATATTGCCGTTGGTAATCCGCCGCTCGGCCACGGCCAGCTTGCTCAATTCGTTGTCGGAGCGGGAGATTTGCCGGGCCAGGCGGAACTGGTAATTGGCCTCGCGGTATTCCTGCGAGGCAATATAGACCTGGGCCAACACCGCGACCGACATGGCCAGGCGTTGCCGCCGCGCCATCTCGCCACGTTTGGCGGCGGTATCCATGCTCAACGCGCCGGAAAACACGCGGAACAAGTTCATCCCCAGTGTTGCGCCAACGCCAGTCCAGGCACCATTCGCCAAGCCGCTATCGGAGCTGAAATTACGGGCCAGATCAAAATCAACACCGGGGAACATGCCGTACAAAGCTTCCCGCGATTCCCATTCGGTGATGCGCTCGTTATAGTCCTCGACCCGCAGCTCTGGCCGATTGTCCAGGGCGAACGCCTCCATTTCCGAGATCGGCATCGGTAGCGACGGAATACCCTGTTCGGTCTCCGGTAGCTTCAGGGTGAATTGCACGCCTGGCCGAACGTTGATCAACTGCGCGAATTCAAGTTTGGCCCGGCCGTATTCCTTACGCGCGGCAATCAGTTGGCGCACCGTATCGATAAGGCCGCGGCGGAACCCCACGGTACGCCGCCGGGTCTCCACATTGGTGACTTCCAAACGGCGCGATTCCGCCAGCGCGGTGCTGAAATCCCGTTCAATGGCGACCATCCGGGACATCAATTGCTGTGCCCCGACCGCCTTCCAATAGGCCAGCCGAACACTACGGATTATGTCCTGCAAGCCCTTGCGCCGGCGCTCCTCGGCGATCATCACCCGATCGGCGCTCTGTTTTGCCCTGGCATAGCTGACGCCAAGATCAAGCAGACTCCAGGTGGCGCCAAAACTACCGGTGCGGATATTGCGGTCGGTGTCGGCGGAAACCTTCGCGCTATCCCTGGTGGCACCGCCGCTGGCCGAGATATCGGGGATCCCTTCCTGGTTCGCCTGTTCCAACTCCAACTCGGCGATATCCCGCTCGATTTGCCGCACACTATGCTGCAGGTTGAACGCAACCGCCCTGGCCATGGCGTCATATAGCGAAATCGCCTCGGTGGGCGCGTAACGCTTGGACTGTATTATTTTCAGATCCGCCGCCGCCCGGCTTTCCCGTTCGCTGACGGCCATTGGCTCGGGCGTAACCGAGCAAGCGGCCAAAAAGCCAAGCATGAGCAGACAGCAGACAACCTTGGCCCTCGAAGCCACGGCTAAAACACTGTTACCCATGATTAGGCGTCGCACCTTAACGCTCCGTCATCGCGGTATCGAGGGACTGGTAGATCGGCCGCAGCAGATAGCGCAGCACGGTGCGTTCGCCGGCCAGAATATCAACCTCGGCAACCATGCCCGGCAGGATCAGGTTTTCGCCCGGCGTATCACCCACATGGTTCTTGTTCAGCCGAATATCGGTCTTGTAATAGACCGTACCGTCCTGATCCTTGAAAGTTGTTGGCGAGATTTTCTCGACCACGCCTTCGATCGCGCCAAAGCGGGCAAAATCATAGGTGGTGATCTTCACCTTGGCCTCGTCGCCAATTTTGACATGGCCCACATCAATGGGCGAAATGCGCCCTTCGACGATCAATTCATCCTCTATTGGAACGACCTTGGCCAACGGCGCGCCGGGCGCGATGACGCTGCCGACGGCGGTAACCGCCAGTTCCTGCACGATGCCATGGGCCGGTGCCACGATCTTCAACCGCCGCACCCGGTCCTGGGTCTGAACGATCGACTGTTCCACTTCGGCCAATTCCGCCCGCACGGCGCCCATCTCATCCAGGGCCTCGTCGCGCAGGCCGGCCTGAAATTCCTCAATTTTCGCGCCGGCCTCGGCGATGGCCTCGCGGGCACGCTCCGCTTTTTCGACAACCTCGTCCAGCTCACCGGCGATGGTGTTGTGTTCCCGCAGAGTGTTCAAATAAACCAGGTTGGAGACCAGTTTCTCGGCCAGCAGCTTTTCCTGGGTAGCCTGCTGCGTCGCCAGAATAGCGACCTCGCGCCGCAGTTTCGCCGCCTCGCTCTTCAGAACCTTCAACTCGACCTGGCGCTGTTTCCGCTTCGAAACGAGAACGTTTTTCTGCTTCTGCCTGGCTTTTACCTGCTGATTCAGGATGCTCTGCTGATCCGCCCGCAGATGCCCGAACCGGGCCGGCACCGCCGCGAAGGCCGCCTTTTCCCCGGCTGCAAAGGCCCGTAGCCTCTCGGCCTTCAATTCCAGGCCGACCCGGCGAATGCGGGTGGCCTCCAGATCCGCAAGCGCTGCCGTCGGATCCAACTGAACCAGTGTCTGGCCAAGGGCAACCACTTCGCCTTCCGCCACCATGATCGCAGCGATGATACCCCCTTCGAGATGCTGGACCGCATGCACCGAGCCGATCGGCACCACTTCACCCATCGCCTTAGTGGTTTCCTTAATCTTGGCGACGGCAGCCCAAGCGCCCGAGCCAAACACGACAAGCGTGAAAAGGAGCAGGAATACCCTGAGGAACCGGGGCGGGCCGATTTCCTCCAGCAATTCCGGCTTTGAAAGGTAACGCAGCTCTTCGCCCCGGCCGAGCTTTGGACGCTCAACATAGGCGGCGGGCATGATGGCGCCGTCTCTACTCATGCCGCGCTCCCCCCCAACCTGTTCAAGGCTTCCTGGGGCGGGCCGTTATATTGCAAACGGCCGGAATCCAGAACCAGCAACCGATCCGCAATCTGCATATGACTGGGCCGATGTGTGACGATGACGATCGTCGCCTTACCGCGCAAATTCTGGATCGCCGCCAGCAGCGCCTGATCGCCTTCCTCATCCAGCGCCTGGCCCGGCTCATCCAGGAAAATGATCGGCGCCTTTTTCAGATAGGCGCGGGTTAGCGACAGCTTTTGCTTAAAGCCTTCGGCCAATTCGGTCAAAAGGGTCTCGTTCAAACGGGTATTGAACTGCTCTGGCAGTTTCATGATGGCGTCGTAGGCCCGCGCCATCTTAGCCGCTTCCACCAGATCCTCGTCACTGGCTGTCGGCTCGGCCAGGCGCAGGTTTTGCGCCACCGTGCCATAGGTCAATTCCGTGGTTTGCGGCACCAGAGCGATGTTCTGACGCAAATCAATGGGGTCGATCTGACGCACGTCGATACCGTCAACCATGATCGCACCCATGGTCGGCTGGTACAGCCCGCATGCCAGATTGATGAGCGTCGATTTACCCGAACCATTAGGACCCGTGACCGCCACCACTTCACCTGGTTCCGCAGAGAAGGTCACACCCATGATCGCCGGCTCGGCATCGTTTGTGAACCGATGCACCACGCCGTTGAAGGTGATCCGGCCCTTGATACGCTGAGAGAATGGCACCTGGCCCGGGATCCGCTCGGTCGGCAACCGCATCAGGTGGTTGATCTGTTGCAGGCTGGATTTAATCTGGCCCAAACGATTGAGGGTCATGAAACCTGATTGCAACGGCGACAATGCACGCCAGACCAAGGCCATCGAGGCGATCAAGGCACCGATGGTAATACCGCCGTCCATCACGCCGATGGCGCCGAAGCCGACCAGCGCAATACCCGATGCCAGGGTAATGATCCGGGATATCGTCTGTATCGAATTGTTCTGGCATGCGAGGTGAAATTCCCGCAGCGCGCTGGCCGCGGAAAGGTCACGGTATCGGCGCAGCCAGACATCTTCGGAACCGGCAAACTTGATCGCCCGCATGCCGGAGACGGCCTGGATCAGGAATTTCTGCTGCTCGGCTCTTTGTTCATTTCCGGCGGAGGCAAAATGCTTGGTCACGGCGGATATCGCCACACCCGCCAATACATACGCCAGACCCGCCACCACGGGCACCAGCACCAGCCAGCCGCCCAGGGCCGCGATCACGGCAAGGTAAATCACCACGAAGGGCAGATCCAACAATGCCTCGCCCAAGGGACCGGCGAAAAACTCCCGCAAGGATTCGAATTCCTGCAATTGCGAAAGCTGCGCGCCGAGGGGTTCATGCTCCAGCATGGAAAGTGGCAGGAAAATTATCCGCTCGAACGCGGAACGGCCGACCAGATAGTCGATCCGACCCGCTAGATACGCCATCGCCCGCACCCGTAACCGGCGCAGCGCCGTTTCCATCGCTATGGCGAAGATCACACCGGAGAACAGGAACAGCAATTGATTAATCGAAGCGGACGGAATGACCCTGTCGTAAATCGACATCATGAATATGGGCATGGCCAGGCTGAGTATGTTGAACAGCAGGGTCAGCACCAGAACCTGCACGACCAGGGTGCGAAAGCGGCCGATCAGGGGCGCTGTCCACGACTGGCTGCGGGACTTCTTCTCCTGCGCCGCGCGATCAACCGGCTTGACCACATAAGCCGTGCCGCTGATCCCTTTGCCCGAGGCACGGCGGAAAAAGCGGTAGGCGCCGTCATAAATTTTGTACCCATCTGCGTCCGCTTCGACAATTATGCGAACTGGTACCACCTCATCGTCCGGCACGAACAGGCAGGGAATAAGGTTGGCATCAATACGGTCATGCCGCACCCGGACCGGGCGGGTGCCCATGTTTAGATTCGCCAGGGTTTCGCGGAACCCTTCCAGATCAAGGTTCGGGATGAAATGCGGCATGGCCTCGGCCAAATGGCGTTCCCTGCCGTTCCATTCCAGAACTTCCAGTAACCGCAACAGACAGGCGGCAAAGTCCGACAGCGCCCGGGCGCCGCCATTGCGGAAGACCTCCAGCACATTCATGCCGCCCAGCATTCTAGGCTGGCTATCAACGACGCTTTCTCCGGCCACCGCCATTAGGCATACTCTTTCTGCAGCATGGCGATGGATTCCCGGGCGCCGGCGCTGGTCTGCACCAATTCCCCGTTGCGGATGATCATCACGCGATCCGCGATATTCAAATATGACGGCCGATGGCTGACGATCACCATGGTGCATTTACCAACGAATTCACGCAGCAAGGCGTGCAATCGCTCGTCACTGTCCTGGTCCAGTTGGCTATATGCTTCATCGAACAGGATCAGCCGCGGCTCTTCTGTCATCGTCAGGGCCCTGACCAACGCGATCCGCTGCCGGACGCCGCCTGGTATACGGGCGGTCTTGCGATACTCCACTTGCGTATCGTAGCCCTTGGCCATTTTACCAATCACTTCGTGCAGGCCCAGCCGCTCGGCGAAGTACATGGCCCGCTCAACATGCTGCTGGCCAGAGAACATGGTCAGGTTTTCCATGATCGTGCCCTGAAACAAAACGGCTTTCTGGGGCAGATAGCAAACATTGCGGTGCAACGCGGTCGCATCAATTTGCCGTATTTCCCGTTCGTCGATCAGGATCCGGCCAGCGTCGGGATTGAGCGTACCCATCAACAGGCCCAGCAAGGTCGATTTGCCGGTGCCATTGGCACCGGCAATACCAATTATGTCGCCATGTTCGATTTTCAAACTGACATCACGGAATATCTGATCTGCGCTTTTAGAATAACTGAAGTCCAGATTTTCCAGGGTGATCCGGCCTTCTATTCCAGCCTCGGCTGCTTCCTGTGAGCGGGTTTCCTGAGGCAAGTCGAATAGTTGATCCATCTGTCGGCGTGAGACCTGGGTATTTTGAAACTGTGTCCAGATGCCCAGGGAACGCAACAGCGGCTGCGCGGCGCGGCTTGCCAGCATGGTGCTGGCGGCCAATCCGCCGATACTCAAGGTACCGTCCATCACCAAGGTGGAGCCGAACGCGCCCACGGCGACGGCGGTAACCTGCGATAGGGTCAGGCCAAGATTGCGTGCCGTGGCACCCGCCATGTTGACCAGATAGCTGGCCTCCGCCGAACCGCTCTGCAGGCGTTCGTGGCGGCGCACCATCAAGGCTTCCATGCCCAACGCCTTGACGGTGTGAATGCTGGACAGCACCTCGATCATGAAGTTCTGCCGCCGCTCGTCGGAGGCCGCGCGGTATTTCAGGGACTGCGTCAGCACACGGCCGCCGGCGCCCGCGAAAAGGGCCAGGGCCGCCAGGATGACGGCGGGCACGATCGCCAACTTGCCGGCGATCAGCGCGATCAAGACTATGAACAGGGCGGCGAAAGGCAGATCCACCAGCAGCAACAGCGACTGGCCGGCATAATAGGTCTTTATGGAGTCAACCGCGCGAAGCCGCTGCATATGAACGCCTGGGGCGACGGACTCGAAACTGCCCAGATTCGAATGAAACAAATGTTTCAAGGCGCCACAGGCAAGATGGTGTTGCGTTCGGGCACCGGCCCAGCCGGTAATATAGGATCTGCCCAAGCTTAAGGCAGCGTCAATCACCAACACTGCCCCCAGGCCGAAGATGAAAACCGTCAGGGTGGGGGTCGCCATATTCGGGATGACCCGGTCGTAGACCTGTAAAATAACAATGGGCAAGGCCAAGGACAGAATATTCAAAGCCGAGGAAACCGCGACCATTTCCATGCGCAAGCCGCGCAGAGGGTTTATTCGTGGCGATGCCGCTATTTTGTCTCGCCTGTTTGGCATTGTCCCCGACTCAAATTCATTTACGAAATTGTCTGCGAACTGAAACACCGCCCGCAGTCATGCGGCCTACAACTAAACCTACCAAATCATTGCCGCTAAACGCCTTTTGTCCGCCCTCCACGAAAAAAGCCATTGCGCCAACATGATAAATAGTCGGGCAACAGCGTTAATATAACGTTACGTCGGTGGTCTATTTTCCGGTGCGGAAAGGGTTATTTCACACTCTTATTTCGGACACCCGGGGGGGTGAATGTAAGATTTCGAGATGCCTTCCGGAGAGGAATGTAAGATTTTTAATAAAAAAATGAGTTAACCAAATAAATTAAGCATCTTTCGTAAAAACTTATTTACTAAATTGATTTATCACAAGCATCAGAACAAAACCAATTAGCCCGAATTATTCATGAGAGGGCGCAAGATTGCTGGCGAGCGTAGATTAACC
>CAYWYB010000293.1:0-7071 GCA_964462145.1 uncultured Rhodospirillaceae bacterium
ATTCGGCGGCGGTGCGTTGCGGCGTGAAGTAGGCATCGGGCAGGCGGCACAAAGCTTCGATCACCGCCGTCATGGCGGCCTCCATCCGGGCCATGCCGGGCGCGGGGACAACCTGTTCCTCGTCCATGAACAGGCGGCGGTTGATTTCGATCTGCAGGGCATGCACCCCGGCCCCGGGCCGGCCGTAGTGGTAGGTGGTGAAGCCACCCGCGTAGGGATTATTGCGCTGTACCGCGAAGCCAAGAGCGGACAGCACGTCATGCACGCAATCGATCAATTCCGGTGCGCAGGCAGTGCCAAAGCGGTCGCCCAGAACGATGTCGGCCCGGCGTTGGCCGCCAGTAGGAGAGGGGCGCACATTGCCATGGCCCTCATCCTCGCTGCCGCCCCTGCCATTGCTGGCGGGACCGCTGCTGGAAGGCATGGAATGACAATCGATCAACAGGCAGTGGCCAAACACCCTCTGACAATCCTCGAGCATCCGGGCCAGGCAATGGTGATAGGGGAAATAGACTTTGTTCAGCCGCTGCCCGACCTCGGCGAAGTCCAGTTTGCCGCGATAGATATCCTGCCCATCGGCGGCCAGGCGCGGAATGGTGCCCAAACCCCCCGCCACCCGCAACGAGGTCGCGTTGACATGGCTTGGCAGATCCTCGGCGAACATGCCTGGGTCCAGTTCCCACGGTTCCCGGTTCAGATCCAGATAGGCGCGGGCATAGGCCGCCCGCAGCAACGGCGCGCCGTGGGCCGGCGCGGCGGCGAATAATTGATCGACGAAATTATCGGCCGAGCGGCGCAGCAATAACTCGGGCAGTTCGCTGGCGGCCATCAGATCGCCGGGATAATGCTGGCCGCTATGAGGTGAGGCAAAGACCAGCGGCACCAACTGTCTGGCCGGTTGAAGAACCTCAAACGCTGCCGGTGTTGCCCCCAGGGGTGCCGCCGCTTCTCCCGCCGTATTTGAAAATGTCATCCCGCGCCCCCAATTCGGTGCCGATGCGGGAATGCTAGCACGCCAGGGCGGACATGCCATAGGGCCGGGAGAGGGAAATTTACCGCAAGATCAGAATAGTTTAATACTTTGCTAGGGGTATCTTTACACTTTTGCAGGCATGTCGGACTATCGTAGATGTAGATGGAGGCGGCGAAGCAATTCTCCGAGGCCCTGTTCGAGCTACAGGGGCTGCTGGTTCGCGGTAATTGAGGATGACAATGGCGAAGATCCTTTTGGCGGAAGATGATGATTCCATGCGGCATTTTCTGGGGTGGGCCCTGGAACGTGCCGGGCATGAGGTATTTTCCGTGGGCCAGGGTGACGAGGCCTTGCCAGTGTTGGCCGAGGGCCGTTTTGATCTGCTGCTGGCGGATATCGTAATGCCCGAGATGGATGGCATCGAGTTGGCCCGGCGGGCTGTGGCGGTGGATCCGGCCATCCGCATCATGTTCATCACCGGCTTTGCCGCCGTCGCTTTGCGCAACCGCCAAACTTCGCAGTCAGACGCCAAGGTGCTGTCGAAACCCTTTCATCTGCGCGATCTGGTCGACGAAATCGACAAGACCCTGGCCGCCTAAAAATCTTCTCACCTTTTGTTGCCGCTTTACACTCACAAGCGCGCTTTGACCTGTTCGGCGATCGCCATGAAGGCTTGCGCCTCGCCCGAATCCGGCATTGCCGCGACAATCGGCGTGCCGCCATCGGATGTTTCCCGCAGGCTGATATGCAGAGGAATTTCGCCCAGGAAGTCGCAGCCAAGCTCGGCGGCGGTCTCCCGCGCGCCGCCGTGGCCAAAAATATCCGCGCGCTCGCCACAGCTGGGGCAGTGAAAATAGCTCATATTCTCGACCATCCCCATCACCGGCACTTCCGTCTGGCGGAACATGTTCAGGCCCTTGCGGGCATCGATCAAGGCGATGTCCTGAGGCGTGGAGACGATAATTGCGCCCTTCAGGGGCACTTTCTGCGCCATGGTCAATTGCGCATCACCGGTTCCCGGGGGCATGTCCACCAGCAGCAAGTCCAGCTCGCCCCAGTTCACATCGCCCAGCAACTGCTCCAGCGCTCCCATCACCATGGGACCGCGCCAGATCGTCGGCTGGTCGGGATCGACCAGAAAGCCGATCGACATACAGCTGATGCCATGGCCCCGCATTGTTTCCAACTTGTCGCCGTCCGAGCGTGGCTGGCCTGAAATTCCCAGCATCCGGGGCATGGACGGGCCATAGATGTCCGCATCGAGAATGCCCACCGAAAGGCCAAGGCGGCTTAGGGCCACGGCCAGATTGGCCGTGACCGTGGATTTGCCAACGCCGCCCTTGCCCGAGGCTACGGCGACCACCGCCTTGATACCGGGCAGTTCCATCTTTTCCATGCCGCCGCTGCCATGACGGCCTATGCGCGGCGCCTGTTGCTGCGCCTGTTGTTGCGATGGCGGCGGGGAGGCCCGTTCGGCGGTTAAAATCGCCGTCACTGACAGGGTGCCGGGCAGGCCCGCGACCACCTGTTCGCAGGCCAGGCGCAGGCTTTCCATTTCCGGCGCGCGCTCGGGCTCGATCTCGATCGAGAAGGCCACATTGCCGTCACGCACGGCCAGTCCGGTGATCATTCCAAGGTCAACCACGTTGCCCTCGCGCGCCGGATCACCGACCCGCCGCAGTGCCTCTAGAACTTCGTCTTCACTGACCCGCGCCATTGCCTCAACTCTCCAATTATTCTTCGCTGGAGCATGTTTCTTTGAAACATGCTCGGACCTTTAAGTATCGAGCAATTGAACCAATTATTCTGCGTCGCGGAAGCGACCCCGCTTAATTGAAAATTGCACTTGCGGGCACCGTTGCACCTGACGCCGCAAGGTGTCATATAGCGTCATAAGTGGTTGTGGCAAAGCGCCTCGGCCCACGTTTTTGAAATCTTTTTGTTAAATCGGGGGTGGGAAAAGTCATGCCGTGGAGCAATCAAGGCGGTGGCGGTGGCGGCGGTGGCGGCGGTGGCGGCGGCTGGCAAGGTGGAGGCCGTGGTCCGTGGGGACAGGGTGGCGGCGGTGGCGGCGGTGGCGGCGGACAGCCGCCCAATCTGGAAGAACTACTGCGCAAGGGGCAGGACCGTTTCAAGGGTGCCCTGCCTGGCGGCAATTGGGGCGGCCGGGGAATTTTCCTGATTTTCCTAGTTCTGGTCGCGGCTTGGTTCGCATCGGGCTTTTACCGGGTTGGCCCCGATGAGCAGGGCGTGGTTCTGCGCTTTGGCAAATTCACCGGCTCAACATCGCCCGGCCTGCGCTATCATCTGCCCAGCCCCATCGAAACCGCGCTGACGCCAAAAGTAACCCGCGTCAACCGGGTCGAGGTTGGTTTCCAAAGTTCCGGCGATTTCGGCCGTTCCTCGGCTCTGCGCAATTTGCCAGAGGAAAGCCTGATGCTGACTGGCGACGAAAATATCGTCGACATCAACTTCACGGTGCTGTGGCAAATCAGCAATGCCGGACATTTTCTGTTCAACATTCAGCGGCCTGAAAATACCGTCAAGGCGGTGGCCGAGAGCGTCATGCGCGAGGTCGTAGGCCGTTCAAAAATCGTCGATGTCCTGACCGAAGGCCGAAATGAAGTTGAGCGCCAGACGCTGGACCTGATGCAAAAGACCTTGGATGAATACAAGGCCGGTATTGTGGTCACCCAGGTCAAACTGGCCAAGGCAGATCCGCCGGCAGCCGTTATCGATGCCTTCCGTGACGTTCAGGCGGCCCGTGCCGACGAGGAACGGTTGGTCAACGAGGCGCAGGCTTATTCCAACGATATCCTGCCGCGAGCCCGAGGCGAGGCGGAAAGAATTCGTCAGGAAGCCGAAGGTTATCAGAAACAGACCGTGGCCCAGGCCGAGGGTGAAGTCTCCCGCTATCTGGCCATTCAAAAGGAGTACCGCCTGGCCCCGGATGTCACCCGCAAGCGGCTGTATCTGGAAACCATGGAAGAGGTATTGCAGGGCACCAATAAAATTGTCATCGACAATGAAGGCGGCAGCCAGGGCGTCCTGCCCTATCTGCCCTTGCCGGAGTTGCAGAAACAATCTAACAGCAAGGCGGGGACAAACTGATGAACCGGAACCTAGCAACAATTCTGGCGATCATTCTGGTCGTCCTGGGACTGATCGGATACGGCAGCGTATTCGCCGTGCATGAAACCCAGCAAGCCCTGGTCCTGCAATTCGGTAATCCCGTGAAGACCGTGCAGGCCTCGGGCCTGAACTTCAAAGTGCCGTTTGTGCAGAATGTGCAATTCATGGAAAAACGGATTTTGGATTTTGATGCGCCCCCGGTGGAAGCCGTGGCGGCGGACAAAAAGCGGATCGTGGTCGATGCCTATGCCCGTTTCCGCATAGCCGATCCGTTGAAGTTCTATCAGACCGTCAACAACGAGGTCACGGCGCGCAACCGCATGGCTCCCATCGTCAATTCCAGCCTGCGAAACGCCATTGGCCGGGTCAAGTTGGAGCAGATGCTGTCCGGTGAACGCAGTAAGTTGATGCACGAGATCCGTGACCTGGTAAACACCGAAGCCTTGAAGCTGGGCATTGAAATCGTCGATGTGCGGATCAAGCGCGCCGATCTGCCGTCGGCCAACTCTCAGGCGGTCTATGATCTGATGCGGGCGGAACGAAAACGGATCGCCACCGAGATCCGGGCCGAAGGCGCGGAACGCAGCCAGAAGATCACCGCCAATGCGGATCGGGAACGCACGATCCTGCTGGCCGAGGCGCAGAAATCATCGCAGATTATCCGCGGTGAGGGCGACGCCCTGCGCAACAAGATCTTCGCCGATGCCTACAAGGAAGACGCGGAATTCTTTACCTTCTACCGCTCGCTGCAGGCCTACCGGACGGCTCTGCAATCGGGCGATACTACCATGGTGTTGTCGCCGAACAGTGATTTCTTCAGCTATTTCGGTAACAGCCTGGGTGCCGTCAAGAAATAGCCGGAGTAATTTTCGGGGGTAAATCCGTGGCCGATATTCTGCTGGTCGTGGGCCTGATCCTGGCCCTGGAAGGCGCTTTGTATGCTGCCTTTCCCGCCGGGATGAAACGCATGATGGCGATCATGATACAGCAGCCTGACGACGCCCTGCGTCTCAGCGGCCTGGGTGCGGCGACGTTTGGCGTTGGCATCATCTGGCTGGTGAAGACGTTTTTGTAGGTGGCTTTCGGATGAAGCCATGTTTCAGCCTGAAGTTTTCGGGCCGATGTGAAGCATGATTTATCGGGAATTTTTTTGAAAATTCGGCGTTGCCATGGTTTTGTCACATTCGCTTCCGAAATCACCTTTCGGGAGGCCGGATCGCGGCTGACTTGAAAGACGCCATGTTAGGCAATACTTACTAACGCAAACGAACTAGGCGCGGGCGGGAAGTCCGGATCCGCCGCCTTGTACCAAGGAGATAATTCGTGATTGGCACATTGATAACCAGGCGGCCGAAAAATCCATCCACTTCACGGCCCACCTTTCGCCCGGCCGTTGCCTCGCTGGCCGCGGCCGCAACAATTGGATTGCTGCTGCTGCCGGTGGCTGGTCAGGCCCGCAGTGCACCCGACAGCTTCGCCGACCTGACCGCCAAGCTGATGCCGGCGGTGGTCAATATTTCCACCACCCAGGTGGTCAAGGGCCAAAAACAGGGCCAGCCCGAATTCATGGTGCCGCCCGGTTCTCCGTTCGAGGATTTCTTTAAGGAATTTCTCGAACGTAACCGGCCCAAGAACCGCGGGCCGCGGCGAGCGACTTCGTTGGGTTCGGGCTTCATCATCGATGCCGGCGGCCTGGTGGTGACCAATAACCACGTCATCGCGGAAGCCGACGAAATCAGCGTCCGTCTTTCGGACGGCACCCGGCTGAAGGCAGTGCTGGTGGGCCGTGATGCGAAGACCGATCTGGCCTTGTTGAAGGTGGAGCCCAAGGGCAAGCTGCCGTCGTTGAAATGGGGCAATTCGGCGAATTCCAGGGTCGGTGATTGGGTGCTGGCCATCGGCAATCCGTTCGGTTTGGGCGGTTCCGTCACCGCCGGTATTATTTCGGCCCGTGGCCGGGATATCAATTCCGGGCCCTACGATGATTTCTTTCAAACCGATGCCGCCATCAACCGGGGTAATTCGGGCGGCCCCTTGTTCAATATGAAGGGCGAGGTGATTGGTATCAACACGGCGATCTATTCGCCGACCGGGGGTAGCGTCGGCATTGGTTTCGCTATTCCGTCCGCTTTGGCGAACCGGGTGATCAAGCAACTGGCGGAATTCGGCCGTACCCGGCGCGGTTGGCTCGGCGTACGCATCCAGACGGTGACCGAGGAAATCGCCGAGGGATTGGGCATGGAAAAGGCCGGCGGCGCCCTGGTGGCCGGCGTGGGCGATGATGGACCTGCGGGCAAGGCCGGTATCGAACAGGGTGACGTGATCCTTCGTTTCGACGGTCAGGAGGTTGATGAAATGCGGGCTTTGCCCCGGATCGTCGCCAATACCTCGATCGGCAAGACGGTCAAGGTCGAAGTCTGGCGCAAGGGCGAGTTGACGACCCTGGAAGTGACCATCGCCGAGATGGAAGAGAGCAATACCAAGCTTGCCAGCCGGCAGGAAGACAGCAAGCCCGAACCGGCCAAGGACGTCACCCTGTTGGGTATGCGACTTTCGGCCCTGACGGAGGAAGCGCGGGAGACTTTCAAGGTCGACGAGGGCTCCCAAGGCGTGCTGGTGTTGGAGGTCGCGGGCGATAGCTCGGCCGCTAAGCGGGGTTTGCAGCCCGGCGATCTGATCGTCGAGGTGCAGCAGAATCCGGTCGCCACGCCCGCTGATGTGGCCAAGCAGATTGAGCAGATCCGTGAAAGCAACAAGGTGCGCAAGACCAAGAAGGTCAAAACCGTGCTGTTGTTGGTGGAGCGCGCCCGCAACAAGCGCTTCGTGGCCGTGCAGTTGGAAGCGGCGGCGGAAAAGAACCCGGATAAGCCACAGGAAAAGACGAAGGGTAAGGCGAAGGAGTAGCCTTCTTTAGGGCATATTCGATATTCATCGAATCGCCGCGCCACCCGCTCCCCCTTCCCGGC
>CAYWYB010000294.1:0-7037 GCA_964462145.1 uncultured Rhodospirillaceae bacterium
CTATTGCCGGGAACAGTCGGTGGATTTCGTTATCGTCGGTCCCGAGGGTCCCTTGGTGGCCGGCCTCGTTGACCGCCTGGATGCCGAAAAAATTCTGGCCTTTGGTCCTTCCGCGCGGGCGGCGATCCTGGAAGGCTCGAAAGTCTTCACCAAGAACCTGTGCAAGCGGCACAACATTCCCACCGCGGCCTTTGAAAAATTCGCCGATCTCGCCAAGGCCCAAGCCTATATTCAGGACCGGGGCGCGCCCATCGTGGTTAAGGCCGACGGCCTGGCGGCGGGCAAGGGCGCCATTGTCTGCGAAACCACCGAGGAAGCCCTGGCGGCGGCGGAAGATATCCTGGGCGGCCAAGTCGGCGATGCCGGCAACGAGATCGTTGTCGAACAATTCATGGTGGGCGAAGAGGCGAGCTTTTTCGCCCTATGTGATGGCCGAAACGCCCTACCCCTGGCCACGGCACAGGATCACAAGGCGGTCTTTGACGGCGACAAAGGCCCCAACACGGGCGGCATGGGTGCTTACTCCCCGGCCCCGGTGATGACGGACGAGATGTGTCAGAAAACCATGGAGCGGATCATCCTGCCCACCATGCGGGCCATGGAACAGGACGGCAGGCCCTTCAAAGGCGTGCTGTTCGCCGGCCTGATGATCACCGAACGCGGCCCGCAGTTGATCGAATACAACGTGCGCTTTGGCGATCCGGAATGTCAGGTGCTATTGGCGCGCTGGCAAAGCGATCCCCTGGCCGCCCTGGTGGCCGCCGCCAAGGGCCAGTTGGCCGGTTACGAGGTGGACTGGTCCGAGCGGGCCGCGATCACCGTGGTCATGGCGGCCCAGGGCTATCCCGGTGACTACGCCAAGGGCACGGAAATCAAGGGTATCGCCGAGGCCGAGGCGATCGCCGGTGTCTCGGTTCTACATGCGGGCACCAAACTGGAAGATGACCGCATGCTGGCCAATGGCGGCCGGGTCTTGGGCGTGACGGCTCAGGGTCGGGATATCCGCACGGCGCGGGAACGGGCCTACCAGGGTGTCGCGGCCATCGATTGGCCGGAAGGCTTTAGCCGTAGCGACATCGGCTGGCGCGCCGTCGAGCGCGAAGAGCAGGCGGAGCGGGACGCTAACGGGGAAGGTTAAGCGCCCGCCGCAACACCTGCACCATATGCACCGCTTCGCGCCCGCTGCCGTGCTTGATCTGCTGACGGCAGGAGGTGCCGTTGGCGACCAGCGTGGCCGCGGCATCGGCCTTGCGCACCGCCGGCAACAATGATGCCTCGCCCATGGCTTGCGAGATCTCGTAAGTATCGGCGCCATAGCCAAAGGCGCCGGCCATGCCGCAGCAACTTGACTGTACCGTCTCCACGTCTGTATCGGGCAACAGCGCAAGCGTACCGGTCATGGCGGCCATGGTCTGATGCGCCTTTTGGTGACAATGGCCATGCATCACCACTTCGCCGCCCGCCTTTAGGTCGAGGTCCAGGCGGCCCGCGTCATGTTCCGCCGCCAGGTATTCCTCCAGCAGCATGGCGTTCTTGGCCAGGGCGGCAGTTGCCTCCCCCGGCAGCACAGATAGAAACTCGTCGCGCAAGGTCAACAGACAGGACGGCTCCAGCCCCAGAACGGGCAAACCACGCTCAACATAAGGCGCCAGGGCGTCGATGGTCCGGGACATCGCCGCCCGCGCCTGATCCACCAGGCCCGCTGATAGGAACGTCCGCCCGCAACATAGCCGCCGGCCATCGGGACTTTGCGCGATATGCACCCGCCGGCCCGCCGCCACCAGGACCTCGATGGCGGCCTCCAGGTTCTCCCGCTCGAACGCCGCATTGAAGGTATCGGCGAAAAGCACCACCTCCGCGCCATCCACAGGGCCATGGGCGCCCTGCCCCGGATTAAAGGTGTCGCCACGCCATTTAGGCAGCGGGCGTTTGGCGGTAAAACCGAACAGCTTTTCGCTGAGCCAGGCCAGGCCCGGCACTTGGTCGCGCAGGTTCAGGATTGGCGCCAGGCGCGCTGCCCACGGCGCATAATGGGGCAGATAGGCGACCAGACGGTCGTGCAGGGAAATGCCGGAACGTTTGGCGCGCTGGTATTGCACCTCGACCTTCATGGCCGCCATGTCGACGCCGACAGGGCATTCCCGCTTGCAGCCCTTGCAGCCGACACAGAGCGACATGGCATCGGCCATGGCGTCCGAATGCAGCGCATCCGGACCCAGTTGCCCGGACAGGCCCAGGCGCAGCAGGTTTGCGCGGCCTCTGGTCAAATGCGCCTCGTCGCCGGTCACCTTAAATGAAGGACACATAACGCCGGCCAGGCCGAGATTTCGGCAGGCGCCGTTGTTGTTGCACATCTCCGCCGCGCCCGCGAGACCGCCCCAGGCCGACCAGTCCAGGCCGGTTTCCAAGGGCGGCGTGGCATAGCCCGGTTTGAAGCGGAACAGGCGGCGGTCGTCCATCTTTGGCGGATCGACAATCTTGCCCGGATTGAACAGGCCGGTGGGGTCGAGGATATTTTTCACCTCGGCGAAATTGTCCACCATGCGCTGGCCGAACATGGGAAGATGGAATTCAGAACGCACCAAGCCATCGCCATGCTCGCCGCTATGGCTGCCTTTGTATTCGCGGACCATTTCGAAGGCTTCCTCGGCCATGGCGCGCATCTGCTTGGCGCCGGCCTCTTCCTTCAGGTTGACCACGGGCCGTACATGCAGCGTGCCGACGGAGGCATGGGCATACCAGGTACCTTCCGTGCCGTGCTTGTGGAAGACCTTGGTCAGGCGGTCAGTATAGTCGGCCAGATCTTCCAGGCGGACGGCGCAGTCTTCGATGAACGAGATCGGTTTGCCGTCGCCCTTCATGGACATCATGATGTTCAGGCCGGATTTTCGCACTTCCCAGACATCCCGTTGGAAGCCTGGATCCGTCGCCTCGACCACGCTGCCGGGGAAGCCCAGGTCAGCCATCAACTCCACCAACTGCGCCAATTTTCGAAGCTGCTCGCCACCGTCCTCGCCGGCGAATTCCACCAACAGCAATGCCGCCGGGTCGCCTTGGACAAAGCGTTCCACGGTGGGGCGGAAGATTTCGATATCGCGGGCCAGGTCGATCATGGTGCTGTCGACCAGTTCCACCGCCGCCGGCCCCAGCTTGACGATATGCTGGGTCGCGTCCATGGCCGCGTAAAAGTTGGGAAAATGGCAGATACCCAGGGCCTTGTTGGCTGGGATCGGCGCCAGCTCCAGCTCTATCGCGGTGGAAAACGCCAAGGTGCCTTCCGACCCCACCAACAGATGGGCCAGATTTTCCGAACCAACGCCCGGCACCAGAGCATCGATGTTGTAGCCGCCAACCCGGCGCTGCACGGCGCTGTCATGCAAATCGGGAAAGCGGGCGACGATTTCGCTGGCTTCGCGTCGGCCCAGATCCAACAACGGCGCCGCGATCTCGCGAAAGCGAGCCGGGATATCGGCGGCCTGAAAATCTTCCGGCAACTGGCCGAAATGCAGTTTCGAACCGTCCGCCAGCAGGGCATCGATGGTGCGGACGTTTTCCACCATGCGGCCATAGCGGATAGAACGCGCGCCGCAGGAGTTGTTACCGGTCATCCCCCCAATGGTAGCCCGCGACGAGGTCGAGACATCGACCGGAAAATACAGACCATGGGGCTTCAGATAGGCGTTCAGTTGGTCCAGCACCAGGCCGGGCTGTACCGTGACCCTGCGGTTTTCCACGTCCAGGGCGATGACGCCGGCGAAATGCTTGGAAACATCCAGTACCAGGGCTTCGCCCACGGTCTGGCCGCATTGCGAGGTGCCGCCGCCACGGGGCAGGATGGGGATTTTTTCGTCCGCCGCGATCTGGATGGCGCGGACGATGTCCTGTTCGCTTTCCGGCACCACCACGCCGATGGGTTCGACCTGATAGATCGAGGCATCGGTAGAATAACGCCCGCGCGAGGCACCGTCGAACAACACCTCGCCCTGCAGCTCCCGCCGCAGACGGGCGGCCAGCGCAGAGTCGCCAATGCGCCCGGTCCCCGTAAAGGGGGCGTTTATGACGCCACTCCCCGGGCCCGGTCGCGGAGGACAAATTTCTGGATCTTGCCCGTGGAGGTCTTCGGCAGATCGTCGAAGATCACTTCGCGGGGGCATTTATAATGCGCCATGTTGTCACGGCAGTAGGCGATGATCTCCTCCGCCGTGGCCGCCTCGCCGGGTTTCAACTCGATAAAGGCGGTCGGCGTCTCGCCCCATTTTTCATCCGGCTTAGCAACAACCGCCACCGCCGCGATCTTGGGATTGGCGTACAGAATATCCTCGACCTCGATGGAGGAGATGTTCTCGCCGCCCGAGATGATGATGTCCTTGGAGCGGTCCTTAAGCTCCACATAGCCATCCGGATGCCAGACCCCAAGATCGCCGGTATGGAACCAGCCTCCCGCGAAGGCCTCCTGGGTGGCCGTGGGGTTTTTCAGATAGCCCTTCATAGTGACGTTGCCGCGCACCACCACCTCACCCATGCTTTCTCCGTCCATGGGCACCGGCTGCATGGTTTCGGGATCGGCCACCATCATCGCCTCCTGCACCTGATAGGCGACACCTTGGCGGGCCTTCAGGCGGGCCTGTTCGTCGGCCGGCAGAACGTCCCATTCCGATTTCCAGGCGCTGATCACGCAGGGGCCGTAAACCTCGGTCAGGCCATAGACATGGGTGACGTTGAAGCCCTGACGCGCCATGTCGGCCAGCACGGCGGCGGGAGGCGGCGCGGCGGCGGTGAACATGTTCACCGTATGGGGCAGTTCGCGTTTTTCCTCTTCCGCGGCGCCGGCGATCATCTGCATGACGATGGGCGCGCCGCACATGTGGCTGACTTTATGCTCGGCAATGGCGGCGTAGATATCGGCGGCGAGCACATTGCGCAGGCAGACGTGGGTTCCGGCGATGGCGGTAATCGCCCAGGCAAAACACCAGCCGTTGCAATGGAACATGGGCAGGGTCCACAAATAGACCGGATGGGCCGGCAGGTGCCAGGCCACAATATTGCCCATGGTATTTAAATAGGTGCCCCGGTGGCTGTAGACCACGCCCTTGGGATTGCCCGTGGTGCCGGAGGTATAGTTAAGCGAGATCGCGTCCCATTCATCCTCCGGCGGGTTCCATTGATGGTCCCCGTCGCCGGTTTCGAGGAAGGCCTCGTAATTCATCTCGCCCAGGGATTTGCCGCCCGGCCCGGCCGGGTCCTCGATATCGATCACCATGGGGCGGTTCTTAACCTTGCTCAAGGCCTCTTCAATGATGGGGCTGAACTCCGTATCGGTGATCAGCAGCTTGCATTCCGCATGGTCCAGGATGAAGGCGATTTCCGATGCATTCAGGCGGTAATTCAGGGCGTTCAGCACGGCGCCCTGCATGGGCACGCCAAATGTCGCCTCGAAAGCGGCGGTGACGTTGGGCGCCATGACCGAAACCGTATCACCCTTGCCGATGCCTTTTTTGGCCAGCGCGGAGGCCAGGCGCAAACAGCGATCTTGGGTCTGGGCCCAGGTATAGCGCGCCGCGCCATCGATGACGGAGGTGTAGTCGGGATAGATGAAGGCCGTTTTGGCCAGAAAACTGAGCGGCGAGAGCGCCTGATAATTGGCTGCCGTGATCGGCAGGTCGGTCTCGAATGGATTGGCGCTCATATCCGGTTCCTCGGCTAGGCTGGGTTGGCAATGCAGGTGAGCAATTTATGGTTTTCCCCCCCTGTGCACAAGCTGATGGTTCAAGCTGCCGATGCCAAGTTGATGGCGGGGCGGCCAGAACACTTTCCCACAACACTTATCATGGCCTCCCGCCGCCGCGATGTGTTATTAACCGCGCCGGGGCGCCCGTAGCTCAGCTGGATAGAGCACTTGATTCCTAATATGATGCTTCATTGTAACACATTGGAATTGTTGAGAAAATAAGAACGAAAAATCGAAGTAAACGATTAGTAAAATTTCGGGTAAATTTCAAAAAAGCAGCTATGGAATATTTTTGCGTCTCGTATTAGGTTCCTGGCGTGTGTGGTCCCGTAGCTCATCTGGATAGAGCGCCTGATTCCTAATCAGGAGGTAGCAGGTTCGAGTCCTGCCGGGACCACCACCACGTTTGAGATTTAGCAGCCATATTTAGACCCCTAATCCCTGTTCTAGGTCGAACGAAATGCCTGATCCCGAAGTCATCTTTTCCGGTCTGACACACGAACGGACTGTCGAGGGGCATCTGATCAAGATCAATATATTCCGTCTTGATCGTGATTTTACCTGGACCTTGGAGGCTGTCGACCAGAACGGGACCTCAACCGTTTGGGATGATCCCTTCGAGACTGAACAGGCTGCTCTGGATGAGGTGCTTGATGCGATTGATAAAGAGGGGCTTTCAGCCGTTAGTGGCATATCAAATGTCATCCAATTTCCGAGACGGTAGATAATCAAGATCGAGACTTTTTCACATGTGAAACGGTAACTACGCTGGCTTCATCAATCGCTCAAACACCCGTATTACCCGTCATACATTGCCGTTCAGGCGGCTTCTTGGTTCTCTCTCGCATAGCGCATGATGGCATTCGTGATGGCGACACGAAGGAAATTGCTGTCGGACATTTCCATCTTATCGGCGGTGCGTGAAATCTCTTCACGGAGGTAATCTGGTAGTCTGAAACTCATAATCGTCTGGTTGCGCCCGTTGATACTCATTTTCTGATTCTTCCTTTCAAGATTGTTCTGTCGTTCAGGTCGGTTGCGATGGATAGCGTCTGGAGATGCGCCACCGTCGTCATAAGGTCCGCAAGCGCATCTATCTTCGCATTGGTATTTGTAGCGCTCCTGACGCTGGACCTGTGCTGGTGCGCACGGGAGGTGAGCGCCAGGGCGGCGACCTTCACCCATCCCTTTCTGGACAGGTTTTCAGTGATTTGGATTTCGTTGCCAGTGGCGCTGGTCCATTCATTGAAGGTCAATTGTCCGTCATCAAAACATTTGGGACATTTGATCCTGTTTCCAATGGGAGGAT
>CAYWYB010000295.1:0-7030 GCA_964462145.1 uncultured Rhodospirillaceae bacterium
GCCACGTCCAGGGGTTCGTCCGTGGACAGTCCCAACAGTTCCTCGGCCAAGTTCAGAGCAAAGCGGCCATCGCCATCGGCCATGGCGCGCAGCGAGTGGCGGGCCTCTTCCACCAGGGGCAATTTCCTTTCCGCCGCCGCCTCGGCCCGTCGAAGCAGTTCTTCCAAGGCATCATCGTCCAAGCGGTTCAGCACCAGCACCTGGCAACGGGAGAGCAGGGCGGCATTCAGCTCGAACGAGGGATTTTCCGTGGTGGCACCGACCAGGACGATGGTTCCGTCCTCGACATAGGGTAGGAAACCATCCTGTTGCGAGCGGTTGAAGCGATGAATTTCGTCCACGAACAACAACGTGCCCTGGCCGCTCATGCGGCGTTCACCGGCGGCGGCGAAAGCCTTGCGCAGGTCGGCAACACCGGAAAACACCGCCGACAACTGTTCGAAATGCAATCCCACATGCGCCGCCAACAAACGTGCGATGGTGGTCTTGCCGCTGCCCGGCGGGCCCCAAAGTACGAGAGAGGCCAGGCGGCCACTTTCCAGCATGCGGCTGATGGCGCCATTTTCCGCCAACAGATGATCCTGACCGATCACCTGGTCAAGCCGGCTGGGCCGCAGGCGTTCAGCCAAGGGCCGCAGGGGGCCTTGATCCATGCCGGCGGCTTCGAACAGGTTGCTCATTCACCAATCCGAACGGTATGTACCTTACCGCCTCGCTGCATGGTAATGCGCCAATCCGTTACCGGTTCCTTCATCACCGCAACCAATTCCGAGACCAAGCCAATACGCGCCTTGTTGATGCCCAATATTAAGTCACCCTTGCGAAAACGGAAGCGCCGGGCCAGGCTGCGTTGCGCCACATCCAGGATTATGACACCGCTGGCCAGGGTGTCGATACCCAGTTCCTCGGCCAAGGCCGGCGACAGATTGGCCACCGTGGCCCCCGCCAAGGGCTGGCGGCCCTTCAGTTCCGTAATCCGCCGCGGCGGTGTTTCGGGTGCGGCGACCAGCTTCAGGCTTAGACTTCGAACAGCACCATTACGCCAAATATCTAAGCGCGCTTCGTTGCCGATCATGCGGGTACCCATGCGGAAATTCAAAGCCTTGGGCGAGGCGACGTCGTGGCCGTCGATCGTTACGATGACATCGCCCACCGCCATGCCGGCACGGTCCGCCGGGCCATCTTCATAGAGCGAACGGATCAGCACGCCACGAGGCCGCGTCATATCGAGAGAGGCCGCGATATCAGCCGTGACGGTTTGGGTCGCCGCCCCCAGCCAGGGCCGTTTGACATGATGCAGGCCCAGCTTGGCCGAGGCCAGAACCGCCCGCACCATGGCCGATGGCACCGCGAATCCGATGCCGTGCGAGCCCCCGGTGCGGGAATAAATCGCCGTATTGATGCCCGCCAGGCGGCCGTCCATGGTGATCAGCGCGCCGCCCGAGTTGCCCGGATTGATCGCCGCATCGGTCTGGATGAAGAACTGAAAATCCGACACCCCGATGCCCGTCCGCGCCAGGGCGGAGACGATACCGGAGGTTACGGTCTGGCCCACATTGAAGGGATTGCCGATGGCCAATACCAGATCACCGACTTCCAGACTGTCGGAATCCCGCAGCTCCAGAAAGGGCAGTTTCTCACCCTCGGTCTTGATCTTCAGGACCGCTAGATCGGTGCTCTCGTCATCCAGCATTAACTCGGCCTCGAACTCCCGGCGGTCGGATAGGGCGACCGTGATCTCGTCGGCGCCAGCGATGACATGATGGTTGGTGACGATCATGCCATCAGCGCTGACCATAACGCCCGAGCCAAGTGAATTCTGTTGTTGCCGCCGCCGGCCGTTGCCGGCACCAAAGCGATCACCAAAGAAACGGCGGAAGAACGGGTCATCAAACAATGGCGAGCGGACAACCTGTTCCACCACGCGGCGGGTATATATATTGACCACCGCCGGTGCCGCCTGTTTGACCAGCGGCGCAAAGGACAGCTGCACCTGGGCCTGGCTGGTAGGCACCACCTTTTTGGCCACTGCGGTCTGCGCCGGCGCGAGCGCCAGAGCCAGAACGCCAAGAAGCAAAACAATTCTCATTTTCACGTGTTATCCACTGCTGCAAACTAGATCGAATAAGTTGGCGCAACTTACCAAACTTCGAACGAACGCAGGTTGCTCCAATAGGGCACAAACAACTGGGGCAGCCCGAAGGCTGCCCCAATTTGATCGCTTTTCGCGTTTCGGCAAAGCGCCGTTTCCGCGATATGCTCTTGGCAGCCGCCGTCAGGCCGCGACATCCTCGTCTTCGTCTTCTTCCATGCCAGTGGGGCCAGAATCCTGCCCCTTGGCATCCACGTCACGGTCAACGAATTCGATATAGGCCATGGGCGCGCAATCACCATAACGGAAATTGGCCCGGATAATCCGGATATAGCCACCTTGGCGATCCGCGTAACGCGGCGCCAAAACATCAAACAACTTGGCCACCATGGCCCGATCCGGGAGGCGGGCATAGGCCAGACGGCGGGCGTGCAGATCGCCGCGTTTGCCCAGGGTGATCAATTTCTCCACGATCGGGCGCAATTCCTTGGCCTTGGGCAGAGTGGTATTGATCTGTTCATGCTTGATCAGGGCCGCCGCCATGTTGGCGAACATCGCCTTGCGGTGGGAGCTGTCCCGGTTCAGTTTGCGTCCACGTATACGGTGCCGCATGTCGCTACTCCT
Source organism: uncultured Rhodospirillaceae bacterium (assembly GCA_964462145.1). Classification (GTDB taxonomy): domain Bacteria; phylum Pseudomonadota; class Alphaproteobacteria. Next base: position 2,717 of record CAYWYB010000295.1, read on the forward strand.
TATACTAATTCAATGACAATCAGAGGATGACTGATCGTTCAGTGAACTAGAATTCCGTTTCCATCTGTTTCGCCAGATCATCAATGTTCTCCGGCGGCCACTCAGATACTTCCATGCCAAGGTGCAGGCCCATCTGGGTCAGTACTTCCTTGATTTCGTTCAACGACTTGCGGCCAAAATTCGGCGTCCGCAACATCTCGGATTCGGTTTTCTGCACCAGATCGCCGATATAGATGATGTTGTCGTTCTTCAGGCAATTGGCCGAACGTACCGACAATTCCAACTCGTCCACCTTACGCAGCAGATTGCGGTTGATGCGCGGAATTTCCGGTTCGAAATGCACCGGTTCTTCGCGGGGCTCTTCGAAATTGATGAACAGCTGCAACTGATCCTGCAAAATCCGGGCGGCGAAGGCGATCGCGTCGTCGGGCGATACCGTGCCGTCGGTTTCGATATCCATGGTCAGCTTGTCGTAGTCCAGGATCTGGCCTTCGCGGGAATTCTCCACCCGATAGGCGACCTGCCGCACGGGGCTGAAAACGGAATCCACGGGGATCAGGCCAATGGGGCTGTCTTCGGCGCGGTTATGTTCCGCCGCCAGATAACCCTTGCCCGAATCCACGGTCAACTCCATGGACAATTTAGCGCCCTGATCGAGATGGCAGATCACCAGATCGGGGTTCATCACCTCGATATCCGGGCCCATCTCGATATTCGCCGCCGTCACCGCGCCGGGACCATCCGCCTTCAAGGTCATCCGCCGGGGTCCTTCGCTGTGCAAACGCACGGCCAAGGCCTTGATGTTCAGAACAATGTCCGTCACATCCTCGCGGACGCCCGGGATCGACGAGAATTCATGCAGAACCCCATCAATCTGCAGAGACGTCACCGCCGCGCCATGCAGAGACGACAGCAGAATGCGCCGCAATGCGTTGCCCAAAGTCAGACCAAAGCCGCGTTCCAAAGGCTCGGCCACGACCGTGGCCTTGCGATCCGGATCGTTCTCCGACTCGATGCTCAACTTGTTTGGTTTAATCAGTTCTTGCCAGTTCTTCTGGATCACGTCGTATCCTCGCGCTCTCCCGCCGCCGTACCCGGGGAAATCCCAGGCCTTACAGATCGTCCGCCAGCCGGTGCCAAAGGGGCGCCGGCCACCGGCGTTTAGACCCGCCGCCGCTTGGGTGGCCGACAACCATTGTGTGGTATCGGCGTCACGTCCTTAATGAAAGTAATGGTGAAACCCACCGCCTGTAGCGCCCGAAGAGCGGACTCACGCCCCGACCCCGGACCCTTGACGAAGACCTCAAGTGATTTCATACCATGCTCCTGCGCCTTGCGGCCGGCATCTTCCGCCGCCATCTGCGCCGCGTAAGGCGTAGATTTGCGCGAGCCCTTAAAGCCCTGCGCACCGGCGGACGACCAGGCAATCGCATTGCCCTGCACGTCCGAGATCGTGATCATGGTGTTGTTAAACGTCGCATTAACATGCGCCACGCCCGAGATGATGTTTTTCTTCTCGCGCCTGCGGACGCGTGTACGTTCTTTTGCCATTGCCTATATTACGCTTTCTTCTTGCCGGCGATGGGCCGCGCCGGGCCTTTGCGCGTGCGCGCGTTGGTATGTGTCCGCTGCCCACGCAACGGCAGACCTTTACGATGGCGAATACCGCGATAGCAGCCCAGATCCATCAACCGCTTGATGTTCATGGCCACTTCACGGCGCAAATCGCCTTCAACCATGTGATCCTGGTCGATAAGCTCACGAATTTGGATGACTTCCTGATCCGTCAGTTCCGCAACCCGTCGCTCGCGCGGGATGCCGACCTTGCTGCAGATCTCCGTGGCCTTGGTCCTGCCAATGCCATGGATATAAGTCAAAGAAATCTCGACCCTTTTGTTGGTCGGAATATTGATGCCTGCTATCCGCGCCACCCGGAATCTCCTCGTATACGTATCAATTGGCCGCTTAATCGTGTGGCCGTCCAAACTATTTTTGTTCAGCCAGCTCCATGGAACCGCCGAACCTAACCGTACTCAACCTCGCCTGCACCGCACGAACCAAACCGTTCGGGACCCGCCCACGGGAGCAATCACAATGAATGTGGAACCCCGCGAAATAATGCCTTTTTGCGGCTAAGTCAATGCCTTAAGCCGCACCCAACAATGCCTTCATCTGCCGGGTCACTTCGTCAATGTCCGCCATGCCATCGACGGTCTTTAGAATGCCTTTGTCACGATAGAACGGCAGCAACGGCGCCGTCTGTTCGTGATACGCCTTCAGCCGCGAGACAACGGTCTCGGCGTTGTCATCGGCACGCCGGTTAAACTCCGTACGACCGCAATTATCACAGATGCCATCAACCTTGGGCTGCAAATTCGTATCGTGATAACCCGCGCCGCAATTGGCGCAGGTATAACGGCCCGTAATCCGGTCCACCAGCAAGCCGTCGTCCACTTGCATTTCGACCACCGCATCCAGGCGCAATGACTTTTCCGTCAACATGACCTCCAACGCCTCGGCCTGGGCCAGGGTGCGTGGAAAACCATCGAGAATAAAACCGTTCTGGCAATCCGCCTCGTCAACGCGGTCGGAAATAATACCGACGACAATGTCATCGGATACCAGTTCGCCAGCTTCCATCACCGATTTGGCGCGCAAACCCACCTCGGTACCCGCCGCGACCGCCGCCCGCAGCATATCACCGGTGGACAATTGCACGATGCTATAGGCATCCATCAGGCGCTGTGCCTGGGTGCCTTTACCGGCGCCGGGAGGACCTAGTAAAATCATTCTCATCGCAGGATTCTCATCGGTTGCGGCCCCGCAGTTTTGATTTCTTGATCAGGCCTTCATACTGATGCGCCAGCAGATGCGATTGGATCTGCGATACCGTATCCATGGTCACGCTGACCACGATCAGCAACGAAGTGCCGCCAAAATAGAACGGCACCGCATATTGCGACATCAACAATTCCGGCAACAAACAGACCAGGGCCAGATAGCCCGCACCAACCACCGTCAGGCGGGTCAGCACATAATCGAGGTATTCCGCCGTGCGCTTGCCGGGCCGGATGCCGGGGATGAAACCGCCATATTTCTTCAGGTTATCCGCCGTATCCGCCGGGTTAAAGACGATCGCGGTATAGAAGAAACAGAAGAAGACAATGCCGCCGATATACATGCTCAGGTACAGCGGCTGGCCGCGACCCAACAACGAGGTCACCGTGGTCAGCCATTCCGGCCCGCCCTGGGCCGAGAACGAGGCGACGGTAACCGGCAGTAGCAACAGCGAGGAGGCGAAGATCGGCGGAATGACGCCGGCCGTGTTCAGTTTCAGCGGCATATGCGTGTTCTCGCCGCCGAACATCTTCTGGCCGACCTGGCGTTTCGGGTATTGCACCACGATGCGCCGTTGCGCCCGCTCGATAAAGACGATGAAGGTGATGGTCGCGATGACCAGAACGATCAGAAACAGAATGAACAGAGTGTTCAGGGCACCGGTGCGGCCCAATTCCAGGGTCGAGGCGATGGCGGATGGCAGTTGCGCCACGATACCGGCGAAGATGATCAGGGAAATGCCGTTACCCACGCCGCGCGCCGTGATCTGCTCACCAAGCCACATCAGGAAGATGGTGCCGCCCACAAGGGTGATTACCGTACTGGCCTTGAAGAACATGCCCGCCGCCAGAACCACGCCGCCGCCGCCAGAGGCTGTCATGCCTTCCAGCCCGGCGGCGATGCCATAGGCCTGCAAGGCGGTCAGAATAACCGTGCCGTAGCGGGTGTATTGATTGATTTTCTTGCGGCCCTGCTCGCCTTCCTTCTTCAGCTGTTCCAGATGCGGCGAAACCGTGGTCAACAGCTGAATGATAATGGAGGCCGAGATATAGGGCATGATATTCAGGGCGAAAATCGTCATGCGCCCCAGGGCGCCGCCCGAGAATACATCGAACATGCCCAGGATACCGCCGCGCTGCTGCTCGAAGATCTCCGCCAGCGCCGCCGGGTCGATACCGGGAATGGGAATGTAGGTGCCGATACGATAGACGATTAACGCCCCCAGGGTGAACCAGAGGCGCTTTTTCAATTCCGTCGCCTTGGAAAAGGCGCCGAAATTTATGTTAGCCGCTAATTGTTCCGCTGCGGATGCCATATTGTTCGTCCTCGTGGCGGCCTCGCATTACGATCGCGGAGCCGCCTGTTCAATGCCGCGGTTATTCCGCAGAGTCTTTTGGCGCGTCTTCTTTGGCGACTTCCTTGACCACGGTCACGGTAATCGTGCCGCCGGCCTTTTCCACCGCCGCCACGACAGCC
>CAYWYB010000296.1:0-7014 GCA_964462145.1 uncultured Rhodospirillaceae bacterium
CGATAGGTTTTTTTGGTTTCGGCATCAAGGAAGAATACGGCGGCCTGGGGTTCGAGGATTGCTTCATGCGGGCCGCGGCCTGGGAAGAATTCGGCCAATGCGGCGCCAACGGCGTGCCGGCGGCCCTGGGCGGGCGCAGTATCTCCATAGATCCCATACAAAAACTGGCCTCCGATGAAATCAGACAGCGCGTTCTGGCCGACATTGTCGCGGGGCGCAAAGGTTCCTCCCTGGCGATCACCGAACCTTCGGGCGGCTCGGACGTGGCCAATATGAAGACCAAGGCGCGCCGGGACGGCAATCACTGGGTGCTGAACGGCTCGAAAACCTTCATCACGGGGGCGATGAACAGCGACTATTTCGTGGTCGGCGCCCGTACCGGCGAGGAAGGCCTGGCCGGCATTTCGCTGTTCTTTGTCGAGGCGGACATGCCTGGTTTCTCGCGCACGGCGATCGAGCGCAAGATGGGCTGGTGGTGCTCGGACACGGCGACGCTGTATTTCGATGACTGCCGGGTTCCGGCGGAAAACCTCATGGGCGAGGAAAACCGCGGCTTCATCGCCATTATGAAGAATTTCAATCTGGAGCGGGTTAATCTGATTGCCCAGGCCCTGGGCATGTCGAAACTGTGCCTGGATGAATCCATCCGCTATGCCCAGGAGCGGGAGACCTTTAACCAGCCGCTGATCAAGCATCAGGTGATCCGCCACAAGATCGCCGATATGTCGGCCAAGATCGACGCGGTGGAGGCCTATCTGAACCAGATATGCTGGCTGGTCAATGAAAGCGAGATGCCGGCGGCGGAGATTTGTAAGGGCAAGTTTCTGGCCACCAAAACGCTGGAATTCTGCGCCTCCGAGGCCATGCAGATTTTCGGCGGCGCCGGTTATCTGCGCGGCAATCTGGTGGAACGGGTCTACCGCGAGGTCAAGGTGATGGCCATCGGCGGCGGCTCGGAAGAGATCATGCGGGATCTGGCCGTGCGGCAAATGGGTCTATAGGGACGGATGGGGGACGTAGTATATGGCTGAGGCGCGGACACGGACGCGGCGGCAACGGGTCGAGGAAAAGGAACAGGCGATCATCGCCGCGGCCCGTGAGATCTTTCAGGAACATGGTTTCGACGGGGCCAGGATTGCCGAGATTGCCAAATTGGCCGGTGTTGCCGAGGGCACGGTCTATCTCTATTTCGAGAACAAGAACGCCCTGTTGCTGGCGGTGGCGGCGGAGTTTTACGACCGTCTGACCCGCGATGCCGCGGACGGCATCAAGGATCTGCCGGACAGCACCGCCAAGCTGACCTTTCTGGCCCGTCATCATTTGGAGCGAGTGGCGGCGGAATGGCCCATGCTGGGCATGGCCATGACGCCCGCGAAGGTCTCGGATGAATACCGCCAGACCGAGGAATATCAACTAAACCGCACCTATGTGGAGGTGTTCGATCAGGTCATCCGCGACGGCGTCAACCGGGCCGAAATTCGCGCCGACCTGCCGTTGAGCGTGATCCGGGATCTGTTCTATGGCGGCCTGGAATACGGCGCCCGCACCATGCGCCTGCGCCCCTCCAAGACGGACATCGACGAAACCATCGCGAATTTCATGCAAATCCTGACAGCAGGTATGATCACCCCCCCGGCCCAAGAGGAGACCGAGGCAGCCGGCGGCGGGGACAAAATGCAGGCAGTGTTGAGCCGCCTGGAAAAAGTCGCCGCCAAGTTGGAGACCACGGCCGGCTGATGGATGGAGCACGGATCTTGTCCGGGCATGACGATTTAGGCGATTTTAGCTAACTTCGTCATTGCCGGGCTTGACCTGGCAATTCAGGGCAGCCGCGTAAATCCAAGGTCAGGGGGCGAAGCGTTCGGGGCCGACGGCGTGGATTTGGCTGAGCGCCCGCAGGGTCGCCAGAACCTCGGCCACCTTGGCCCGGTTGGCGCGAGAAAAGTTGCGTGCCACATCCTCCGCCCGCAATGGTGTTTCCGCTGCCGCCAGAACTTCGCGCACGGCATCGAACTGTTCCGGCAGGGTCTTCGGCCAGGGCCGTTTCTTGGCCGGCGCCGCGATGCCTTCGCCGACATCCATCGCCGCCTGCACCGCCTTGCCCATGGCCGTCGCCTCGGGCGCCTGAAAGTCCGGGCGCAACCAGCGGACATGGCCGGCGGCTTCCTCCCTGGCCCGTTCCTGGTTCAGGGCCACCAGCTTTTCCAGTATGGCATCATCATCCAGGTCTTGGTCCCAGCCATAGGCAGCGAACACGGCGGTATCGATTTGTTCATGCAGATCCTTCAGGATCGAGACCAGGCCACGGGCGTGAATGTCCTTTTCCTTGTCGTTCAGCGTCTCGCCCGACTTCAGTTTTTCCAACACGTTGTACATGCCGGTCAGGGTGATATCGGGCTGGTCCGCCTGCACCCGCTTGCGGTGGGCGTCCAGTTCCTCGGCCAAGTCACCAATCTCGGCTATCTGCGCCTCGGACAATTCCGGAAACGGAAAGGGATCGAAACATTTGGTCTTGTTGTAGCGCGGGCGATCTTCCAGGCTATCACCTGCGGCAAGTGCCCACACCACATGAATCCGGCTGGACAGAACGCCCAAGGCCCAAGCGTCGGACACCGCAATATTGACGAGCATGTTGTCCGGCAGGATGGAAATATCGAGGAATTGAAACACCCGGTGCTTGGCCGTCTCCACGGTCGCGATATAGCGCGGCAGGCCTTCTAGAGCAGGCCTCAAATCCTTTCTCGGTTCGCCGTGAATCCACCAATTTTCCCGATAGGACCTTCGATTGTTTTGATCCCGCTCGGGTTTCACATGATCGACGACATGTTGGTAGACCGTAGGAAATTTGTGCCGGACTTCGGTGTCGCTCAGGCCAAATAAATCGATCACCATGACGCCGCGAGGCTTATCCGTCAGGTCGCGGCCATTTCGATAGTGGCGGATATGTTTATCCAGTCCCTTGATCTTGCCTAGTCCCAGGGTCCGCGCCTGTTCGGGTGTCACAATAAATCCCGCGCCATGTAGCTTTACGCCTGGCGAGGACAAATCCATGTTTGACTGCAATGGATGGGTCTTGGTCAGGTCGGCACCGATACGCAGGTTCGCATGAATCTTGCCTTGCCGCGCCAGCAGTTCTACCTCGCGCCCTTGTCTATCATCCGTCTTGGCCTCTCCGGTCACGGTGGCGAGGCGGCCCGACCTGGCCCCGGCCAGGCCCACTGTCATGGCGATGCGCACCGCCGCGCCGTCGGCGGCGTCGACCCAGGGGTGATCGGGCACGGCGAAAACCAGGCTGATCGCTTTTTTCTCTCCCAGGTGCCGTTCCACCACGCGCCTCGAAAATGTCTGCGGCAGGGAATTCGTGGTGATGAAGCCGAAACGCCGCGCCTTGCCGGTGCGCACAAGTTGCGCCGCCTTGTGCCACCAATACATGACGAAATCAGCCGAATGGGGCACGTCCTTTTCCTTGTACGCCGCCCACAATGCCGCTTGATAGCCGTCGCCCATGGCATCCTTGATGCCCTTGCCACCCAGAAACGGCGGGTTGCCGACGATGAACGCGGCCTTGGGCCAGTTGGCGGCCTTCGGTTTCAGATAGCGTTCGGTCTCGACGCGGGCGCTTTCGTCGGGCACTTCCTTACCCGTTGTTGGATTGGTCTTTGTTGTTCGGCCGTCCCAGCGGGTGACGGGTTTGCCGTCTTCGTCCAATACCAATTCGGTGCCGCTGTAATCCAGCAGGGCATCGGCGCATTGGATATTGCGGAAATTCTTCAACACCGGCTCCGCCGGCAGGGTCTTGCCACGTGTCTTGAAATGCCATTGCAGATGGCCGATCCACAAGACCAGCTCGGTGATCGGCACGGCGCGGGGATTGATCTCCAGCCCAAGGAACTGGTGCGGATCGACGGTGTGCTGGTCCATTTCCAGGAAGTACTGGTCCTGGCCCAGTTCTTCCGCCAAGTCCAATACCTCGCCTTCCAGGCGCTTCATATGCTCCATGGTGACGTAAAGGAAGTTGCCTGAACCACAGGCCGGGTCCAGCACCGTGACGTTACACAGGCTTTGATGAAATTTGCGCACTTCCGCTAGCGCGCCGTCCTGGTCATCGCCATTGGCTAGTTGCACGGCGGCGGCCTTGACGTTGTCCCAGTCGTGGCGCAAGGGCTCGATCACCGTGGGCATGACCAGGCGTTCCACATAGGCGCGGGGCGTGTAGTGGGCGCCCAGCTTGTGGCGCTCGCGCGGCTCCAACGCACGTTCCAGCAAAGTACCGAAAATGGCCGGCTCTACATCGCGCCAATCCGACCGGGCCGCGTTGATCAACATCAACAATTGCTCTTCTGTAAGAGGAATGGCCTCGGCATTGGCGAACAGGCCGCCGTTGAAGCGTAGGATATCTTTTTCCAGCGCGGTGGAAAATTGGCCCCTGTTCATATCGTCCCACAGCACCTTGGCCATGATGTGGAAATTTTCAGCCTTGTCCTGATAGCGTTCCAACAGGGCCTTGAAGCTATTTTCGGGCAGCAAGCCCACATCCTCGGCGAACATGGTGAACAGGCAGCGCATCAGGAACGTGGCCACGCTGTCGGGAGCGTGTCCGTCCTGTTCCAGTGATTTTGCCAACTCCGCCAACATGGCGGCGACCTCGCGGGTAACCTTATCGGACCGTTGCGTGGGGTCCAGGGCCATTGGGTCGGTCCAGACCAGGCGCAGGCGCTCGCGCACGGTTTCGTCGGCCAGTTCGTCCATCTTGATGCGGAACGAGGCTTTGTCGGGAAAGTGGGTATAGTTCTTGCCCGTGCCGGAGAAATCGGCGAACAACTCAATGGTATGGCCAACGTCGGTGACGATCAGGAATGGCGGCCAGCCGTCCCTGGTTGGCAGGGCCTTGGCGTAGCTTTCCGCCTGGGCGCGGGCCAGCAGCATGGCGTCATCCCAATGGCCGGTGCCGCGCACGGCGGTGCCTTTTTTGGTTTTGGTCTTGCCGGCTCTGGAACCCTGGCCACCGCGAAGCGGCGTTTCGGAGGCATCCTTCCGGTCACTGCCCTGTTTCGCTTCGAGCACGAAACAACCGCGCTTATATAGGTCTATGAAGCCCGAGGAGGTGTTGCCGTCTGGATGATGAAAGGTGACGGGCCGTTCGAATGTATAACTATCGTCCTCTGGCGTGTCCGAGGCTGTCTCCGGCTCTGGTGCTCCTATCTGCGCACAGAGGCCGATTAGAAAGGGTTGGCAGTTCGCGCGCTCGGACGCGCCGGAGGCTTTCCAGCGTTCAATGAAATCGCCGATACTTTCTTCTGCCACGGCCAAAACCCATGCATCACGGTTCACGGCCCAATGCTGCCACATGGCTTGAGGAAAAGGAATGTTCTTTCCCGTTTCAAGGGCGGAAGACTCCTTACACCACCAGCCGGTGCGGGGCTTCGAAATACTCCGCTGATTGCATCTCGGTTAGCCTCGATACGGTGCGCTGGAATTCGAAACCGCCGTCGCCTTTCGGATAGATCTCCTCCGCCGCCGTCTCGGCGCTGGCCACCAGCTTGATGCCGTTGTCGTACAAGACATCGATCAGGATCACAAAGCGGCGGGCTTCGTTGCGCCGCTCCGGCCCCAGTTGGGGAATGCCAGAGAGGATCAGGGTATGGTAATGCCGGGTCAGCTCCAGATAATCATGGGCGCCCAGGGCCGTTTCGCACAGCTCGGGGAAGCTGAAACGGGCCACGCCCTTGGCCTGTTGCGGCACCACCAGGGTACGGCCCTTGACCTCCACCTCCGCTGGCTCGCCCACGGGGCGGTCGGTCAGGTTTTCAAAGGCCGTATCCAGGGCCGTTGCCGCCGCTGAGTCCAATGGCGTGTGATAGACCGGCACGCCTTTCATGCGCGCGAGGCGATGATCCTGCCGGCCTTCAAGGCAGAGAATATCCAGGCGTTGTTTCAGATCTTCAATGAACGGCAGGAACAGCTGCCGGTTCAGGCCGCCCTTGTAAAGATCGTCGGGCGCCCGGTTCGAGGTGGCGATCACCACCACGCCCAATTCGAACAGGCGCCCGAACAGGCGGCCCAGGATGGTGGCGTCGGCGATGTCGCGGACCTCGAACTCGTCGAAACACAACAGCCAGGTGGCTTCCGCGATATCCTCGGCGATGGGCGGGATGGGATCGTCGCCCTTTCTTTCGTTCGCGGGGGCTTTGCGGAAGGCGTTGATGCGGCCATGCACCTCGCCCATGAATTCGTGAAAATGCACCCGGCGCTTACGCTCGATCGGCGCGCCTTCAAAGAACAGGTCCATCAGCATGGATTTGCCCCGGCCTACCTCGCCATAGATATACAGGCCTTCGGGCGCCGGTTCCTTCTGGCCACGGCCAAACAGGAATTGCCGCCATCCGTTACTTTGGTTGGGATCGTACTGCGCCAGGCGGTGATGCAGCATCTGCAGCTTTTCCGCCGCCAGCTCCTGGCCCGGATCCGGGTCCAACTGGCCGGACCGGCGCAGGGCGCGGTAACGCTCTAACGGGGCATTTGCGTCCACTCGAAAACCGTTCCCAGTGCGTTGCCAGTGCTATTTCTGTCCGTCCACGACGCCGGGGTCGCGCACGGCGCCATAGGCGGCACTGCGCGCCAGGGCGGCATAGCTGCGTAGGGCGCGGGAGACATGGCGGTCGCGGTTCAGCGGTTTCCAGCCGCCGTCCTCGCGGGCGCTCATGGCCTGGTGGCGGCGTTCGATCTCCTGTGGGTCCACGTTCAGCTGCAACAGGCGTTCGGGGATATCGATCTCCACCTCGTCGCCATCTTCGATCAAGGCGATCAGGCCGCCTTCGCCGGCTTCCGGCGAGATGTGACCCAATGAAAGCCCCGAAGAGGCGCCCGAAAAACGCCCATCCGTGATCAGGGCGCATTCCTTGCCCAGGCCCACAGCCTTGATCATCGATGTCGGCATCAGCATTTCCTGCATGCCGGGGCCGCCCCTCGGGCCTTCGTAACGGACCACGACCACATCGCCGGCCTTGACCTTGC
>CAYWYB010000297.1:0-7012 GCA_964462145.1 uncultured Rhodospirillaceae bacterium
GATTCGATCCGCGACTTCGCCCGTGCCTGCATGGCCTACGGCATCCAGCGCAAATGGCCGGTCTATATGTCCACCAAGAACACCATTCTGAAAGCCTATGACGGCCGCTTCAAGGATCTGTTCGAAGAGGTTTTTGAAAACGAATTCAAGGACCAGTTCAACGAATTGGGCATCACCTACGAACATCGCCTGATCGACGACATGGTGGCCTGTGCCCTGAAATGGCAAGGCGAGTTCGTCTGGGCCTGTAAGAACTATGACGGCGATGTGCAGTCCGACACGGTTGCCCAGGGCTTTGGCTCGCTTGGTCTGATGACCTCGATCCTGATGACGCCGGATGGCAAGACGGTGGAGGCGGAAGCCGCCCACGGTACCGTCACCCGCCATTACCGCGAGCATCAAAAAGGCAACGAGACCTCGACCAACCCCATCGCCTCGATCTTCGCCTGGACCGGTGGTCTGAAGCATCGCGGCCGCATGGACGAAACCCCGGAAGTGACCAAATTCGCCGAGACCCTGGAAAGGGTCTGCGTCGAGACGGTCGAAACCGGCGCCATGACCAAGGATCTGGCGATCCTGATCGGGCCCGAGCAAAAGTGGCTGACCACGAACCAGTTCCTCGAGGCACTGGACACCAACCTGCAAAAGGCCATGGGCTAGACTTCAAGCCCGAGGCAAACGGCAAAGCAGGGTCCGCCGGAAACGGCGGGCCCTGTTTTTTTTTGAAAAATGACCCTTTGCTGTAAATTTTATTTGCAAATGATACTCATTCGCAATATTGATAGAGAAATGCATCCAGCGTATTTCAATCAATATCAAGGAAGACACCAATGGGCGCTAGCGGAACAACCTGTGGCTGCCGGATTGTGGTTTTGGGCCTGTACCGCGACCTCAAGGCACGAAAGCTTTCCCACTCCGTGGCGTTTGATGCCGCGGCCGCCGTTTATCGCGCCCACCATCCCGAAGTGCCAAAGGTAGATGCCCACCGCGCCATTAAAGCATGGCTGGCCGAAAATCTCTGATCCGGCCAATCTCGTCCATTGACCCTATACGGACCGGTTGCTAGGACAATTGCCCAGTAATTTTCAGCGTACCGAAAAGGGGCAACGCCATGGACCTGACACCATCACCAGAGGCATATGCGATCCTGGATCAGGTCCGCCAACTGTTCGAACAGGACATCCTGCCGCGAAACCGCGAGATGATCCGTTCCACCAAACAGGATGGCGAGTTGGACCCACCCTTCCTTGATGAACTGCGCGCCAAGGCCAGGTCCCAGGGCCTGTGGAACATGGCGCACACGGATTTGACCGACCGTCAGGCCGGGTTATCCATGAGCAATCTGGACTATTCCATCGTCGCCGAATTGCTGGGGCGGGCCTTCTGGTCCTCGAAGGTCTTCAACTGCCAATGGCCCGACGTCCCCAACATGGTCGCCCTGCAACGCTACGGATCGGAGGAACAGAAAGAGCAATGGCTGAAACCCCTGCTGGACGGCGATTGCCAGTCCGCCTTTGCCATGACCGAACCTGGCTCCGCATCGTCGGACGCCAAGAACATCGCCGCCACCATAACCCGTGACGGCGACGACTATATTGTCGATGGCCAGAAATGGTACATCACCGGCGGCGGCCATGAGCGCTGCCGGTTTTATCTGTTTTTGGGCCTCAGCAACCCCGACGCGGCACAGAACCAGCAGCACAGCGTGATCCTTGTGCCCCGTGAAACGGCCGGCGTCACCGTCGGCGGCGCCAACGCCTTTTTCGGCTATTCAGAACCCAATGGCCCAGCCTCGGAAATCAACTTCGATCAGGTTCGGGTACCAAAAGAGAATCTTCTGGGCGCAGAGGGCGAAGGCTTCGCCGTGTCGCAAGCCCGCCTGGCCCCTGCCCGGCTGCACCATTCCATGCGCGCCATCGGCCAGTGCGAATTGCTGATCGAACTGATGTACGCCCGGGCCCTGGAGCGGCAGGCCTTTGGCCGCGCCCTGGAAGGTTACGACACTGTGCAATATGCTATCGCGCATTCGAGGGTCGAAACGGAACAAATGCGCCTTTTGCTGCGCAAGGTCGCGGCGCAAGTGGATGCGATGGGCGAGAAATCCGCCTACCGTGACCTATCCATCCTGAAAGTCGCCATCGCTCAGGGTTACTATGGGATCGCCGACCGGGCGGTGCAGGTGTTCGGCGCCATGGGCGGCTATGATGGCACCCCCGTGGCGGACGCCTTCGCATGGAGCAGAGCCTTCCGCATCGGCGACGGCCCCGACGAAGTGCATCTGCGCAGCATCTTTCGCGCCGAACCGAAACCCGAGACAACCTTGGCGAACTCGCCCTATGTCGTGCCGCCGGGCGAGTGGGCTTAAGGGGACTTCAAACAGGCGGCCATTTCAATTCGCAGGGCGTCATTCGCCAGTTTTGGCCGGCGGCGGGGCACTGATAAGGTCTTTATATATTTCACGGTAGACCTGTTGAAAAAGACCCTGCTCAACAGGTTTATCCGCCGGCGCCTCCCGCCAATTGGCAATGCCGTTTTCCTCGGCGAATTGCGCAACCGCCTGGCCGGCGCCGTGGCAGGAAAAGCGGCGGCAGGTATCATAACCTTCCTTTTCCAACACATCCCATTTGCTGCATCTGAAGTCGTCATCCAGATTCTTGCATGGCCTACCCGCGGGTTTCTTGTAATGGGGCCAATCGAACGCCAGGGCGACACAGCAAAGGCCATGGCATTTTGAACAATCGGGCGTGAAATTAGTTACTTCAACAGTAAAATTCATCTCTCCAGGCTCGCTTAATTCGAACAGAGAGCGATGTCCTTGTTGAGCGTCCTAAATGCCCGGCCCATCCATGTCGCGGCATCTGCGCATCCCTCTCTGAACAGTGTTGTTTATGTCTTGCCGCAACCCAGGCACGGCGGTTCAGATTTCACGCCCGCAAATAAACAGCGTGAATTTCGGGAAATGAGATAAATCAGCAAACGAGAAATTTCAATATTCCAAAATGCATAATTCCCAACTTTTTGGGCGCGCATATTCAGCTTTAGCAAGCGATATTTTGGTGGGCTTTCGCTTCACGCGCGCACAAGAATGCGCATGGAAGGCGACTTGGATAAACAGGGGAGCTATTCCCCACGCAACGGCTGATCCCTGATTTCATCATCCGGCATATCGCCCAGATCGGTGGCGGACCATTCGCCCTGGCGTAGGCGTTCGGCGGCGACTTCGGCGATTTCGGCCCGCAATGCCGGTTCGGTCTCCATCAGGCCGTGGAAATCGCTTTTCATCAGCTGCATCAGACGGCATTCGGTGACCGCGTAGGCATGCGCCCGGCGCGTGGTGTCGTGCAATAGGGCGATCTCGCCGAAGAAATCGCCCTCCTCCAGGGAGACGCGATGATCGTCGATATCGACCACGACTTCACCCGAGACGATGAAATACATGCTGTCGGCGGGCTGGCCGCGATGGACGATCTCGTAGCCCGAGGGCACGGATTTGGAGCGTAACAAACCACCCACTTTCGACAGGGCCACCGGGTCCAGCTTGGCGAACAGGGGCACCCGGGCAACCATGCCCCAGGTAATGACGAAATCCCGCCGGCGGCTTTCATTGGTAAAGCCCGCCGCTATGATGGCGATGGGCAGAGCATACATGGCCACCCCCAACAGGGTGACAATACCGCCGAATATCCGACCCAGCGCGGTCACCGGCACCACATCGCCATAGCCTACCGTGGACAGGGTCGCCAGCGCCCACCACATGGCGGCAGGAATGGAGCCGAAGGCTTCCGGCTGCGCCACGCCCTCGATAATCGTCATCACCGAGGCCGACAGCATCAACAGGCCGAACATGATGATGACCACCGCGAACAAAGCCCGGCGTTCTTCATACAGCACCCGGCCCAGGGTAATGATGGTGGGGGAATAGCGGGCGAGTTTCAAAAGGCGCAACAGGCGGAAGATGCGCAGGAAACGCAAATCCACGCCGATGATGCTGACGATCAGGCTGGGCAGAATGGCCAACAGATCGATAATCATGAAGGGCGAGAGCGCATAACGCCGCCGCGCTTCCCCCGGCGCCAGACGCTTCAGGGGCGGATGCTCGGTACAGACCCACAGGCGGATCACGTATTCGGCGGAGAACACGGCAAGGGAAAAGTACTCAAAAGCCGCGAAGGCATCGCCGTACTGGTCATGGAAGCGGGATACGGATTCCAGCGCCACCGCCAGCACATTGGCGACGATCAACAGACCGAGCAGGAAATCCATGGTGCGCTGGCTAGCCGTGGCGCGATTGCCACCCTCCAGCAGATCATAGAGCTGCTGCTTCGGCGCCATTGCCTAGCCGGATGCCGCGGCCGCGATGGCCTCTTCAATCGCCGTTAAGGCGGCATCTGCCGCATCGCCGTCCGGGCCGCCGGCCTGGGCCATGTCCGGGCGGCCACCGCCACCCTTGCCGCCGACAGCCGCCGATCCCGCGCGCACCAGATCCACCGCCGACAACCGCTCCGTCAGGTCATCGGTAACGCCCACGGTCAGGGCCGCCTTGCCCTCGTTCACGGCAATAAACGCGACCACGCCGGAGCCGAGCTTTTGCTTGGCCGCATCGACCATGCCGCGCAATTCCTTGGCCGGAACATCGTCCATACGGCGGCCGGAATAGGCGATCCCGCCCACGTCCTTGCCGCCATCATCGTCGCCCTTGCCACCACCACCGCCAAGGGCGAGCGCCTGGCGGGCCTGGCTCAATTCCCGCTCCAGTTTCTTGCGCTCTTCCAGCAGAGCACCGATGCGCTCGGGTAGATCCGCCGGCGTGGTCTTCAGCAGATCCGCCGCCGCGCGCAATTGGCCGTCCTGTTCGTGGAAATGCGCCAGGGCCGCGGCACCCGTCAGGGCCTCGATCCGGCGCACGCCGGCCGCCACCGCGCTTTCGCTGATCACCGTAAAGGCGCCGATATCGCCGGTGCTGCGCACATGAGTGCCGCCGCAGAGTTCAGTCGAGTATGACTGATCATCGCCATCACTCCCAGATCCCATGGAAACCACGCGCACCTCGTCGCCATATTTTTCACCAAACAGCGCCAGGGCACCCTGCTCCACCGCCTCGTCCGGGGTCATCTGTCCGGTACGCACGGCGGTGTTGACGCGGATCTGCTCGTTGACGTCCTGTTCGATCAAGGCAAGTTCTTCCGCCGTTACGGCTTTGGGCTGGCTGATATCGAACCGCAGCCGGTCCGGCGCCACTAGGGAGCCTTTCTGCGTCACATGTGCGCCCAGGCGATTGCGCAAGGCAGCGTGCAATAAATGGGTGGCGGAATGATTGGCCCGCAATTGCGCCCGCCGGGCAACGTCGACCACCATTTCGACCGCATCACCGGCCTTCAGACTGCCGGCCTGAACCGTGCCGCGATGCACATGCAGATCGGCCACGCGCTTTTGCGTATCGGTAATTTGAATGCTCAGTCCATCGGCGCCGTTCATTTGGCCGGCATCGCCTTGCTGGCCGCCGGACTCGCCATAGAACGGCGTCTGATTGACGAGAATAGAAACTTCCGTGCCGGCCTCCGCCGTCTCGACGCGCTCGCCGTCCACAACCAGGGCCAGCACTTCGCCTTCGGCCTGATCCTTGTCATAGCCCAGAAATTCCGTGGCGCCGCATTCCTCGCGCAGCTCGAACCAGATGGCATCCGTGCCGGTCTCGCCGGATCCGGCCCAAGACGCCCTGGCCTCGGCCCGCTGGCGTTCCATGGCCACATCGAAACCGTCGGTATCCACCGCCCTGTTCTGGCCGCGCAGCACGTCCTGGGTCAGATCCAGGGGAAAACCATAGGTGTCATAGAGGCGGAAGGCGACCTCGCCCGGCAACGCCTCCGCTTCGCCCAGCTTATCCACCTCGCCCATCAACAGATGCAGGCCCCGGTCCAGGGTCTGTTTGAAGCGGGTTTCCTCGCCCCGCAGGGTCTCGGTAATCAGGGCCTCGGCCCGGACCAGTTCGGGAAATGCCTGGCCCATCTTACCCACCAAGGTCGGCACCAGACGCCACATCAGGGGATCATTGGCGCCCATCATATGAGCGTGACGCATGGCCCGTCGCATGATCCGGCGCAACACATAGCCGCGCCCTTCGTTGGACGGCAGCACGCCGTCGGCGATCAGGAATGACGAGGCGCGGAGATGATCGGCAATCACCTTGTGGCCGGATTTATGATCGCCATCCACATCAACATTCGTGAATTCAGCCGAGGCCTCCATGATCGTGCGCAGCAGATCGATGTCATAGTTGTCGTGGGTACCCTGCAGCAGCGCGGTCAGGCGCTCGAGGCCCATGCCGGTATCGATGGAAGGTTTCGGCAGCTCCACGCGTTCATCGGCGCTCAACTGCTCGAACTGCATGAAGACGAGGTTCCAAATCTCGATAAAGCGGTCGCCGTCCTCGTCCGGGCTGCCGGGCGGGCCGCCGGGGATGGTGGGACCATGGTCGAAAAAGATCTCGGAACACGGCCCACAGGGCCCGGTATCTCCCATGGCCCAGAAATTGTCGGACGTAGCAATGCGGATAATGCGGTCCTCGGGCAGGCCGGCGATCTTGCGCCACAGATCGAACGCCTGATCGTCGTCGTGATAGACCGTGACCAGCAGGCGGGTCGCATCCAGGTCGTATTCCTTGGTAATCAGGTTCCAGGCCAGCTCGATCGCGCGTTCCTTGAAATAGTCGCCGAACGAGAAATTACCCAGCATCTCGAAAAACGTATGATGCCGCGCGGTGTAGCCGACGTTGTCCAGATCGTTATGCTTGCCGCCCGCCCGAACGCATTTCTGCGATGTAGCAGCACGCTGATAGGGCCGTGCCTCGGCGCCGGTAAAGACGTTCTTGAACTGCACCATGCCCGCGTTGGTGAACATCAGAGTGGGATCGTTGTGCGGCACCAGGGGCGAGGATGAAACAACCTCGTGCCCCGCGTCCGCGAAATAGTCCAGGAACGCCTTGCGGATATCGTTCGCGCTTTGCATTTCGATC
>CAYWYB010000298.1:0-6976 GCA_964462145.1 uncultured Rhodospirillaceae bacterium
GGGCGGCCTGGTGCCGGATGTGGAGGAACATTGCGCCCGTCTGGTCAGCTCCGCTACCAACATGCTGTTGGCACCCAAGCTGGAGCCGGGCGAGATCGCCGAGCTTTGCCGCGAGGGTGTGCGCAAGTTGCCACGGGAAATGGAGCTTTATATCCGGCCCATGTTCTTTGCCCGTGAAGGCTTTCTGGTGCCGGATGCGGACAGCACGGAATTCGTCCTGGCCATATACGACAATCCCCTGCCGCCCGAGGGGCCGTTCAAGGTTTGCATGTCGTCCCGCCGCCGCCCGGCACGCGACATGGCGCCAACCACGGCCAAGGCATCGTGCCTATATCCCAACACCGCCCTGGCCCTGACGGACGCGGCAAAGCGCGGTTTCGACAACGCGGTGATCCTGGATCCGAACGGCAACGTGGCCGAATTCCTCTCGTCCAACCTGTGGATCGTCAAGGATGGCGTCGCCATGACCCCGGCCATCAACGGCACGTTCTTGAATGGCGTCACCCGCCAGCGCACCATTCAGCTGCTGCGCGAAGACGGTATCGAGGTTATCGAGGGCACTCTGACCGTGGACGATGTGATGGGTGCGGATGAGATCTTCTCGTCCGGCAACCACGCCAAGATCCGCCCCGTCACCCAGTTCGAGGACCGCGAGCTGCAACCCGGCCCCATCAGCCGCCGCGCCAAAGAGCTGTACCTGGAATACGCTAAGGGTTTCTCTGTTTTTTAGGGTCCATTTCGAGTTTTCGTCAAATTGGATCTTCTTGATCTAGCGCAATGTCCCGAAACTGAGTTCTGGGCATTATTTACATAATCATGAGCGTAATCTCGAGGAGATATGATTATGACCGAGGAGATGGTGGCGATCCGGAAACGACAGATCCAAGACGGCGCACGGAAGCGGGCCGCGCAATCCCTGCATCATTTAAAAGAGACCAACGCCGGCGACCTCAAGCGAAACGTTGAGCATGCAAAAGTTGAACTAGGTCACCGCGAAAGGGCCAAGAAAGTCTTCCGGCAGATGGATTAGCACTAAGCTCTGCCGCAAGGCCTTCACGCCAAGATCCGTCCCGTCGTCCAGTTCGAGGACCGCGAGCTGCAACCCGGCCCCATCCGCCGCCGGGCAAAAGAGCTGTATCTGGAATACGCCAAGGGCTTTTCGGTTTTTCAGGACGGGGCATTCGTTCAATGCGACGCTCCCGGATGCTCGTGCCAGGTACGAACATGGCGCGGTCATTCAGACCGATACCGCCAACCCATCGTCATTAAAGGGTTTAGGCCGGTAATCGACGCCGGCGCTTAGCGTCTGCCTTTCAATGCGGCATTGGCAATGTGAGTATTGAGCTCGCAAAAAAAATTGTCATGGTTGTGAATTGAAAAAATCCAAGCATGCAAAATTGTCTGCCTCAGAAAAATTGTCATAAAAATTAATATAACGACTCGTAAATCTCATATTCAGTGCATAACTAATAACCTTAGGTATATCGTAATGTTCTAAGTGCCAGTGAAGTTATGTTTTCTCTTATTCATATCCATCGAATCAGAGGAGGTAACGATGGCCAAACAACGTTATATCGTAACCATGATCGAGGGTGCTGGTGAAAGCGACGCGATCAAAGCCATGTCCATTCGCAAGCGGGATTTGAAAGACGCCGTATCGGTGATGGAGACCGATGATTTCAGCGAGGACATTGACACTCTAGGCGTGGCGGAATTGGGGATTTTTCTAAAATCCATGACGGCGAAAGATGCCGACGCCATCCGCGCCAACAAACAGGTCCTGGAAGTAACGGAGGATATTGAAGTCTTTGCCTTGGGCGCCGACTGCGGTTGCGGCGGCGGGACGGATTACTATGGCGAGGATGATGGCGGCTATGAGGCCGGCTATGATCAGGCCCTAGATGATCTTGGCTATGGCGACGGTGGTGAGTGGGATGGGACTGACGATGCCCTGTTGACCCCTAATCCGTTTCCGCCAAGGCCGATACCAAGGCCATTTCCACCGCGACCCTTCCCCCCCAGACCGCCGTTGCGGCCGTTTCCGCCAGTCCGGCCTTGTTGCCCGCCTGGCTTCCGCAAGGTTTGTCTGCCCATCCGCACGCCCAGGCCACCACGTCAGCCGATCCCCTGGAATATCTCCATGGTCAAGGCGGATCAGGCCTGGCGGCGGGTTACGGGCCGTGGCGTTAAAGTCGCCATTATTGATACGGGGATCGACAACAATCACCCTGACCTGATCGTGCAGGGCGGCGCCTCGTTCGTGGCGAATGTCAGCGATTGGGATGACGACCATAGCCATGGGACGCATTGTGCCGGCATTGTTGCCGCCCGCAATAATGCCAGCGGTATCGTCGGCGTTGCGCCGGATGCCGACCTCTATGCGGTGAAGGTCCTCTCCGCAAGTGGGTCGGGCAGCTTAAGCTGGATTCTGGCCGGCATGGGCTGGTGTCTGCGCAACGGTATTCAAGTCGCTTCCATGAGCCTTGGCAGCAATGTCAATGATCCGAACGCGCCTTGCATATCGGCGTATCAGACAGCGGCGCACCGTCTGGAACAGGCCGGCTGCATCGTTGTCGCGGCGGCCGGTAACGCGGGCCGACAGACCAATCGATGGGTTGGCAACCCGGCCCGTTGTCCCGGTTTCATGGCGGTAGCGGCGGTCGACCGCAATTCCAGCAAGGCCGATTTTTCATCCTTCGGACCAGCCAGTCTTGGTCCTCTGCGGGGGGTTGAGATTTCAGCACCTGGTGTTTCGATCAATTCCACTGTTCCCGGCGGCGGCTTTGGCCTCAAATCGGGTACCTCAATGGCTTGTCCGCATGTTTCCGGTGCGGCGGCTCTTTTGGTTCAGCAGCGGCCAACCTGGACACCGGCGCAGATTCGTAGCCGGTTGAAGGCGACGGCCCGCGATTTGGGCGCGCCGGGCGATGATCCGGAGACCGGGGCGGGCTTGCTTGACTGCCTGGCCGCCGTTTCATAGGGCAATTTGAAAGGAATTTTTGCCTTCGTCCATTAGCAGTGGTCCGGCAACCGGTTGCTTCACCGGTTGCCGGGCTGTGCTATGGTGATCTGTTTTCTGGAAGCGAAATTTGAAAGCGATGTCATGGCGGTTGAGAAACAAATTGATCCCGAAGTCGTCCGTATTTTGTCGGCGGAGCCCAGTGCCTGTTGCAGTGTCGTGATCACCTTGACGCCGGCGGCGGGGGATATGTCGCCCGCCGCGTTATCACTGTCGAAAGCGCGCACCATCGAGGGGCTTCCCGGGATGATCGTCGCCGACCTGACGGCCGAGGATCTGGCCAATCTGGAAGCCAACGACGCGGTTCAGGCCATCGACCTGGACAGCGAACAAAGTATTTAACTTGCGCTGACTCCGCTGGCGTTACCAGTCTCGACCCGATAATCCTTTGCGCCAGTGGCATGGCAAGATTCGTTTGCATAAATATGGATGATCATCCATAATGCGGCCATGGCTGAAAGAAAACCCGTGGCATGGATCGGTTCAAGCCAGAAGAATTACAAGGCTTTTCCCGACGATGTTCAGGACGTCATGGGTTTTGCGCTTGATACCGCCCAATGCGGTTTTACGCCGGCCATCGCCAAGCCTTTCAAAGGTCTGGGCAGCGGTTTTTTGAACTGGTTGATGATTATCGAGCGGACACGTACCGCGCTGTCTATACCGTCAGGTTCGCGGAAATCGTCTACGTGCTGCATGCCTTTCAGAAGAAGAGCAAGAAGGGGATTGCCACCCCGCAAAAGGATGTCGACTTGATTAGGAAACGCTTGAAGGACGCACAGAACCACCATGCGGTGAACTTTGCGGCAAACAAATAGAACGGAACAACAAATGGCCAAGGATGACATTCAAGTAACAGAGGGCTCGGTCTACAAAGCCATTCATGGCGACCCGAAAGTCGCGGCGGACATGGAGGCGAAAGCCGATCTGGTTCGGGAAATTATCGCCATCAAGGACAGCCGGGACCTGACCCAGAGCCAGCTTGGCGCCCTCATCGGCATGAACCAAGCGGATGTCAGCCGCATGTTGCGCGGCAATTTCCGCAACATCGCCATCGGCAAAATCATGGAATGCCTGACCAGCTTGAACAGGGACGTCCGCATCGTTATTGACCGCCATCCCGTGGAAGGCGAAGCGGGAACGATTGGCGTTAGCGTGGGCGGGTAATGAGTATGGACCCCAGAAGACTTGAAGTTTGGCGCAAAGAGGTTCTTGCCCGGCTTGATGTTCTAAGAACTAAAGCACGGCAGGCGCAACAATATATGAACGCGCGTGGCCGCAATGTGCTTGAGGACAAATCAGACATCGAAACAACATGGGCCGGTATTAAGGGGTTATTCCCTGACGACCTGAAAGCCGCGCGTGCTGGTGACCTCGACCGTCATTTAGGCTACGCGCAACATTGCGATTTCCGCGACATTGAATTGGTCGATGTACCGGTACTCGAAAAATCGGTTCGGAACTACGGTAAAGGTAGAAAAGAATATATCGAGGAAGAAATCGACAAGCTGGATGACCATTTTTCGGCATGGGAGGCAGTTAGCCCACAGATCCGAGACAGCTGTCACGAGACATTTCAAAGCGGAAATTATCGTGATGCCGCTCGCGCAGGCATTGAGTTGCTAATGGATGAAATACGCAAATTGTCAGGCATTGACTTAGACGGTGATGCGCTACTCCGAAAAGCAGTTGGCGCCAACCCTGGACAGCTTGGTTTTAGCCCTTGCCAAAACAACAATGAGAAAGGTGTTACCGAAGGTTTAAAGCAGGTGGCACAGGGGCTTTTCAAAGGCATTCGAAATCCTGCTTCGCACGGCGGGGATGAATTGTCGCGAATTGAAGCTTTTCAAGTATTGGCGACTTGCAGTCTCCTTCTATTTCGACTGCAATTTGTCGAACACGATGTTGAGCGTTTGTCCTAACTTGTAGCCAATTGAAGCCCGGTGCATAGGTTTCCGCAGCTATACGTCAATCACTCAAAAATTCGCGCGTCGCTTGAATCGCCTCGGCCAGACCAACGCGCTGCACCTCCACACCCTCGGGAAATGCCGTGGTCAGGCGGGTGGGCAGCATGGCGTCGAGCATGACGAAGACGCCCCTGTCATCGGCCCGGCGGAGGAGGCGGCCGTAGGCCTGTTTCAGGCGCAGGCGGGCGATCATGTCGTCATAGCCCTTGCCAAAAGCTTGTTTTCGCGCTCGGTGCATGATGTCGGGCCGGGGCCAGGGTACCCGGTCAAAGACGATAAGACGCAGCGAACGGCCCGGCACATCGACCCCGTCGCGCACCGCATCGGTGCCCAGTAGGCAGGTGTCTTCCTCGGCCCGGAAAATATCCACCAGGGTGCCCGTGTCCATGGCGTCCACGTGCTGGGCCAACAGGGCTATGCCCGCCTCGTCCAGCGGTTTGGCGATGCGTTCATGGATGGCGCGCAAACGGGCAATCGCCGTGAACAGGCCCAGACCGCCGCCGCCAGCCGCCAGGAACAGCTCTCGATAGGCCGCCGCCACCTGGTCGGGCCGGTTGCGGTTGACGTCGCGGACCACCAGGATCCGCGTCGCGCCGGGATAATCGAAGGGCGAGGGCAGAGAGGCGCGCTCTGCAGGTAGTGGCAGATGCAGCGCGCCGGTGCGGACCTCAGCCGCCGACCAGTCATCGGGCGCATCGGGCGGGTTGTCCCGCAAGGTGGCGGAGGTGATCAGCACGCCGTGGGCCTGGCGCAATACAGCCTCGGCGAATGGCTGGGAGGGGTCGACCCAGTGGCGGTGCATGCCGATGTCACGGTCTCTTCCGGCGAAACGTTCGATGGCGAACCAGTCGACGAAATGCTCCGGTGTTTCCTGGCCCAGGTCCAGCAGCATGGCCCGCCAGGCCTGTACCATGTCAGCCCGGCGTTTCAGACTGCGTGCGGCGGCCTCAATGCGCAGGCGCGTGGCGGTATCCAGATCATCGGCCTCGTCATCCAGGCGCGCCATCAGATGGCGGCCCAGGTCCAGCAATGGACGGCGTAGGGCCTCGAAGGCGGCGGCGGCCTCGCTGGCGGCCTGCAACAGTTCAGACTCGGGTTCCTCGACCGAAACCTCCAGGCCATAGGGGGAGCGGTCATTGTCCACGCGGGCCAATACGATATGACGAGCCCGGGCCAGGAAGATTTCCATTGATCCCTGTGCGCCACCCTCGGCCACCCTTTGCAGCCAGCCGGGTGCGGCCAGGGCGGTGGCGGCGCGCAGGATGTTCTGTTGGATCGCCAGGCCGTCGTCATCTCCGATCAGGTCGCCGATGCGCGCCTCCAGGCCGCGGGCACGGCCCCGTCCGCCCCGGCGAGATTCATTGCCCAGCAGCCAGCGGCGCAATTCCACCCCTTCGCTGCCCGCCACGTGGGCGGCAAAGGCGCTGTCGGCGGCATCGAAGACATGATGGCCCTCGTCAAAGACATAACGCAGGGGCAATTGTCCGCTGCCTGCTTCCAGCACGGCGCGGACCATCACCAGGGCATGGTTGGCGACGACGATTTCCGCCCGCTCGGATTCCCGTCGGCTGCGCTCGATAAAGCATTTGGAATAATGCCGGCAGGCGGAATAGACGCATTCGCCGCGCCGGTCGCTCAAGCTGGATATGGTGCCGCCGCCGAACATGGTGGCCAGCCAACTGGGAAAATCGCCCCCCACCATATCGCCGTCCCGGCTGTGTTCGATCCAACGCGCGATCAAGCCCAGGGCGACGGTGCCGCCGGGCCCTGTTGCCAGCGCCTTCGTGGCGTCTTCGTAGTTCAGCAGGCAGAGGTAATTTTCCCGGCCCTTGCGCACCACCACGTTGCGGCGTTTTTGCGCCGGATCGGGATACAGGCGGTCCAATTCGCCATCGATCTGCCGTTGCAGATTGCGAGTGTAAGTAGAGAGCCAGACCGTGCCGCCATTCTTGCGCGCCCACAAAGACGCCGGCGCGATATAGCCCAAGGTTTT
>CAYWYB010000299.1:0-6926 GCA_964462145.1 uncultured Rhodospirillaceae bacterium
ATTAATGGTACCCTGTGGGTGGACGGGCAGGGGGAGCGGGTGGGTAGTTCAATCTAGAAAATGGTCTAGTTATCCGGGGGAGCTGGCGGAGCCGAGGGCATCAAAGCGGCTTCGCGCAGCAGCACGATGGAAATGCGCCGGTTGGTGGGCAAGGTAGGATCCTCGGGCACCAGAGGCTCCGTATCCGCCTTGCCGCTGACCAGGGCAATGCGGCTGACCGGAACGCCAAATCCGACCAGGGTCCGGCGGGAGGCGTTGGCCCGCTCGGCCGACAGTTCCCAGTTACTGTAATCATTTCGACCACGGAACGGCACAGAGTCCGTATGGCCCGTGATGGCAATCTGGTTCGGCATGCGGTGAATGATATCGGCGACCTTTTCCAGTATCTTTTTCAGATTTTCCTGCATGGTCGAGCCGCCAGAGGGGAACATGGAGGCGTTTTCCTGATCCACCAGCTGAATGCGCAGACCTTCAGGCGTATTGTCGATGATCAGATTCTTGGCCATATCCGAGAGGCCCGGTGAATCATCCATCGCCTGGCGCAGGGCCTCCTCGGCCTCTTCAAACACTTCCTGTTCCCGCTCGGCCATCTGCCGCATCAACTCTTCGTCTTCCAGCTGTTTGGCTTCCTCCGACCCGGCTTCGCCTTCCTTCTGATCCTCGTCCTCTTCCGCCGGTTTGCGCTGCCGGGGCGGAACCATTTCCATCACCACCGATGGCGGCGAGCTTTGCCCGACACGGGCACCTTCAGTGCTCATGGACATACCACCCATGATGCCGCCACTGCCCGAAGTGGATTTGGAGGCAGCGGACGGCGCGAAGTAATCAGCCACGCCATGGCGCTGTTCATCGGTGGTCACATTCAACAGCCAGAGCAGCAGGAAGAACGCCATCATGGCGGTCACGAAATCGGCATACGCGACCTTCCAGGCGCCGCCATGGTGGCCACCGCCGCCCTTGACGACCTTTTTGATGACAATTGTGGCTTCGCCGTTCGCCATGCTCTATCGCCTCAACGCCCCCTACCGGCGCGCCTAGGCCGGCGCCAATTCAGAGGTCGCATCCTCAAGCTCCAAGAAACTTGGTCGGTCATGTCCTGATAAGGTCTTGCGTGCGAATTCCACCGATATGGCCGGCGCATAACCTTGCACATGCGCCAAAATGCCGGCGCGCATGCATTCAAGATATTTGAACTCGGCTTCGCAGTAGAAACCCAGATAGGCTCCCATGGGCGCAACCAGGCCGTATGACATCAAAATTCCAAAGAAAGTTCCAACCAGGGCGCCGCCGATCAACATGCCCAGCACTTCGGGCGGTTCCGAGATCGAGCCCATGGTGACAATAACGCCCAACACAGCCGCGACGATGCCAAAGGCGGGCAGACCTTCACCCAAAGTCCCCACGGCATGGGCCACCGCATGCGCCTCATGTTTTCGGGCTTCGATGTCCTCATCCATCATGGCTTCCAGCTCGTGCGGATTTTCCGTGCCCATGGTGATCAGGCGCAAGGTGTCGCAGAGAAAGTCGGAAGCATCATGGTTCTTCATGAACACGGGATAATTGGTGAAAATGGCACTATCTTCCGGGTTTTCGATATGTGCCTCGAGCGCCAGGGCGCCCTTACTTTTTGCCAGTTTGAACAAGGAAAACTGCAAACAAAGCAGTTCCACATAGTCCTGCTTGGAGTAGGGCGAGCTTTTCAGCAAGCGGCCAAGGTGTCTCCCCGTGGCCATGGTGATCTCTTTCGGGTTGGAGATAACGAAGCCGCCCAGGGCGGCGCCCAGAATGATCAGGAACTCCAATGGCTGCCACAGCACGCGCAGATCACCGTGGGGCATATAGCCGCCCACCACCGAGCCAAACACGATCACCAATCCGATTATAAAAAACATATCTCGCCCATCAATCTGAGGCCTGGAAACCAAGCATTGCCGACAGCCACCGCAATGGCCAAACAGTCGAACCTGAATGCTGGCGAGATAAGGTTAAGATAGCGTTAGTTCAGAGCGTTTAAGTCCTGACTGGGCTTAGCTTTTTTAATCAAATTGAGCAGATGCGTATTTCGCATGCGATTTTTTTCTAATCGTTCTAATATAGCATGACTGCCGGACGCCGGGGACAACAGTGCGAAACGGCAGTGTGTAATGGGAATGTTGGGGAACACGATCATGAACATGAGCATAAATCCACGCGCCTTCCGCGACGCCATGGGCTGTTTCGCCTCGGCCGTCACGGTAATTTCCACCACCACGGCGGATGGCCAGGCCGTCGGCGTGACCGTGAATTCATTCAATTCCGTGTCGTTGGAGCCGCCCTTGGTGTTGTTCTGCCTGGGACGGGAAGCCTCCAATTTCGATCATTTTTTGGCCTCGGGCCGCTTCGCCGTGAATATTCTGCGCCAGGATCAGGATCAGGTATCCTCCGGCTTCGCCTCGGATGGCGGCAATTTCTTTCAAACGATGGACAATGATGTTTCCGAGCTGGGCAATCCCCTGGTACCCAATGCCCTGGCCATGTTTGATTGCGAGATCGAGGCCGTGCACGAGGGCGGCGACCATGTAATCATGATCGGGCGGGTCAGCGAACTGCGCCATGACCCCGACGGTGACCCCCTGCTGTATTACCGGGGCCGTTACAGCTCCGTCGGCTCCGATTAACCCTCGACCGACATCCCATCAACCGGCATCCGGAGTATCGATCAACTCCCGAACCTTGTAGCCGGCGGCGCGCAACGCTGAAGTCAATTCGTGAATATGGTCCCTGTCGCGGGTTTCCAGCACCAGGTCCAGTTCCGCCAGTTTGGCCGGCACGCCGGGGAAATTGCGCTGATGCTGAACCTCCAGAATATTGCCCCCTGCATCACCAACCAATTGCGCCACCTTGGCCAGGGCGCCGGGCCGGTCGCTGATTTCGACCCGCATGCGAGTGATCCGCCCCTCCCTGATCAGGCCGCGCATCAGGATTGATGACAGCATGCGGGTATCGATATTGCCGCCGCACAGGATCAGCCCCACGACCCGGCCCCGAAAGTGTTCGGGATAGGCCAGCAACGCCGCCAGACTGGCGGCGCCTGCCCCCTCGGTAACGGTTTTTTCCACCGTGATCAGCAAATCGATGGCGCGTTCAATGTCCTGTTCGGAAAGCAGCAGAATATCGCTGACCAGTTCATCGATGACGGGCAGGGTCAGGCTGCCCGGCTGGGCCACGGCGATGCCCTCGGCGATGGTCTGGCCGCCGCAATCGTTGGCCAGGCCATGCCGGGCCTGATAGGCGGAGGGGTAAAGCTGGCTTTCGACGCCGATAATTTCGATCTCGGGGTTGATGGCGCGGGCGGCGATGGCATTGCCGGCGATCAGTCCGCCGCCGCCGATCGGCACCACCAGAGTGTCTATTTCAGGCGCCGCCGCCAGCATTTCCAAGGCGACGGTGCCTTGTCCGGCAATGATCGCCAGGTCGTTAAATGGATGGATAAAGGTCAGGTTCCTCTCATCGCGGATCGCCTGGGCGCTGACCGCGGCCTCGTCCACCGTCTCACCGCGCAAAATCACTTCCGCGCCCAGATCGCGGGTCTGGCGCACTTTCACATTCGGCGTGCCCACGGGCATGACGATGATCGCCGGAATGCCCAGGCGCTGGGCATGATAGGCCACGCCCTGGGCATGATTACCGGCGGAATTGGCGATTACGCCCGCGGCGCGCGCCGTCTCGTCCAATTGTAATAGCTTTATCAGAGCGCCACGGTCCTTGAACGAGCCAGTAAACTGCAGATTTTCGAATTTCAGATGAACCTCAGCCCCGGTGATCCGGGACAGGGTCAGGGATTTCGCGCAAGGCGTCTCGACCACGAATCCGGCCATCTGAGCCTGGGCCCGGCGAATATCTTCGTAGCTAACTTTTTGCATGGTAACCGCTCCCTCATCCAAAACTTGCACATTTACCCCATGGCCCGCCATGATAGCCCCATGACGGTGATTGAACCCAATTGGCAAATGTGGGCGACGTTCGCGCTTATCGCGGGCGCCATCATACTCTATGCCAGCGAACGGTTCCCGCTGGAACAGACCTCGCTGGCATTATTGGCGGCATTGTTGCTGTTGTTCCACTTCGCGCCGCTGGAAATGGCCGGGCAAAGCCTGGATGCCCGCGCCTTGCTGGCAGGTTTCGCGGACCCAGCCCTGATTGCCGTGCTGGCGCTGATGGTGGTGGGACAGGGTTTGATCCGAACCGGCGCCCTGGACGAACCAATAAAATTCATGACCACCCGGTTTCAACGGCAGCCCATTCTTGCATTGGGCCTGACACTGGTGATTATCGCGGCCCTGAGCGCCTTTATCAACAACACCCCAATCGTGGTCATTTTCATTCCCGTGATGGTGGCCATCGCCGACCGCCTAAACCAAGGGCCATCGCGCCTGATGATGCCACTGAGTTTCGCCGCCATTCTGGGCGGCATGATGACGTTGATCGGTTCTTCCACCAATTTATTGGTTGCCGGCACGGCCACGGGAATGGAGCAGGCGTCAATCGGATTTTTCGACTTCGCGGTGCCGGGCGGCATGCTGGCGGCGGTGGGCCTGGTGTATGTGATCTGGATCCTGCCGCGCCTGCTGCCCGAGCGTGCCTCCATGGCCTCGGAAATGGTGGGCGAGGGCAAGCAATTCATCGCCCAAATCGCCGTCCGCCCCGGCAGCCCTCTGGTCGGGCAAAGCTCCGTCGCCGGCATGATCCCGCATCTAAAAGGCATGACCGTCCGTCTGATCCAGCGTGGCGAGGAAAGCCACCTGCCGCCATTCGAGGATCTGCATTTGCAGGCCGGCGACAAGGTGATCGTGGCCGCCACGCGGGCCCTGCTGGCCGAGGCGCTGTCGCGCACGCCGGAAATCGTCGATACCGACACCAAGGACGGCGCGGCGGGCGACAGTATGCTGGCCGAGGCCATGGTAACGCCAGCCAGCCGGGTGATCGGGCGCAATCTGCGCCTGGTCGGTTTTCACTACCACACAGGCTGCGTCATTCTCGGCGTACAGCGGCGCTCCCGCATGATGCGGGGCCGGATGGAGGATATCCGCCTCGAAGCAGGCGATGTCCTGCTGATCCTGGGGCCCAGGGAGCGGGTTACCAACCTGCGTTTCAGCCGCGAAGTCCTGCTGATCGAATGGTCGGCGCTGGAGTTGCCCTCGCGGCACCATGCCAAGCGGGCCCTGGGCGTTTTTGCCGCCGTCGTGGCGGCCTCGGCCAGCGGCTTTATTCCCATCGCCGTTGCCGCCCTGACCGGCGCCTTGGCCATGATCACCCTGGGCTGCCTGAATGTGCGCCAGGCGGCCCGCGCCGTGGACCGCCAGGTCGCCATGCTGGTCGCCGCCGCCCTGGCCATGGGCGGCGCCTTGCAGGCCACGGGCGGAGCCGCTTATCTGGCCCAGCATATGATCGCCGCCCTGTCGGATCTGGGCCCGGCAGTGCTGCTGTCGGCTCTGTTCGCCTTGGTGGCGGTGATGACCAATGTATTATCAAACGCCGCCACCGCCGTTCTGTTCACGCCGATCGCCATAAATACCGCCCTGGCCCTGGGCGTGGAGCCGACCGCATTTATTCACGCGGTGATATTCGCCGCCAATTGCTCCTTCGCCACGCCCATGGGCTATCAAACCAATTTGCTGGTGATGGGGCCGGGGCATTACAAATTCAGCGACTATCTGCGTGGAGGAACGCCATTGATCGTGCTGATTTGGCTTGCTTTTTCAGTGCTGGCACCGTCGTATTACGGATTCTGAAAGACTTTTGCTGTAAATTGGCGCCATGAAACCGTTTTCGCCGCAAACGCTGACCTATTTTTTCCTCTCCCGGGCCTCGGCCTGTCCGTATCTGCCGGACCGGGTGGAGCAAATGGTGTTTACGGATCTGTCCTCGGCCGGCGCCCCGAAAGAATTGCACGATCAGCTGTCGCGGTCCGGTTTCCGCCGCAGCCAGGGCATCGCCTATAAGCCGAATTGCCCCGATTGCCAGGCCTGCCGGGCCGTCCGCGTACCGGTGGCGGCCTTCACCCCCAGCCGCGGTCTGCAACGCATTGCCCGGCGTAGCGCTGATATCAGCGCCCATGTCATGCCGGCCAAGGGACGGGGCGAACATTACGCGCTGTTCCATCGTTATGTCCGCTCCCGCCACGGCGACGGCGGCATGGCGGGGATGAGCTTCGATGACTACCTGGCCATGGTGCAGGACACGCCGGTGCCCTCGGAACTGATCGAATTCCGTAACCAGGACGGCGAATTGTACGGCGTCTGCCTGACGGACGTTCTGGATGACGGCCTGTCATTGGTCTACAGCTTTTTCGATCCCGACATGGCACGAAACAGCCCCGGCATTTTCATTATCCTGTGGCATATGGAAGAGGCCAAGCGGCGCGGCCTGCCCAATGTCTATCTCGGCTATTGGATCGAAGAGAGCCGCAAAATGGCCTATACAGCCCGCTTCCGCCCCCTCGAAGCCCATGGCCCGAACGGCTGGGAACCGCTATAAACATCCCTTCTGTTGCCTTCACCGACGATTGAATTTTGTAAGGAGACCGCGTCATGACGTACGCCCATATTATTGTGGAGCGCGACGGCCCCACCGCGACCATCACCCTGAACCGGCCGGACGCCATGAACGCGCTGACGCCTGAAATTCTGGGCGAAATGCATGCCGCGCTGAGCGGGATTGCCGAGGATAGTGATATCAACGTCGTGGTGGTGACGGGCGCGGGCCGGGCTTTTTGCGCCGGCGTCGACCTCAAGGCGCTGCAGGCCAAGGGCCATGATATCAGCCAGGGCAACGTGGGCGACGATCTGAACAACGCCGCGCAAGCGGTATTGGAACGGATCGAGGCCATGCCGCTGTCTGACGTCAGCGCCCCTGGGACATATTGAGGGGTTTTCATAAGGGAGGAT
>CAYWYB010000300.1:0-6924 GCA_964462145.1 uncultured Rhodospirillaceae bacterium
CGTCGCCGCCATGAAGGCGGAAACGCCCGATGGGGCAAAGGCATAGGCGTTGGGCAGCCACAGGTGCATGGGGAACAGGGCCGCCTTCAGGGCCAGGCCGACGGTAATGAAGGCAAAGGCGGCCAGTACCGGACGGCTGTCCTGGATGCCGGGTATGCGGGTCTGCAGATCCGCCATGTTCAGGGTGCCGGTCATCATGTACAGCAGCCCTACGCCGATCAGAAAGAAGGTGGCGCCGATGGTGCCCATGATCAGATATTGAAAGGCCGCCGTCAGCGCCTTGCGCTGCCCGCCCATGGCGATCAGGGCATAGCTGGAGAGGGACGAAACCTCCAAAAAGACAAAGACGTTGAAGGCATCGCCGGTGATCGCGATGCCCAGCAGGCCGGTCAGGCACAGCACGTACATGCAATAGTACAGATGTCCGCGGCCCGGCCGGATTTCCTTGCCCACGCTGGCCGGGCTGTAGATTAGCACCATGGTGGCGATGGACGAGACCAGCAGCAGGATAAAGGCATTGGCGGTATCGACCACGTATTCGATACCCCATGGCGGTGCCCAGCCGCCCATCTGATAGCTGATGGTGCCGTTGTGATAGGTCAGATAGGCCAGGGCCATGGCTGTCACTGTGGCGGCGCCAGAGGCGGCCAGGGCAATGACCCAAGCCAAGCCGGTGCGACCCGCCAGCAGGCACAACGGTGCCGCCAACAAGGGAATGATGACCTGCAGGGCCGGCAGATGCGGGATCAGGTTACTCACATCTCACCGTCCAGCAGATCCAGCTCTTCTTCCTCGATGGTGCCATAGCTTTCCCGGATCCGCACCACCAGGGCCAGGCCCAGGGCGGTGGTGGCGACGCCGACCACGATGGCGGTAAGGATCAGGACATGGGGCAGCGGATTGGAATAAACCGTAAATCTTTCATCCAGGATCGGCGCCGTGCCGCCCGTGACCTTGCCCATGGTGATGTAGAGCAGAAACACCGAGGTCTGGAAGATATTCAGGCCAACGATTTTCTTCACCAGATTGCCCCGGGCCACCACGGTGTACAGGCCGATCATCATCAACAGGATGGCGATCCAGTAATTGTAATGATCCAGAATGACTTGCAGCATCTAACGATCCCGTCCC
Organism: uncultured Rhodospirillaceae bacterium; assembly: GCA_964462145.1. Lineage (GTDB taxonomy): Bacteria > Pseudomonadota > Alphaproteobacteria. The sequence goes on from CAYWYB010000300.1 coordinate 1,132, forward strand.
GCGAAAAGGAAAAAGATCGTGATCATTGACGCGGCGACCGTGGTGCCGACGCCGAATTCAATAATCAGGATGCCCAGATGCTGCCCCGCCACCGGATCCTTGCTCAGGACGTCGTAGTCAAGGTAGTTGGCGCCCTTGAACAGGCCCATATAGCCGGTACCGGCATAAAGCAACAGGCCGGCGGCGACCAGCTTGGTAACGATGGCGGGTGGCGCCACCTTGCGGGCGTTCTCCAGGCCGAAAATCAGACCGTAGAGAATAAACGCCGAGGCCATGATCACGCCGGCCTGAAAGCCGCCGCCAGGCCCGAAATCGCCGTGGAACTGAACATACAGGGCAAACAGCATGATGAACGGGATCAGCAGCTTGGAGATGATGCGCAGGACGCGGTGATGCCTCATGCCGTGCCCTCCTCGTCATTCGAATTTGCGTCATCGTCCGCCGGCTCGTTCTTGATGCCGGCATCGTCGCCCTTACGCCCGCCGATCAACAGCATCACCGCCACGGCGGCGGTGAAAATCACCGTTACCTCGCCCAAGGTGTCATAGCCGCGATAGCTGGCCAGGACCGAGGTCACCACATTGGGCAGGCCCACTTCGGCGAAACTTTCGTTCAAATAACGCGGCGCCACGTGCAGGTTCGCCGGTGCGTTGGCATCGCCGAAGGCTGGCATGTCGAAGGTGGCATAGATCAGCGCCGCGCCGGTCAAGAACACCACCGCCATGGGCAGCCACCGCGAATGGCCGGGCGCCCGCTCCCGTTCGCCGGTCAGGGCGAGCACTGCGATCATCAGCACCGTGGAAATGCCGGCGCCCACGGCGGCTTCGGTAAAGGCCACGTCGACTGCATCCAGGGCGACGAACATGGAGGCCGCCAACAGGCTGTAAATGCCTGACAGCATGACCACGGCGAACAGGCTACGCAGGCGCAATATGGCGATCGCCGTGGCGCCCATGAACGTCAGCAGGGCGATATCGATCAGGGTAATGATCATGCGGCCCCATCCTTGTTGCCGCCTTGATCTTCATTCGCCGGCATCTTTTCGTTTTCCGGCGCCCGCCATGGCCGCAGGCCGGCCGCCATGGCTGCGCGCGCGGTGGCATGGCTCGAGGTCGGTGAAGTGAATAACAAAAAGACCGCGATGATGAGCAGTTTGATGCCGACCATGAAGGCTTCCGACTGCAGCAGCAGTCCCAACAGAATCAGGCCCGCGCCCATGGTATCGGTTAGGCCGGCGGGATGCAGGCGGCTGTAAAAATCCGGTAAACGCCACATGCCGAAAGCGCCAATAACGACAAAGGCCGAGCCCCCGATCAGCAGCAGCCAGCTTAGAATATCAAGAAACAGCGCCATGATCAGCTATCCACGCCTTCGCCCGCCCCAGCTTCGCCCGAATGCGCCACGTCGCCATACTTGACGTATTTCAAAACCGCTACCACGCCGATAAAATTGATCAGGGCATAGACGATGGCGATGTCGAGAAAATCCGGCCTGCCGGTGAGAAAACCCAATACCGCGATCAGCAAGACCGTCTTGGTGCCGACGGAATTCACCGCCAGGATACGGTCGAACACTGTTGGGCCCATGAAGGCGCGGGCCAGGGCGATGCCCAGGGCGATCAGCACGGCGAAGGCGGTGACGGCGAACATCAGCTCTGCCCCTCCAACTTCGACACCCGTTTGTCCATCTCCCCCTCCAGGACGCCGTCGGCTGAACCTTCATGCAGGGCATGGACCAGAATTACGCCTGGGTCGAGGTCCACCGACACGGTGCCCGGCGTCAGGGTGATGGAATTGGCGTAAATCGCCTGGCCCAGATCGGTTTTCTGGCTGACTGGTGCGTTGAATAGGCTGGGCGAGATGGGTAGGGAGGGGGCAATGACGAGCTTGGCAACATCGATATTGGCCTTCACGATCTCCCACAACAGCCATGGCAGATAGCGCAGGCTGGCCCAGGTGATGTGCAGCGGTACGCCTTCGTGGTCAATCAAATCCATGCGCATGGCGATCCAGACGCAAAAAAGAACGGAAACGGCGCCCAGGCCCAACAGCAGGATTTGAAAATAACCCGACAGCAACAACCAGCACAGCACCAGGGCAAGGCAGAGCCCCACGCCATGAATCACCGGGCGATAGCCTGATCCAGACCCACCTTCGCTCTCGCCGCCCTCGCTACCTAACTCTGCCACCGTGATCCTGTTCCGAAACAGATTCGAAGTTTCGAGAGGTTAGTATGCCCCACCACCAGAAAGCCAGCGGAAAGCGCTTTTTTATGGGCCAGAAAGGGAATTTATGGCAAAAATTATGCTGATTATCCGCCTGCCGGCAAAAAAAAATAATGTTTGCAAATGATAAGGACTTGTTTGTCGCGGCAAGCGTAATATGTTAAGCTTCTGTTAACTCGTAATTGCAAAGTGAGTAGTCGGCTTGTTATGGGGCGAGTGCTCGCAAGGGGAAGCGAGTAAGATGGCATTAAATGTAAAGAATCTGGACGTTGTAAAAGACGCCGAAAATGACGTTACCAACGTCGAAAAACTGAATGTAGAACACCACGGTGGGGATGTAGCCACTGATGGCCCGGGTGCTGATCCGGTCGGCGAAGCCGTCAGTGAAACCGCTAGTGAACCAATTGATTTGGGGAGCGATGTCAAGAACGGCACCGTGAAATGGTTCGATGCGGTCAAGGGCTATGGCTTTTTTGTTCCAAGCGACGATTCTGGCGATGTTCTGATACATAAATCGATCCTGCGCGATGCCGGGATCGAGATTATTTATGAAGGTACCGTCGTGGTTTGCGAGGTTGTCCGGCGCGAGCGGGGACAACAGGCAACCCGTGTCATATCCTCGGACGACAGCGGTGCCCTGGTACCGCCGCCCCGCCCGGCCCGCCCGGCGGGGGAGGATCGCCCAGCCCTGGTTGAAGGCGAAGGCGACTTCGTTGATGCCACCGTGAAATGGTTCAACCGGGTCAAGGGCTATGGCTTTGTCACCCGTGGTGAAGGCACCGACGATGTCTTTATCCATATCGAGACATTGCGCCGCTTTGGCTCGGACGATCTGTTGCCGGGTCAGGCCCTGCAGATTCGCATTGGCAACGGCCCAAAAGGGCCGCTGGTGGCGGAGATCATCTTCGTCTAGCACGGAATATCGCGCGCCGCCTAGGTAGCGAACCGGCGATCATGCATCGTGACCGCCGGTCCTGTTCTGACGATTTGACCTATTTCAATTCAACGGCATAACCATCAATGGCACGCACGTTCTTGATCAATCCCTGGTCCTTCAGGAATTGCGCCATGCGCCGATAGCGCCCCTGGTCCAGGGCGGCGGGACGCAGGGCAAAGCGGGGCAGGGTGTCGCGAAAGGCGCGCCTGTTCAATTCATCATCCAGGTCCTTGTTGCCTTTTATGAACAGTTCCCAGCCTTCTTTCGGATGATTGACAAGGAATTGCGCGGCGGCCTCCAGGGCGCCGACAAAGCGCTTCAGGCGGCTATCGCCCAGGCGCTCGGCATGGGCCACGACGATCAACTCGTCATAGGCGGGGACGCCTTCTTCCTCGACATAAAAGGCGCGGCCGGGCCGTTTGACGATATCCATCTGATTCAGCTCGAAATTACGGTAGGCGCCGATCACCGCGTCCACCTGGCCCGAGATCAGGGAAGGCGAGAGCGAGAAATTGACGTTGATCAGGGTTACGTCCGTCAGTTTTAGGCCGGCCTTTTTCAACATTGCACCCAGGATGGCGTCCTCGAAGCCGCCAACCGAAAAACCGACCTTTTTGCCTTTCAGATCGGCAATTGACTTGATCGGGCCGTCGGCCAGGACCACCAGGCTGCTCAAGGGCGTCGAGACCAGGGTGGCGATGCGGCGCAGGGGCAGGCCCTGATCGACCTGAAGGTGCAGTTGCGGCTGGTAGGATATGGCCAGGTCGGCCCTTTTTGCAGCCACCAGTTTTGGCGGATCATGGGGGTCAGCGGGTGCGATCATCTCCACCTCCAGCCCCGCCTGGGCAAAGAAACCCTTCTCCCTGGCGATCATCAGGGTGGCGTGATCGGGATTGACGAACCAATCCAGCATCACGGTCAGTTTGTCGGCGGCCTGGGCCGGCAGACTGCCCAGGCAATAGGTAAGCACCAGCAGGGCGGTAATTTTTCGCATGGTCTTTGGTCTCCTAGTCGTGTGCGAGAGAATCCGGCTGCCAGGGCAACAAACGCCGCAGCAGCCAATCAAGGGTGAAGTAAATCGTCACCGCCATGGCCGCGAGAACGAACAGGGCGGCGAACAGCAGATCGATCTGCATGCGTCCGTTGGCATGCAGCATCAGGTATCCCAGACCGGCGGAGGAGCCGACCCATTCGCCCACCACCGCGCCGATCGGCGCTACCGAGGCGGCGACTCGCAGGCCGGAGGCGAGTGCCGGCAGGGCGGCGGGAATGCGGATTTGGCGCAATATGGCCCAGCGCACCGATGTGGCGGTGCTGCCGTTTGGACCTGTTTGGGCGGTCATGGTCTGGGCCAGGTCCAACCAGCCCGGCTCGGTCCGGCGCAGACCGTCAAGAAAGGCGGCGGTGACGGGAAAAAAGATGATCAGGCTGGCCATCATCACCTTCGAGGCCAGGCCATAGCCCAGCCACAGCACCAAAACCGGCGCCAGGGCAAAGACCGGAATCGCCTGGGTGACCACCAGCAAGGGCAGCAGCCAGCGCCGCACATGGGGAAACCAACTGAGGCTGATGGCGCTAAGGACGCCGAAAACACTGCCGAATATCAGGCCGAGGATGATTTCCAGCAAGGTGACGGCCGCATGCCTGCCGATTAACTCCAGATGTCCGGCCAGGCTGATCAGCACCAGCCAGGGGCCGGGCAGGATGAACGGTTCCACCTGCGTCAGCCAGACCAGTCCCTGCCAGCCTGCCAGCAGAATGGCGAAGGAGATAAGCGCGCGCCTGGCAATGTTCATGCCGCTAGATCCCGCAATATGCCGGCGGCCAGGCCATGCAGGGCGGGGTCATCCGCCGGCCGGGGCACGGCGCCCTCTGGTTCCAGCGGCGCGCCCATATGGGCCGGGCCGCCGCCCGAATCGCTACGCAGGACGTGTATCCGGTGTCCCAGGCGCAGGGCTTCTAGAGGATCGTGGGTGACCAGCAGCGTTGTCCGACCCTCCAGCAGTTCCGCCGCCAAATCCTGCAGGCGCAGCCGGGTCAGGGCGTCGACAGCCGAGAACGGCTCGTCCATCAGGACCACGGCGCGGTCTTCCATCAGGGTCCGGGCCAGGGCGGCGCGCTGGCGCATGCCGCCCGACAAGGCGCTGGGCAATGCCTCGGCCTCGTCCTCCAGACCAACCCGTGCCAGCAGGTCCCTGGCCCGCTGATAATCCGGCCTCTCGCCGCGTAGGCGGGCGCCCAGGGTGACATTGGCCAGCACGTTATGCCAGGGCAGCAACAGATCCCGTTGATCCATATAGGCGATGCGCCCGGCGATCGGCCCGCCGTCGCTGGCGCCCAGATGCTGCGCTGTCGCCTCCGGCGATATGCCCGCGATCAGCCGCAACAGGGACGATTTGCCCACCCCCGATGCGCCCAGCAGGCAGGTGGTTTGCCCGGCGGAGATATCCAGATCCAGATCGGTGAACACCGCCCGTCCGTCAAAGGCCAGGGCGCCGCCGCGCAGTTCAATGCCGATAGCCAGCGGGCTGCTATTGCTGAATGTCTGGGCTGGCATAAGACGCGTCCCTCCGCCGGTACGATCCGGATCAGGTTCAAGGGGTCGTCCTGTTTAACCGTATTGGGTCTAGGA
>CAYWYB010000301.1:0-6908 GCA_964462145.1 uncultured Rhodospirillaceae bacterium
GTGCACAAATTCGATGCCCGGGTCCGGGTGCTGAACAGTGAAAGCCGGCCCCTGGCCCATTGGACGCCGGTGCATCTGCATCTGGCCGCCGCCGACGTCACGGGCCGTATCGCGGTATTGGGCGAGCGGCGCATCGCGCCGGGCGAAGACGCCCTGGTGCAATTGGTATTGGATAGTCCCGTGGGCGCCCTGTTCGGCGACCACTTCATTCTGCGGGATCAATCCGCCCAGCGCACCATAGCGGGCGGTATCGTTATCGATCCGTTCCCGCCCCGGCGCGGCCGTGCCCGGCCCGAACGCCTGGCCATGTTGCGGGCAATGGAGGCGGAGGCGCCGGCCGAGGCCCTGGCGGCAATGGTGGCGATCGCGGAAAACGGCGTCAATCTGCGCCAATTCATCCAAACCCGTAATCTGACCCAGGCGGAAGCGGAAAATCTACGGCAAATTGACGGACAGATCATCCTGGCCGGCAATGATGGCGACTTGGTGCTGTCCCTGGAGCGTTGGCGGGGTATCGAACAAGGCGTTACGGATACCTTGGCCGCCTGGCACAAAAAACAGCCAGAGGCCGTGGGCCCCAACGACAATGCCCTGCGCGCGGCCATGCCCTCGGCGCCCAGCCCTGTTTTATTGGCCGCCTCGATCGCGCATCTGATCGATGGGCGGACGATTATCCGCGACGGCATATCGTTACGCCTGCCCAGCCACGCGCCGCGCCCCTCGGACGCGGATCTGGAATTATGGAAGCAGGTTTCGCTGATCCTGGAAGAAGGCGGCATCCGTCCGCCCAGGGTGCGCGAGGTGGCGGAGGAGCTGAAAATGGATCCCGCCCGCCTGGAGGCTTTCCTGAAACGCTGCGCCCGCCAGGGCCGCCTGATGGCCGTTGCGCCGAACCGCTTTTTCCCCCCCGCCGCCGTCTGGCAATTGGCGGCGGTGGTGGAGAGATTATCCGCCGACGCGGGCGAGGATGGCTTCACCGCGGCCGCCTTCAAGAACGACACTGGTATTGGCCGTAACGTGGCGATCGAAGTGTTGGAATTCTTCGACACAGCCGGCCTGACCCGTCGCCAGGGCAACGCCCGCCATCTGCGCCGGCCGGCAGCGGAAGTGTTTGGCGACGCCTGATCAGAATTGTTATCCACACCACGACATTAAACGCCATTGCAGCGAGATCGATTCGCCACTCCCACGACCAACCCCCCAATATCACGCCATGCCAAGTCTGGCCCGTGCCATGCCCGATCATCAGCACTGCTAAACAAAAAGCTCAGCCTTTATAACTTAAGCTCCTATGTCGATTTATTTTTTCCAAAGGTGTCGGATGCCCCTGGATACAGTTATGTAAATATTATCGGTGCCTTGATTCGTTAACAGTTTGTTAACTAATTTCTTTCACATTCTATTCACACCCTGTGAATAAGCCTGTGGATTAATCATGGACAAGCCAAGAAATAACGTGCCTTGCAGTCCCTATCTGCGAAGGCCTCTGCGCACTCTGGATCAAGCCCTGAAGGATCAGGCCGATGTTATCCGGCGGGATAATGAAGCTATCCTGAAACAGCTAGGCCTGCCCCTATCGCGACGCGAAGGGCAGCGCAAAAAGGCAAGTTAGAGAGCTCCCGCTCCAATTCCCGGCCCACGCCGGTCCCGGCGATTTAGATCTGCCGGCCAGCCCGATCCCAATAAGGTTGACGCAACTTTCGTTTAAAGATTTTTCCCGTATCCTCGCGTGGCATGGCGTCATGAAACGTCACCTCGCGCGGGATTTTATAGGCCGAAATATGCTGGCCAAGAAATTCCCGCACCGCCTCCGGCGTTAACGTTTCGCCGGGCTGAGGTTCAATCGCGGCGGCAACGCTTTCGCCGAATTCATCGTGGGGAATACCGAACACGGCACAATCCTGCACACCGGGCATGGCCTGCAGAGCAGCCTCGATCTCAGCCGGGTAGATATTGACGCCGCCGGAGATGATCATGTCGCGTTTGCGGTCGTTCAGGAACAGATAGCCGTCCTCGTCAATGTAGCCGACGTCGCCATTGGTAACCATGCCTTCGCGCTCGATCTCGGCCCGCTTATCATCCTTGTTGTGATAGGTGAAGTCGGAAAGATTGGGCATTGTCATATAGATCTCGCCGCTTTCCCCGGTGCCGAGGACCTTGCCGTCGTCGTCATAGATCCGCACCACGGTTTCCTCTTGCGGCCGGCCCACGGTGCCCGGTTTGGCGATAGCGTCGGCGGAGGTGGCAACGGAGACGATGCCGGCCTCGGTGGAGCCGTAATATTCGAAAATGACGTCACCCCACCATTCGATCATCTGCCTCTTGGCATCAGGCGGACAAGGTGCCGCCCCATGGATCACATGCACCAGGGATGACAGATCGTACTTCGCCTTCACCTCATCGGGCAGGCGCAGCATGCGCACGAACATAGTCGGCACAACATGCATATGGCTGATCTTATGCTCGTCAATGGCCTGCAACAGCCCTTCGGGTTCAAAGCGCGGCAACAGATGGATGTCATTGCCCAAGGCCATCGCAAGGGAGGCATAGGCACCAGGCGCGGAATGGTACATGGGCCCGGTCATGGCGCAGACGCCGCCCGGGCCAATGCCGAACGAGCGCATGGCCAATTCACCAATCCTGGCCTGATTTTCGGGCGATGTGGGCTCCCGGCGCACGCCCTTTGGATTGCCGGTGGTGCCGGAGGTATAGATCATGCTGCCGCGTTCAAGCGGTGCCGGCTCGGTCCAAGGCGCGAAACCATCGCGCCAGCTTTCATAGTCCGTCATACCTTCGGGAACGGCGCAGTTTTCCGGCGCGATGGCGTAGGCGCCCGCGATCTCGGGCGGCGTGGCACAGACCAGAACGGGGAGGCCTTCCGGAATATCCGCAGCTATGCCCGGCAGCAGATCGGCATGCACCACCACCGCCTTGGCGCCGGAATCCGTCAGGATATAGCCCGCTTCCTCCGCCGTGGCATGCCAATTGACCGGTACCGCATAGGCGCCGATCATGTTGCCGGCTATTTTGGTTTCCAGCATTGCGATATCGTTGCGGGTCACGGTGGCGAAACTGTCGCCGTCGCCAACCCCCAATGAAACCAGCCCAGCGGCCAGTTTGGCGCCGTTCAGCGCCACTTCTTCCATCGCCACCTTACGGTCGCCGCTATAGACGTGATAGGTCATGACATTCCAACTCGTTATTACTGATTAGTCCGTTATTTCAATTGTTCGGCGAAGATCCGCACGGTCTCAGCCAGGGTGCGGTCGCTATCGATGGTTTCGCGGGTCTCCGCCGCCAGCGGCGTGGCCGCCATCAATTTCAGCATCCACGAAGCGCCGCGATGGAAATCGCCGGTGACGCCGGCATCTTCCATGGTCTCGGCGATCTCGTCCATTTCAGGCCACCAGCGTTCGGAATCGGCGGGTAGACGCGAGATACCTGTTTGCAGATATTTCCATGTATCACCCTGGCTGAAGGCCAGTTCGGCACCCAGTTCATCGAGCAGGTCCAAGGATTGTGCCGCCGTGGCGATAGTGGCGAAAAGCGAAAAACGGCCCTTGTTGAGGCCGCTGTAGAGCATTTTCAGGGCCGAGGCACGGCCGATCTCGGCCCCGACGCCTTGCAGCTTTATACCTTCCACCGCCAGCGCATCCGCCGGCGCCAAATCGGGTCCGGAGACGTAAAACCGCGTCGGCTGCGGCCCCTTCCCCGGCGCCCAGCCGATAATGCCGCAATCAATGTAGGGCGCATCCACGGAGGCCATGATTTCAGCGATTTTTGCACTGGATGCCGGCGAGATGGCATTACAATCCATGAAGACCGGAAAGCTATCCGCACGTGTCATAGCTGCCGCCACATCCGCCGCCAGATCAATGGCCGAAGCGGGCGGCAGAATGGAGAGGATCAGATCGGCCTCGCCGACGACGGCATCGAGATCGGCCAAGTCACGAAAACCGCAGCGTTCCGCCCGCGCCCTGCTCTCGGCGCTGCGTCCGGCCAGGCAGGTTACCACGTCGTGGCCGGCGTTGCTCAGGGCCTGACCGACACCGCCGCCCATGTCGCCGGGCGCGATCACCGCAATGGTTTGCTTAATCATACAAATTCCTTTTCAAGGCTTGCTGTTACGCCGCCTGGCCGCCGCGCAGCACCCGGCCAGGCAGGCCGGAGGCGGGATCGACCGCATCAATGTTGTCTTCACGGATCACCGTACCGTTGACGATGACCGCCTGTATACCCTTGGCCTGGGCTACCAGGCGGTCCTGACCGGCGGGTTGATCATAAACCCGTTGCAGACCGGTGGCGCCCACTGATTCGGGGTCGAATAGCACCACATCCGCCGGGCGGCCCTGGGCCAGCAGGCCACGGTCGCGGATGCCCATCAGTTGCGCCGGTTTCTGGGTCAGCATATGCACCGCCTTTTCCACTGTCATCGCACCCTCGTCCCGGCTCCAATGGCCCAAAAGGTGGGTCGAATAACAGGCATCACAGAGCTGGCTGGCATGGGCGCCGGCATCGGACAGGGCCACGACCGTATTGTCGTCGGCCAGTAATTCCCGCACCTCGGTCTGGTCATGATTGACCAGGGGAATGCGGAAACGGGCCGCGAAATCGCTTTCGATGGACATATCCAGGGCCAGATCGATCGGGTCCCTGCCCTGTTCGCCGGCAACCTCTAGCAGTGAACGTTCTTCCATTCCGCGGTCCGCCGGGGCGTTTGAAATAACCGCCCGTTGCGCCCAGCCCGCCAGGACATTCTTGGCCGATGGACCGGTATCGGCCCGGAAGTTCTCGCGAAAGTCTTCTTCGGCATAGATTGCTTTCTTGCCATTGCGGTTGGTCTGCATGGTTTCCTTGAACAGCGGCCGCATCTCGAAGGGAAACGGCTCGCCAAAATCGAAATCGAACATGATCGGGCGGCAGGCTACCTGCGGCACGATTTGCAGGCCCTCGGCGCGCTCCTCCGCCGTGCGTTGCAAATGCTTTTTGTGGGAGCCCGGCCCCGACATCCCCGCCAACAGCGCCGTCCAGGTCACGGGCACGCCGTGACGGCGGGCCAGTTCGCTCATCTCGTCATGAAAAAAGCTTTTATCGATGGTGCATTGCATGATCCCCCGGCCAGATTCCGCCATGGCGCCGACCAGAGCATCGATTTCGGAAAACGCGGCCAAACGGGAGGGGATGGGCCGGCCATCAAAGGCATTGTGGGTCACCGCCTGCGAGGTGGAGAAGCCAATGGCACCCGCCGCCATGGCCTGGCGCACGATGGCGGCCATGGCCTCGACCTCTTGCTCCGTTGCCTCCCGCTCCATGGCGTCATCGCCCATGACATAAATGCGCAGGGGCGTGTGGCCGATAAAGGCAGACAAATTGATGGCGCTGCCATTTCCCTCTACGGTACCCAGATACTCGGAGAAACTTTCGAACGGCCAATCCAGGCCCAGGCCCGCTTCCAGCGTTTCGTAGCTCATCCCCTCGACCTTTTCCAAGGTCTTCATGATGTCCTTGCGGTCGCCGGGCCGCATGGGCGCGACGCCGAAACCGCAATTGCCCATGACGGCCGTAGTAACCCCATGCCAGGGCGAAATGGTCAGCATCCGGTCCCACAGCACCTGGGCATCGTAATGGGTATGAATATCGACAAAACCGGGACAGACCACCAGGCCGCCGGCATCAATTGTGCGACCGGCCTCGCCCCCGATGCCGTCTGCGGCGCTGCCCATGGCGACCACACGGCCTTCCTTGATGCCAACATCACCGCGATAACCCTCGTTGCCGCTGCCGTCGACTATGGTACCGCCGACAATCTTCAAATCGTAATCCATACCACCCATTCCCCCGCAACTCCCTTGGCTATTCCCCTGGCAAACGCAAACACGCACTCTAAAAGGTTTCGAACGATTGGTGAAGCCGTGCAAGCTCAGGCACAAAGCTGGCCTGCGCTCCTGCGTCGCCTGTGAATTCGAACAATCAGACTGCTAGGGATGGCAACAATTGCAACGGCTACGCAATGCGAGTGTCATAAGGGTCGCTTTGTCAGCAACGATGCTAGAGCCACCGGAAAATAGCAGGTAAATATTGAATGGCCTGACCATCAAGGCCTATCATGGCAGAACGAAAATTTTGATGGTCCGACACCTCATCCGGGAATGATCATGGCGGGGATCAATAAGGCTGAAGTCCACTTGTGATACCGTATTCCGCGTCGTTTTTCGGTCGGCTAATTCGAACGAAATCCGCGCGCGCACTTAACTCTTACCCCGTGAACTCTCGAGCCTCACACTACCGGAAATAAAAACTGGGCAATAACAAATCTAAAGGGACGACAGATCGTGGCGGTTGCCAATTCTGCCGAGTTATCTCGCTACTTCGTAGCCAGCCTGCTTGCCTTGCTGGTCGATATCGCGCTTTTAATGCTGCTGACCCAGATATTCGCCATCCACTATCTGGTGGCGAATGCTATTTCCTTTGTTTCGGGAAGCATCGTCGCTTATCTGGTATCCATTCATTGGGTTTTTGAAAAGCAGCGGCTTGATAACAGGGCGTACGAGTACCTTATTTTCGTTTTGATTGGCGTTGTCGGACTGGGCGTGAACGAGGTTGCCATTTGGGTCTGCATGGAATTGTTAATCTGGTCACTACTGCCGGCCAAATTAATATCGGCGGGCGTCAGTTTCCTTTTTAATTTTACCCTGCGGAAGGCCTTGTTATTCAATTAGGCCTGGGGCAGGTACGACCAACGTCCGGGATATTAGTAAGAAATCCAGCCTTGGTGATCGGTTTCAGAGATTTCCCTTCGATCGCAACGCACATTCTTTCGATCTAGTGCCAATGCACGGGTGTTTGAATAGCCGCGTAACCGCCTGCCCGCTTCACGTGACCTTGCTAGCCCGAATTATTCATGAGAG
>CAYWYB010000302.1:0-6891 GCA_964462145.1 uncultured Rhodospirillaceae bacterium
CCGAACGGGTCAGGCGCACCGGATTTTCCGTCACCCCAGCCCTGAGCGAACCACCCGCCCCCGCCATGAACAGGACACTGCAAAGGGCGGGTTCACAATTTTCGGCGATACGTTCCACCACCGCCCGCAGAGGGCCCCGCATTTCCGCCTGTTTCGGCGACAGGTCCTCATCCAAAACGAAATAGGCCGAATCCTCGCCCGTCGTGCTGACCATCAACAGGCGCAGGCCGGGCCAGGCATTCTTCTTCTCGATCCGGTCAATGATCGACAGCGGATCGGTTACATCCGTACCACCCCAGCCGTCGCCGTGACCGGCGACCTGAAAATACCGCCCCGGCGTGGAGCGCCGGCCCCGCACCCGCACCCCCGCCGTGGGCATATCAAGAAACTTGCCGGCCTGATGTTCACTCAAAACCCCGGTGATGTGATCGTCCACCACCACAACCTCGTCTGCCAGGCCGTGCCATTGCGGCGCGAACATGCCGATGGTGGCGGAACCGCAGCCAACCCGCATGCGGACCTCGTGTTCACCGTCAACGATGGGCGGCTGACCGGCCTGCACCACCACCGACGCGCCGTCATCGACGGTCAGTTCCACCGCGCTACCCTGGCACAGATCCAGCATCATCTGGCAGGTGACGGTGCCTTCTTTCTTGCTGCCGCCGGTCAGGTGGCGCACGCCGCCCAGGGCCAGCATCTGGCTGCCGTATTCCGCCGTGCTGACATGGCCCACCTGTTCGCCCTGGCAGCGCACGGCCTTTTGTTCCTCGCCCAGAAACCGATCCGTATCGATCTTCACCTTCAGGCCGCAGTAACTGAATATTCCTTCCGAGACCACGGTGACCATATCCACCCCGCCGGCCTTGGATGAAACAATGAACGGCGCTGGTTTGTAGTCGGGATAGGTGGTGGTCGAGCCGACGCCGGTGATGAAGCTTTCGGCACCCGCCACCAGGGTGCCGTCCCATTCCTCCGCCGGCTGTAGAAACGGCACCATGGCGCCGTCGTGGTCCAGGGTCCGTTGCGCCACCAATAATGGGTCAAGGCGGACCAGTTCGCCATCCTGATTGGCATAACGGTCACAGGCCCCTGCCCGGCCATCGCGAATTCGGCAGAGCACCGGACAGGCATCGCAGCGTACTAGATCAGTCATCGCTCTACTCCTCAGCCGCCAATATTGCCGCCCGCACCCGGTCGGGCGTCGCCGGTATTTGGTGTATACTAACCCCTATGGCCGATTTGATCGCGGCCAGAATTGCCGGTGCCGTCGGCACCAGGCCCGGCTCGCCCACGCCCTTGGCGCCTTGCGGGCCGTTGGGGTCGGGGTCCTCGATCAGGATGATATCCATTTCCGGCATATCGCCCACGGTCGGGATCAGATAATCATGCAGGTTTTCGGTCCGGCCCGGCAGATATTCCTCCATCAACGCAAGCCCCAAACCTTGCGCGATACCGCCCTGGATCTGTCCCTCGACCAGGGCCGGGTTGATGGCCTTGCCCACATCGTGGGCCGCGACCATGCGGATGACCTTTGTCGTGCCCAGCTCCGTATCAACCTCGACCACCGCCATCTGGGCGGCGAAGGCATAGGTGCCATAGGGTTCACCCTGGCCATGTTCATCCAGCGGGCTGGCTGGTGGATCGAAGGTCGCCTCGGCCTCCAAGGCCACGCCTTCGTTGGTTCCCGCCAAGGCCTCGATCTGCCGGCGCAGATCCAGTGCCGCCAGTTCGGTCGCCTTGCCGGTAACATAGGTTTGGCGCGAGGCGGAGGTCTTGCCGGCATCCGGCGTCAGGTCCGTATCGCCGGTAACCTGATTGATCTCCTCAACCGGCACGCCCAAGGCATCGGCGCAGATCTGCCGCATGATGGTATAGCTGCCCTGACCAATATCAACGGCGCCGTTGTACAAGGTGATTTGACCTTCGGCGGAGCGGGTAACGCGCACCGTCGAAGGATTGCTCATCCCGGTATTGCCGCAACCGTACCACATGCAGCCCAGGCCGACGCCCAGGCGCACAACGGGATCGCCCGCGTTATGGGCCGCAACATCTTTTTGTGCCTGATGCCAATTAGCCCGCAAGGCCTCGAGACATTGGTCTAGGCCGGCGCTGGCCTGCAACACTTGTCCGGTCGCTGTCCGGTCGCCAACCCGCAAGGCGTTCTTCAGGCGGATTTCCAACGGATCCAAACCAGCCTGTGCCGCCAGTTCGTCCATCAACGCCTCATGCGCCAGGGCGATCTGCGGCACGCCAAAGCCGCGGAAGGCGCCGCTGGGCGGACCATTGGTCAATATGGCGCGGGCATCAATGCGGGCGTTGGGCATATGGTAAGGCCCGCTGCCATGCACCGGTACCCGGCCCGCCACGGTCGGGCCCCAGGAGGCATAGGCGCCGGTGTCGAAATCCGCCGTCATTTCCATGGCCTGCAAACGGCCATCTTCATCGCAGCCAAAGCGGGCCGAGATATGCGCCGGATGGCGCTTGGTCGAGGCCGCCATGCTTTCAGGGCGGCTGTAGACGCAGGCCACGGGGCGGTCCAGCGACCAGGCCGCGACCGCCAGCATGGGCTGTACCGATTGATCCAACTTGCCGCCAAAGCCGCCGCCGCAAACCGTTGGCACAATGCGGATCTGATCCTGTTCCAGTCCCATGATCAAGGCGGCTTCGTCGCGGTCCATGTACGGCGTCTGGGTGGTGACATGAATTTCCAAGCGGTCGCCATGCCGTTGGGCAAAGCCGGCCTCGGGCTCGATATAGGCATGCTCGACAAAGCCCGAGCGCCATTGTCCGGATGCTGTATAGGCGCAGCCGGCCAGCGCCGTGACGCCATCGCCTTTGCGCAGGCTGGCATCGATCAACACATTACCGGGCCGGTCTTCGTGCAATTGCCGGGCGCCCTCGGCCATGGCCTCTTCCAGACCGGTCACGGGCGGCAGAACCTGGTAAGCGATTGGCACCTCGTCATCGTTGATCGCCGCGATCGCTCCGCGTTCGCCGACCAGGGCCAACACGGCCTCGCCGCGATAGCGTACCTCGCCATGGGCGAACACCGGCTGATCCTTCAGATCGGGATAGATGCCATAGCATTTGTTGCCCGGCACATCGGCCCAACTTAACACTTTGACCAGGCCGGGGTGGCGTTCATACAGCGGTGTCAGATCGCCAATAGTAAAGCCGGCCGCCGGATGGGGGGAGCGCACCGCGCGCAGCCACAGGGCGTCATCGGGGATGGCATCGGCGCCGAAGTCCGCCGCCCCGGTCAATTTCTCCAGGGCATCCGTGCGGGCCAGGCTGGCGCCCACCGCCGGGCCGGCCATGGCCTTTGCCACGACAGGGTCGCGCCCCGCATCCTGGACCGCCTGGACAATATTGTCATAGCCGGTGCAACGGCACAGAACGCCGGCCAGACCATCGAGAACCTGTTCCCGGCTGGGATCGTGGTAGGCGGCGGCGATATCCGTGGCAGCAGCCAGCATGCCCGGCGTACAGGCGCCACACTGCACCGCGCCATGACGCAGGAAGGCATCCTGTACCCGGCTTAAAAAGCCGTTCGCCATCATGCCCTCGGCACTGACCACCATGGCGCCATCCATACGCGCAGTCGGCACCAGGCAGGAACAAACCTGGCGGCCATCCATGACAATGGTACAAGCCCCGCAATCGCCGGCATCGCAGCCAACCTTGACCCCGGTATAGCCGAATTCATCGCGCAGGGTTTCCGACAGCCGGGTCATGGGCGACAGCTCTTTCTCGTGGCGTTCGCCGTTGAGGAAGAAGCTCATGGCCACCTTGTCCGTGCTCATGGCCGCAACCCCTCCAGCAGCCGCCGGACCAGGGTCGCGGCGGCATCCAGGCGATAGCTGGCCGTGCCGCGATGATCATCAAGTGGCGATAACGGCGCGAAATGCTCAGGCCTGACCAATTCGCCGCTGGGTATTTGACCTTGCAATACCACTTCCAGTCCGGGCAGCCGTTGGGCCACTTCCGAACAGGCGCCGACCGACAGATTAGCCAGGGTCACCCGCCCCCCGGCATCAAGTCGCAAGGCACCGGCCACCATGACAATGGAGATCACCAAAGAGCTGCGCGCGCCAAGTTTGAGGAAGCCAGCACGCGCCTGTTCCAGATGTTTGGGGATGAGTATCGCGGTCAGCATCTCGCCGGGCACCAGCGCGGTGCGCCGATTGCCCAGGATAAAATCCGCCAGAGGCAACTGCCTGATACCCGCATGGCTTTGCAGGACGACTTCCGCGTCCAGACACAACAGCGGCGGCACGCCGTCAGCCGCCGGCGAGGCATTGCACAGGTTGCCCGCGATGGTCGCGGTATTCTGGATTTGCGGCCCGCCGACCTGGCGCGCCGCGGCCTTCAGGCCGTCGAAACAGGGCGGCAGTTCGGCATCCATCAGATCACGCCAGGTGGTCATGGCGCCAATGCGCCAATGCCCTCCATCCGCTTCGATGGCATGCAGGGCCTCGATCGCGCTCAGATCCAGGATATCGTGATCCGTCCACCGGCCAATCTGGGACGGATAATAGTCCGTCGCCCCGGCAATAATGGTCAGCTCATGTTCAGCCAGGGCCACAAGGGCCTGGGACAGTTCCGTTGGGCGATAATAGCTAGACATACGCCGATCCTACGCGGGCGACTAGGCGCCGTCCAGAACCCCAAGCATCGCAGCGACCGTGATCAATTTCTCCCGTGGCGCACCTTCGCGGGCCTGTGCCTTTTCGTGCGCATCAAGGGTCAGCCAATCATCATAGCTGACAATACGCCCGCCATTCTTGGCGATAGCGGCCTCCAAGGCTTCGCGGCCCGGCTTTGAGCCGGCGGGAATATCTTCCAGGATCTGCTTCGCGGCCTGCTGGCCGTCCGGCCGATTGGTGCCAATGACGCCCGTGGGGCCGCGCTTGATCCAGCCCACGACATAGAGGCCGTCACCGGCCCGGCCATCGTCGGAAATGGCAACGCCCCAATCATCGTTGAACGGCAGACCTTCGAGACCGCTGGAGCGGTAGCCCACCGCCGGCAGCACCAACGAGGTCTCGATCTCGAAAAATTCGCCGGTGCCGACGGCGCGGCCGTCGACGACCTCGGTCCGTTCCATGCGGATGCCTTCGACCTTGTCACCGCCGAGGATTTCCCGGGGCGCGGCAAAGAACTGAAAATGCACCCGCTTGGGCAGCTCGTCAGCCGCGCGGGGGGCGAATTCACGCAAGGTATCCAGGTTCTTGTCACGCAGACGGCGGTCCCGATCGGACATTTCCATATCCTCGGGCACCGCATCGGGAATGATCGAGCCGTCGATCTGCGGCACGCAGATTTCCAGCTTGCCCATCTCGCGCAATTCCACGTTGGTGAACTTGGCCTCGACCGGGCCGCGCCGGCCCAGCATGTAGACATCGGTGATGGACGAGGCCTGGATCGCGTCCAGGGCATCGTTGGTAATGTCGGATGGTGACAGCTCATCCCGGGTCTTGACCAGCAGGCGGGCAATATCGATGGCCACGTTGCCGTTGCCGATAACACAGACGTTGGCGGTATCCAGGTTCGGATCCAGATCGACAAAATCCGGATGGCCGTTGTACCAGCCGACAAAGGCGGCGGAACCGATCACGCCGTCCTTATCCTCACCGGGAATGCCCAGCTTGTTATCCTCGGGCGAGCCAATGGCGATGACCACGGCGTCGTACATGGCGCGCAGTTCATCCAGGCTCAGGTCCCGGCCAATGTCCACATTGCCATAGAACCGCACCTCGTCACGGGCGGCGGTCTTGTCAAAGGCCCGCGAAACGTTCTTGGTGGTCTGATGGTCCGGCGCCACGCCGTAACGGATCAAACCATGCGGCGCCGGCAGACGCTCGATAATATCAATCTGACAGTCGGTATCCGACTTGGCCAGAGCCTCGGCGGTGTAAAATCCGCTTGGGCCCGAGCCCACGATAGCCACGCGAATGGGCATGGACAGCCTAACCCCCTGTTATTCTTGTACGGCTCTTCCCGGCTGGGAACAGCAAGGTTACTCTTTAAGGGTCGTCCCGGACTTATTCCCCTACCGTCCAGGTCGCCCCGCTACGCAGCAGTGCATTGATATCAGCCACGCCATCGGCTTGGCGGGCCGCATCAACTTGTTGATAAACGGCACTATCGTAGGCCTCTGCATCTTCACAATACAACACACCGACGGCAACCGGAAAATCCGGGTTGCGCATGGCGCCCAGCAGACCCGCCAGGACCCGGTTGGTTTCGTCATGGCACAGCAGGTCAGCCTCGGTGATGCCGTCAACACCAAGCTGCACCACTTCCAGCTCAATCGCGCCGGGCTTCATCCGAATGCCTTTGTCGCTGTCCTTGCCGAATATCATCGGCTGGCCATTTTCCAGCACCAGCTCGCCATCGGCGGCGGTGGTCTTTTCGGCGAAGGAACTGAAGGCGCCGTCATTATAGACGATGCAATTGGTATAAATTTCCACGAACGAAGCGCCCTGATGGGCGTGCGCCCGCTGCAAGATGCCCGGCATGTGCTTTTGCTGCGTATCAACGGCGCGGGCCACGAACGAGGCATTGGCGCCCAAGGCGAACAGCACCGGCGAGAGCGGCCGATCGAGCGAACCCATGGGTGTCGAGGGCGAGCGCGTGCCCTGCTTCGAGGTCGGCGAATACTGCCCCTTGGTCAGGCCATAGATCTCGTTGTTGAACAGCATGATCTGCATGTTCACATTGCGCCGCAGGGCATGCAGCATATGGTTGCCGCCAATGGACAGACCGTCGCCGTCACCGGTTACCAGCCAGACATCCATCTCCGGATTGGCCAGCTTGACGCCGGTGGCGAAGGCGGGCGCCCGGCCATGGATAGTGTGGAAACCATAGGTCGACATATAATAAGGGAAG